>JBEKFU010000082.1:0-17037 GCA_050013155.1 Thermacetogeniaceae bacterium | reverse complement strand
CGGGCCAGGACCGTGGAAACACGGCGCTGTAGCTCACCTAGAGATGGTAAGACTCCGCTTTTGCGGAGCGGTCTCGAAAGGTGAGAAGCCCCCGGGCTTGTCCCGGGGGAGGTTCACCATACCAACACACCACCATACGAACCGTTCGGCCCCTTTCATCCTACCCCACGAGGGGATAGGTTTTTCGTGCGAGGAAAGATAAAGCTGATCTTCTGTTGCAGTCCTGCACTGAGTGCTGGGAATCAGCCAATCAGCGCCATGTCTGTATGAATATGCTTCATCCGGTATTTATCTTCCTTTTTTTTAAAAAATGCAGCAGGATTTTCTTAGATACTTACGAATATTTACACGAGTCAACATCTTAAAACCATGAGGGGGGAAAGATTTGCGAAGTATTTGGAAGGTATTACTGGTCGTTATGTTGGTTGGCCTGGTCGGTCTGCTGGTGGCCGGCTGCAGCAAGAAACAGGCGGCGCAGCCGCAACCGCCGCAACTGCCCCAGTACAAGGTGGCGTCCGAGATCGACTACCCGCCGCTGGAGTTCCGCGACACATCTGGCAACGTCACTGGCTATGACATCGATCTGATGAATGCGATCGGCAAGGTCGAGGGTTTTCAGCCAGTCTATCAAGACATGAACTTTGACGGGATCATCGCTGCAGTAGAAGCGAACAGTGTCGATATAGGCCTCTCGGCTTTTACCATCACGCCCGATCGTCAGAAAATGGTCGACTTCTCAATGCCATACTACAGGTCCGGCCTGATCCTCGCGGTGTCGAAAAACAACAACGGCATCAAGAGCATCGACGACTTGAAGGGAAAGACGATCGCGGCCCAGATCGGCACCACAGGCTATGATCGGGCCAAGGAGGTCCCGGGAGCGACGGTCAAACCGTTTGACCACATTCCGGAGGCCCTGCTGGATGTCAAGAGCGGAGACGCGGCCGCCCTGATCAATGACCTGCCGGTCAGCGCCTACTACGTCAACCAGAGCCCCAATGATTACAAGCTGGTGGGCGATACCCTGGACAGCGAGTACTACGGCATCGTCGTTGCCAAGAACAAGCCGCAGATCCTGCAGCAGATCAACGACGGCTTGAACAAGCTGAAGGCCAGCGGCGAGTTCGCCACCATCTACAAGAAATGGTACGGGCGGGACCCGGAACCCTACCTGCCCGGCCAACCACCGCAATAAAGTCATCAGGGGTGCGCAGTTTAGCCACTGCGCACCCTTTCTCATTTCATGCATAACTGTGAGGTGCTCTCAGACTTGGACGTCGTCTTTCAAAATTTGCACTTCCTATTCGCCGGAGCGCTTGAAACAATCAAGCTCACTGTTATAGCGGTATCGCTGGGTATCATCCTCGGGCTGTTCGCCGGCATGGGCCGGCTTTCCACGGCCAAGTCAATCAGATTGATTGCAACCTGCTACATCGATTTCTTCCGCGGCACCCCCCTGCTGGTGCAGATCTTCATCGTCTACTTCGGATTTCCCCAACTGATCAGTGAGGCGCAAGCCTTTCTTTTCACTCATCTCGGCATCGGACAGGCTGCGGCAAGCACCAACATCCCGCCGTTCCTGGCAGCGATCATCGCCTTAAGCCTGAACAGCGGGGCCTACGTCGGCGAGATCTTCCGGGCCGGCATCCAGTCGATCGAGAAGGGGCAGCGGGAGGCTGCCCTCTCCTTGGGCATGACACCGCGGCAGGCGATGTATCACGTGATCCTGCCGCAGGCTTTTCGCGTGGTAGTTCCGCCCCTCGGCAACGAGTTCATCGCCATGCTCAAGGACACCTCGCTGCTGATAGTAATTGGTTACATTGAACTGACCAGGCAGGGCCAGATCCTTGACGCGACCTACTTCAAGCCGTTTCAGATCTTCATCAGCGTTGCCTTTCTCTACCTGATCATGACCTTCAGCGTGTCAAGGCTGGTCGACTTCACCGAAAGGAGGCTGAGTGTCCATGTCCATCATCAGGACTAGAGGCCTGAAAAAGAACTTCGGCCGCCTGGAGGTGCTGCGCGGCATCAACCTGGATGTCGCCGATGGCGAGAAGCTGGTGATTATCGGGCCCAGCGGCTCAGGCAAGAGCACCCTGCTGCGCTGCCTCAACCAACTGGAAGAGGCCACCGCCGGCACGATCGAATTCGCCGGCGTGGAGCTTACGGATAAAAAAACAAACCTCCCGAAAGCTCGGGAATCAATCGGCATGGTCTTCCAGAACTTCAACCTGTTCCCTCACAAGAATGCTACCGAGAACATCACCATGGCCCTGCTCAAGGTCAAGAAGATGAATAGGGACAAGGCAGAACGGCGCGCCCTGGCCCTGCTGGACAAGGTCGGGCTGAGCGACAAGGCCCGCAACTACCCGCAGCAACTCTCCGGCGGGCAGCAGCAGCGGGTGGCCATCGCCCGGGCGCTGGCGATGCAGCCCCAGGTGATGCTGTTCGACGAGCCCACCTCCGCCCTCGACCCGGAGATGGTGGGCGAGGTGCTGGAAGTCATGCGCGACCTGACCAGGGAGGGCATGACCCTGATCTTCGTCACTCATGAGATGAAGTTCGCCCAGGAAGTGGGCGACTGGGTGATCTTCATGGATGATGGGCTGATCGTAGAGGAGGACATACCATCCCAGATCTTCACCAATCCCGCCAACCCCCGGACACGCTCCTTCCTGACCCGGGTGATGCAGTAAATTATCGCAGGCGCCTCTCCATCACCCGGTGAGCGTTGATTTCCAATGTATCGTCCAGGGGCGCCAGGTCGACGCTGCCGTGCCGCCGGGACAGGGCGCGGGCGATGAGCAGGTCGGCGAAGTGCGGGTTCTTGGACAGGAAGGGGCCGTGCAGGTAGGTGCCAAAGGCGTTCTGGTAGCTTACGCCCTCAGAGCCGTCATCCCCGTTATTGCCGTTGCCCCGGATCACCCGGGCCAGCGGCCGTACCGTCTCTCCCAGCCAGGTCCGCCCGGAGTGGTTCTCAAAGCCGACCAGGGTAGTCAACTGCCTGCTCTGATGGGCGTCAACATCCTTCCGTAGTTCTGGATCGAGTTCTAATAAGATGTTCCCCTTGAGCCGGCGGCGGCCGGCCTCGGTATAGAGGTCGAACAGGCCGACCCCGGGCAGGGTGGCGCCATCCTGAGCGCGGTAATAGCGCCCCAACAGTTGGTAGCCGCCGCAGATGCAGAGCAGCGCCACCCCCTGCTCCACGGCGTCGATCAGCAAGGGACCCTTCTTCTCCAGGTCTTTGCTCACCAGCCCCTGGTCCAGGTCAGCCCCGCCGCCGGCGAAGATGAAGTCGTAATCGGTGAACCGCACCCGGTCGGGCAGGGAGATCAGGTCGAGCTGCACCTCGATCCCGCGCCATTCGGCCCGGCGGCAGAAGATCAGCACGTTGCCCCGGTCGCCGTACAGGTTCAACAGGTCCGGATAGAGGTGGCACACCCTAATGCGCACGCCGTTCCACCACCCTTCCCAGGCGCCCGAGCAGCCTGGCATAATCAAACAGGTTGGTATAGGTAGCCAGCACGTACAGCTTGTCTGCCTGCTGGGCCGCCAGGCGCCTGAGGCTGGCGGGACGCTCCGGCGCCACCTCGATCCGCTCCAGGGGCACCCCGGCATACTTGAGGCAGACCGCGAAGTCCGCGGCCCGCAATCCGGCACAGATGACCCTGTTGACAGAGGGGTCTGCCAGGCAGGCGAAGTCCGTGTCCCATAACCAGGAGACATCCCGGCCGTCCGCCGCCAGGTCGTTGATGGCGATCACCAGGGCCTTGGCGCCGACGGTCTGGATCAGGGTCTTCAGCACCTCGTTCGCCCCCACCGGGTTCTTGATCAGGGCCAGGGTGCAGCGGCGCCCTGCGAACAGGAAGTCCTCCATCCGGCCGGTGGCCGGCTTGTAGCTCCGGGCTGCAGATTGGATGACCTGGTCGCCGACGCCCAGTTCCTGCGCCGCCGCGGTGGCGGCCAGGATATTGTAGACGTTGTAGAAGCCGCGCAGCGGGGCGGTCAATTGCAACTCACGGCGCTCCCCCTCCGGCGCCGCCGACCCGCTGAAGCGGGTACCCCGTCCGGGCTGCCGCAGGGATACGGCGCCGCCCGGAGGCGCTGCCACTCCTGCATCAGTCTTCAGAGCAGAAGCGGATGCGACACGAATGCTGACGGACATGCGGAGCAGTTCGTCCTCGCTGATGCCCCGGGCCGCATAGTCCAGTTCCGGGCGCCGGAAACCACAGTTGCTGCAGAAGTAGTCTCCAAGTTGCCCGAAATGAAAGTAGTTGTAGGTGAGGGCAGTCCCGCAGCGCTGGCAGAACCGGCCCTCCCTGGTCTCGTAGGAAATGGGAGGGATGACCGGCCGGCTTTCCTTGAGGACACCGAAATATCTGACCTGGGCCTGACCCTGGCCGACCACCGCCACCAGTGGGTCGTCGGCGTTGAGGACCAGGGTCACCCGGGGCAGCCCGGCCACCGCTTCACGCAGCAGGGCCGTGGTGCGCTCCAACTCCCAGTAACGGTCCAACTGGTCCCGGAAGTAGTTGGTGACGATCACCAACTCCGGCCTGGCGGCGGCAAAGACCTTGCCGACGCTGCCTTCATCCACCTCCAGCAAGGCGATCCGGCTGCGCGGCCGGCCGCGGAACTGCCGGTCCCGGAACAGGGCGGTGGCTACCCCCGGCAGCATGTTGGCCCCCATAGCGTTGTGGGCTACCGTGCAGCCGGCTGCGCGCAGGAAGTCGGCCAGCAGGTTGGCGGTGGTAGTCTTGCCGTTGGTACCGGTAACGGCCAGCACCCGCTCGTAGGCGGGCGTCATCAGGTTGACCGCATCCGGGCAGACCTTCAGGGCAACCACCCCGGGCAGGGATGTGCCCGGATAATGGAAGAGGCGGCAGGCCGCAGCTACCAGCCGGGCTGTCAGTAGGGCCAGGTTCAGGCGAAACCAGGCGATCATCTCGAACGCTCCTATCGTTGCATACTAAACAGCTTACGGCAATCCACCGCAATGATCACACCTGATCCGCCCATCCTTGCATACTAACTTTAGTTTACCTTGCCGGAAGCGAAATGCAATGCTCCACCCGGAGATCTTTTTCTACTTGGGAGCAGCAGGACAACCGCCAGCGCTGGCGGCGCCAGCAACGCCATCATGGAAAGAGCGGCGGGCACTCCGTGCAGGTCGGCTATTCTCCCCATGAGCAGGGCCCCCAGGCTGCCCAGCCCCACCCCGAGGCCCATCATCAATGAGGCGGCCAGCCCCACTCTCTGGGGCAGCACCTCCTGGGCGTAGACGATCGTCACCGCGGTGGAGGAGAACAGGGCAAAACCAGCCCATCCGGCCAGGACAAAGCTCCAGATCCCTTGAGTGTAGGAAAAAAGGATAAACGAGGGAATCAGGCCCACGAACGACAGCCCCAGTGCCGCTCTGTTGCCTACCCATCTGTATAGTGGGGCCCCCGCCAGGGTACCCAGGGCACCCGCGAGCAGAAACACCGTCAACCAGATGCCGGCGTACGTGGGATCCCCCTTGAGGTAGTTGATGTAGTAAAGGGGGATGAAGGTGGTCACACCATAATTGATCCAGGAGCGAAAGGTAACGAACAGGACCAGCAGCCCTAATATGTACCAGGCCGATCTCGGATAACGGTCCGGCAGAGCCGGACCGTTATCCGCCACCGTTTCCGGCCGGGAGTTGAACCGTGCCAGAGCTGGCTGTGAGAACTGCAGCAGCAGCGCTGTTATGACCGCCGGCAGCAGCAGGGCGGCCATTCCCCGGCGTCCGGCGCCAGCCAGTATGATCGTGGCCGCCAGGGGCCCCAGGCCGTAGCCCAGGCTTCCGCCGAATGAGAAGATCGACAGGGAGAGGGCGGCCTTCCCCTTGTCGCTTGCCAGAAAAGCCTGTTTGGAGGCTTCCGGGTGGAAGGCCGCCGTGCCCAGCCCATTGATTAAAACACCCAGCAAGATCAGGGCAAAGCTGCCGGCCCAACCCACGATGGCGAGGCCCAGGGCAGACAGGAAACAACTGGTGGAGAGCAGCCAGTGGCTGGAGATGCGGTCGCTCCAGATGCCGAACAGGGGCTGGGTGAGGGTGGCGCTCAGGGTGGCCACCTGGACGATCAGGGTGATCGCAGTATATGAGAGATGGAAATCGGTTTTCAATACCGGAAACAGCATTGGCAGGGAGCCGCCGCTGAACTCGGTCACCAGGTGGCCCAGAGCCATCAGAAAGATCAGAAATGTTTGCAACTATGTATCCTCTCCCGGGATGCGACCTCGTCAAGGCATGTTTGCATCCCCACCCAATATATTAATGCGCCTGGCTCGGAGATTCAAGGCATGAAACAGAGAGCCGGTGGCAACTCTGCTGCCTGATGCATACAATGGTGGTAAATGATGGTGGGAGATTCAAGGCATGAAACAGAGAGCCGGTGGCAACTCTGCTGCCTGATGCATACAATGGTGGTAAATGATGGTGCCTTCTCGATGTTCGAAGCTCTATTCGAGGTTCGAGGCTAGAGTTAACCTCGAGTGGTTATGGCATAAAGTACGTCAATCCCTACGAAAGGAGTTATTCCTCATGGCAAAAACACGAAAGAAAGACGGCGAGGCGACGCTGGAGCGCTACCCGAGGCCCGGTTTTCCCGGCAGCCCTGGTTATCCCGGCATGCCCGCCGGGGGATATGGGCATAGCCCTGGCCACCGCCTATGTACCGCCCCAAGTTTTCAGCAACAGCAGCATGTATCTCCTACCGGACGCCCTCCATAACGGAACACTCTTCCCCGAACTATACAGGCACTATCCCTAAAAGAAGTCAGATGCCGGATGCCAGAACGCCGGCTCTGAGGCTTCGCGGGTGCCCTCTGGGCGCGCTCCCGTGCTCCGCATTCCCGGTGTGCCGGCGGGCTTTCGGCCGAGGCGCCAGCCTCGAGCCGGCATTTCAGGCCGGGCGTAAGCCCGGATGCGGAGGAAAGCACGCCGGCACACAGGTCGGATGCCGGATGAAAAACTTGCATGCTTTTCTGAATGCTTTTAAAATCTTTTCTCTGACCTCTGACTTCTTGCCTCTGACTTCTATTAAGACCTCTTGCCTCAGACATCTGATGCGCAAGCCAAGTCTTCTAAACTTATGATATTGAGGTGATTGCTGTGGCAAAGCAAAACGTGAGCCAGTTACAAACAGTCCAGGAGTTGGGGTTTGCCCTGGTGGAGATGAACCTCTATCTGGACACCCATCCCGACGACGCCAACGCCCTGGCTGTCTTTAACGACCTCGCCACTCGTTACGCAACAGCGCGGTCCAATTATGAAGCTCAATTCGGTCCGCTCATCGACTACGGCACTTCGGGGCCCACCTCCTCCTGGGCGTGGATCCAAGAGCCCTGGCCGTGGCAGGTTTAGTCTAAGGAATGGGGACACACTTCTGCGAGGAATGTCCCCCAAGGAGGAATTGTCATGTGGTTATATGAAAAGAGGCTGGAATATCCGGTCCGGGTCTCCAAGCTCGACCCCCAAATGGCCAAGTACCTGTACACCCAGTTCGGCGGTCCAAATGGCGAACTGGGCGCCGCAGTGCGCTACCTCTCCCAGCGCTACACCATGCCCACCGGACGCGGCAAGGGCGTGCTGACCGACATCGGCACCGAGGAACTCGCCCACTGGGAGATGATCGCCACCATGATCTTCAAGCTGACCCAGGGCGCCACCATCGCCCAGATCGAAGCGTCAGACTACGGCGGACACTACGCCATCTGGGACAGCGGCATCTTCCCCAGCGACTCCAACGGCGTCCCCTTCACCACCGCCTACATCAACACCATGGGCGACCCGGTCGCCGACCTGCACGAGGACATGGCGGCGGAGCAAAAGGCACGCGCCACCTATGAGAACCTGATCAAACTGACGGACGACGTCGACCTGCAGGACGGGTTGAAGTTCCTGCGGGAACGCGAGGTAGTGCACTTCCAGCGCTTCGGAGAGACCCTGGACTACATCCAGGGCTACATGGACAGCAAGAAGAACTTCTAAAGTATAGACGTTGACAGAAGTAGCAAGGCGGCCCCGGGATTAGCTCTACATGGGGCCGCCTCATCGCTTTCGCTCTAGTGGTAATATTAGATACCGCTATGCCCCTCCCTTGCCTTTGATGGCGTGTAGGAGATATACTATTAATTGACTGATATTGGCATTTGGCTGTGTGGGGATAGTCTTGAACAACATTGATGCAGCCTTTGCCTATGTCGCGCTACTGGCCAAGGAGTGCTACCCAGCCATTCAGGGGATGGTGGCTTGTGAAGCTTAAATTATGAAAACCGATACGGGGAAGATTTGAAAGGGTATTAATAATTTTAAGGGAGCGATGTATTGTGAAAGAAATTGACCTTTTAAAGAGAATCACAGTTAACCCGGATATTTTTGGTGGTAAACCAATCATCCGCGGCTTGCGTATCAAGGTGGAAAATATACTTGCGCTCTTGGAGCAGGGCGTAACAATGCAAGAAATATTGGAAGACTTTCCCGATCTGGAACTGAACGACATCAAAGCCTGCCTTGCCTATGCACGGACTTTGGTAGCAAATGAAAGCATCGGAGCAATCAATTTTGAGGTTGCAAAATGAAATTTCTTGTAGATGTTTGCATTGGAGGAAAAATAGCCAAGTGGTTAAAGGATCTCGGATACAACGTTGATGAAGTGCGAACGAGGAATCCGTATATGCCCGACGAAGACATTATAGACTGGGCCTTTAAAGAAAAGAGAATCATCCTGACTGCTGATAAGGATTTCGGAGAATTAGCCATATTACGTGGGAAAAAACATTGCGGAGTAGTTCGTTTTCCTGATGCACCGTTTGAATTGAGGAAAAGTTTACTTGAGCAACTCTTGCAAAATTATTCCACAGAATTAAGCATGGGAAAAATAATAACAGTGTTTCCTAATCGAATTCGTGTTCGTAATTCAAATACAGAACAGCTTTAATACGGTAGCTCCAACGTAAACATGAAGAAGGTTGAGAACCCCCTAGTATTTTCACCACTTCTCATAGATCGCCATATTTCACCCTGAGTGATGATTTAACCCGATTACGCCATTGTATAAAAACAGGAAGTTCGGCGGTCCAAATGGCGAGTTGGGCGCCGCAGTGCGCTACCTCTCCCAGCGCTACACCATGCCCACCGGCCGCGGCAAGGGCGTGCTGACCGACATCGGCACCGGGGAGCTCGCCCACTGGGAGATGATCGCCACCATGATCTTCAAGCTGACCCAGGGCGCCACCATCGCCCAGATCGAAGCGGCAGGCTACGGCGGTCACTACGCCATCTGGGACAGTGGTATCTTCCCCAGCGACTCCAACGGCGTGCCCTTCACCACCGCCTACATCAACGTCATGGGCGATCCCGTCGCCCACCTGCACGAGGATATGGCTGCCGAACAGAAGGCCCGCGCCACCTACGAAAACCTGATCAAGCTGACGGACGACACGGATCTGCAGGACGGCCTGAAGTTCCTGCGGGAGCGTGAGGTCGTGCACTTCCAGCGCTTCGGCGAGACCCTGGACTACGTCCAGGGTTACATGGACAGCAAGAAGATCTTCTAAAGGTATAGATATTTACAGAAGTAACAAGGCGGCCCGGAGTTCTTTCTCTCCGGAGCCGCTCTCATGTTTTAATGCTTGTGGATACAAGAAGTTCGCGATCATTGCGCAGGCTTCGGACCGGGCAGCAATGCGAACCTAGATTCGTGTCGAAGGGAGGAACTGCCTCAGGGTTGTTGAGCCAACCATGTTTCAATCTCCGGCACAACATGTTTTCTAGAATCTCCCAAAACGCGGTTTCCAGCTTTTGAACACCCATGTCCCCCCGGCGGGAGTCGCACCCGCTATATGACACGACCTTGCTCGGCCGCACTTAGTTTCCTAATCCGCTCGCTCTTTGACATCAACCATTCCCGGACAGCAAACCGGTTAGCAGTCAGACTTGAACGTAGCAAATCTCATTGCCGCACCGGTCAAGGAATCTCTTGAGATCATGAAAGGAGATGATTACTGTTGCCGTATTTACATTTGGGTGAAAACACAGCTTATTCCGCCCGGTTAGATCTCTGTCTATCAACACCTTGACCTCTCTATCCCGGTCGTTGAGCAGCCCGAAGGGGCTGACGGCGCCTCTTGTTAGCCCTAAATACCTGAACAGCCTCTCTTCTGAAGCCAAGCTCAGGGCCGTGCTCCCAATCAGTTTGGAAAGATTCTTCAGTTCGATTCGCTTAGTATTGTCTACGATCAGAAGATAATGCGAATCCCCTTTTATGTTTCTTAAAAAGAGGTTCTTGCAGTGTCGCCCATCCCCGGTATCCAGCTTGCTGCCTTCTTCTATTGTAAAAACTGGCTCATGCTCATGCCTCACATAAGAAATCCCTAATTCATCCAGTGTGTCAAATACTTTTTTCTCGTTTTCTGTGATCATTATTATGCATCCCTTTTACGCTGCAAGGAATATTGACAGATTTGAGCCCCTCGGAACATATTGGAACAGTTTGGTGTCTAAGTCACCTCTAACCACTATGCCCCCAGGTATACACTCCTTACATTGTTGTTTTGCAGCAGATCGCTTACTGTGCCACTAAGTACCATGGATCCTTGTTGGATTAAGTAACCTCTGTGGGCAACACTTAGAGCCAGATTCGCATTCTGCTCCACAAGAAGAATAGTCAATCCCCTATCGCGGTTCAACCTCTCTATAGCTGTAAATATATGGTCACAGAGCAACGGCGACAATCCCATAGAGGGTTCATCCAATAAGAGAATGCGCGGATTCATCATTAAACCCCTACCTATAGCCAGCATCTGCTGTTCTCCACCGCTTAACGTTTTTCCCTTTTGACTCAGCCGTTCCTGAAGCCTCGGGAATAACTCGCCGATAAAAGCGAGACGTTGATTGTACGCGGTGGCTGCATTGCGGTCCTTCCTACAAGAGTATGCACCCATGAAAAGGTTTTCAGCTACCGTTAGATTAGGAAATATGCGCCGCCCCTCGGGAACATGGCTAATACCTTTGCTAGCAATTGCGTTTGGCTTCAATTTAAGAATAGAGGCGTCATCAAACCAGATTTGACCGGAACTCGGTTTGGCCAGCCCGGATATACATCGCAACGTCGTACTTTTTCCAGCGCCGTTGGACCCTAGTAGCGCTACTATTTCCCCTTCCTCAACAATCAACGAGACATCATAAAGTGCCTGAACCTTGCCATAATACGCATTCACATGTTCCATCCTCAATAACGTCATGCCAACCCCCACGAGTTCTAAACTGTTGTGCGAGCGGTCCCAAGATATGCCTCTATAACCTTAGGGTTTTCCTGGACATCACGGGGCGTCCCTTCGGCAATTTTCTGCCCAAAATCCATCACGTAGACGTAATTTGAAATCCCCATTACAAATTTCATGTGGTGCTCGATAACCAAAAAGGTAATCCCTATGCCCAAGAGGGCTAAAATATATTCTTTCATTTTTTCCACGTGTACTAAACTCACTCCGGCCGTCGGTTCATCCAGAAGAAGCAAGCGTGCTTCCGTCATTAAAGCCCGGACCATTTCCAGGCGCTTCTGCTCTCCGTAAGGCAGATTCTTGGCTAGCTCATTACGCTTGTCATAAAGATCAAAAAAATGAAGAAATTCCTCTGTTTTCTTCCGCCGTTGCTGAAGATCTTTTTCGACAACCGCCCGCCTGAAAAGTGCATAACCCATTCTTTCGCCAAGGCATCTCTGTGTCCCCAAAAGAGCGTTTTCAAAAACAGTCATTTCTGGAAAAATCCTCGTCTGTTGAAAGGTGCGCACCAATCCTCTCCTGGCAATCACATAGGGACGAAGGCCTTTGATAGACTCACCATTGAAGATAATCTCTCCGGACGTAGACATATAGAAGCCGCTTATCAGATTAAAAACGGTACTTTTCCCCGAGCCGTTAGGACCTATAAGGGCGGTGACTTTATGGGGTTCGACCTGAAAAGTAAAATGGTCCACAGCCCTCAGTCCTCCGAAATCTTTGGTGAGATCAGTCACTTGCAGCACGTGTTTCCCTCTCTTCTACCCTATCACTCCTGCTGATAAAGTGGGACTCTCCCAAGAGACCCCTTGGTCGAAATAACATCAGGGCAATCAGTGCCAATCCGTAAATCAGTTCTTGCAGAGCCCCCGAGAAAGCGCTGGGCAGTCCGGCCAACAGTAAAACTGTTGGAATAAGCACCATGGCAAAAGCACCGACCAATGAACCATAGTTGTTGCCCATTCCGCCTAGAACCACCATCAGTAGAATAAGGATCGATAGATTTATATCAAAATCCCCGGGATTGATGTAACTAATATAGCTTGCAAAAAGGCTGCCGGCAATACCTGCCAAGAAGGCCCCAGCCAAAATAACTTGTATTTTCACATTGGATACATTCTTTCCGATGCTCTCGGCCGCAATCGTGTCCTCCCGTATTCCAAGCATTAGACGCCCAAATGGAGACCACGAAAGCCGCTGAGTTAAAAACAGCACAATTCCGAGGATTATAAGCGTTAGAAGCGCAAAACTTGGGAGTGAACTGAGCGTGTAACCAAAGATCCTTGGGCTTGGTATTCCAGGCAGCCCATCAGGCCCCCGGGTTAAACTCATCCAATTGGTGAAAACAGCATTCATTACTTGACCACAGGCTAAGGTAGCAATGCAAAAATAATCGCCCTGTAGATTGACCGTGGAAAACCCTACTAGTAATCCTACCAAGACACTGAGAATTCCGCCAGCGAACATGGCTGCCCAGAAGGACACGCCTGCCAAACTCAAAATGGCCGATGTATATGCGCCTATCCCGAAGAAGGCGGCGTGTCCCAAGCTAAAGAGCCCGGTGTAACCGACAATTATGTTTAAGCTGATGGCCAGAATACCATAAATCGCGACCAAGATAATAAGATGGAAGATCATTTGAGTCATAGCTTTACCTCGGCCTCCCGGTTCGCGCCCAGTAAACCAGAAGGTTTTATCAACAGGATGACAAAAAGAATCACGTAAGCCACCGCATCCTTCCAAACTGACGGAAGATACCAGATTCCGAGGTTTTCCGCCAGTCCAATGATCAGCCCTCCCAGGACGCAGCTATAAATATTACCCAGACCCCCAAGGATGATGGCCGCAAAGGCCTTGATGGTAACCGCCAAACCAATGGTGGTCTGGAGATTGGTATTCATGCCAAGAAGAATACCTGCGATTCCTGCCAGGGCCGACCCAATTACAAAAACGGCCGCAATAATCTGGTCACCGTCCACCCCCACAAGAAAACACATGTCAAAGTCATCCGCTGCGGCACGGATAGCAATCCCCAGAGGGGTTTTTTTCAGTAACCAAGCCAGTAGAGCTATTGAAAGAACCAAAACCACAATAATGATTAATTGCACTTCAGTAATTCTTGCCCCCAGAAGAGAAAAACTGCGATCCATATGCAAATTATAAGAGCGGACGTCCGCTCCCCAGATCAGCAAGGCAAGCGCCTCCAAAGAATAGGAAACGCCCACAGATGTAATCAAAGGTGCTAGGTAAAAGGTCTTTCTTAATGGTTTGTAAGCAATACGCTCAATCAGCAATCCCAGAAGACCACTGCAAACTACAGCTAAAAGGCAGGCAATAATAAAGTTAACGCCCCAGAGAGTCGAAAAGGTATAGGCTAAATACATGCCGATCATAGCTATATATCCGTGTGCAAAGTTTATAAAACGTAGAATGGAATAGACCATTGCATATCCGACGGCTATCATACCATAGATACTACCCGCAATCAGTCCGTTAAGGAGCAACTGGATTAAGATGTTGGCATGCATACGTTTTCTCCTTAAATTTTCGCAGCTTATTGGTAGTTCTTGCTTATCACCCACCCTGAACTAAACTTGGCGCTCGGGCCTTTCGTCCCGGAGAAGGTTCCTATTCAGGTTTGCCAGATGACTACCCGCTCTAATGCCCCCGCTTCTCTGAAGCGGTGGGATAAGAGCGGCTACATCACTGTATTAACGAGTTTGGCGCTAAGCCCCTGGATCAGTGCAACTAAGGCTTCCGCCTTCGCGGGGTACCCGACCCAGAGGGTACCCCGGTCGGCTCGGCGCAAGCCAAGTTTTACTGATAAGCTTCAGTGGGGGTAAGGCAATCCCCCACTGAAGCCAAGAACTCGTTGAACACCATCCGTTTTAATCCCTTCTGGCGGCTACAAGGCCATGGGGTCTTACTGGGAAAGCACAAACTTCCCATTTTCTACCTTCATTACACTATAACCTCCATGAACGCGGATGCCGTCGCTGTCAAAGCTTATTGAACCTGACGCTCCCGGGTAGTCTTTAATCGCGAGAAGGCCATCCCGGATACCACTGGCAGAATAACCGTTGGTTTCAATAGCCTTGGCTACCAACATCACGCTGTCGTACGCAAAATCTGACCAAATAGTCGGAGGCTCGTTAAACATGGCCTGAAAATCCTGTGCAAATTTTTGGTATTGCGGCGTGTTAGGCGAACCTTCCCGCAGGGCCATAAATCCCTCGGCAGCACTGGCCCCTGCCTGCGTAATAAAATCATCGGTTTGCATTGCCACGTCTCCGATAAACGGAACATCCAAACCTAACTGCCTGGCTTGTTTTAATACAATAGACCCTTCCACAACATGGTCAACAATAAACACTACCGGTGGGTTGGTTGCCTTAACCTTGAGCAGCTCTGTACGAAAATCTGTTCCACCCTCCGCGAAGGGTTCGCTAATTAAAATACTCCCTCCGGCAGCCGTGAAAGCTTTTGTAAATGCATCCCTAACCCCAATACCATAGTCATTATTGATATACATCAGGGCAACTTTCGAATAGTTCATCTGTTGCGCAACTTCTACCCATTTTGCCCCTTGCTCCTCGTCTGTGGGCATGACCCCAAAATAAGTACCAGCATAGTTTCGAAGCTCTGGACTTGTGGAAATCGCAGAGATCTGTACTATCCCCGCCTGTTTGGCTACCGGAAGTATAGCCAAAGTAACAGTACTACTGCCAGAGCCAAGAACCACTGGAACTTTGTCTACATCGATTAACGTACGCAGGGCAGTAATAGCTGTGGGTGCATCCATCTTGTCATCCTCATAAATTACTCGGACAGGCTTTCCCTTTATCCCACCCGCATCATTAATCTGCTTGACTGCAAGCTCGACCCCTTTTTGACAACTCACGCCGTAAACAGCTCCCGGTCCGGTAAGGTGGTTAACAAAGCCAACAACGTATTCTGCCCCTGCGCTCTGACTCTTGCCGCAGCCACTGACAGCCAGAACAGATATAAGAACTACGCTTAACAAAATGGCAAATAGCATGCTCTGTTTTTTCACACTACTCAACTCCTTTTTTTTTAAGTAAAAAAACCTCCAAGTACAGACTCGCCTGCCAGTTTATCCGTAGCTACGCACTAATGGTTCATTGGTTTTCGTATCTCTTTTCAGCAAACTTGATAATCTTTTGCAGCTCTTGACACACGTCATCAGGCAAAGCTTTTTTCTCCGCTCCTGACAACAGTTGCTTTACCACCTCATTTGCTCTCTCGGCCAACGTCCTAGATCCACCATCGTGCCATTCCTCGTACTTGCGCCTTTCTATTAGGCGCGGCAACCATAGTTCCTCCTTAAAATGGCGTAACGTATGCTCATGAGTAACAAACTCACCCCCCGGGCCTACCTGAGCAATGACACTCAGAGCAAGTGATTCCTCGTTAACTTCGTAACTTCTAAGAGTGCGGCGCACCATGCTAACAAGTTCATCGTTTATAACAATAGACGCTAAAGACAGAATAAGCCCTGATCCCACGTAACCCACATCATGAATGAGGTTTGCTCCACTTAATCCTGCAAGCAATAACGTGTACATAGCCTCAGCTGTAGCCTGTTCGTCTAAGATTGGCGAATCACTGCACCCACCGATGCCGAAAATGGGAAGGTTGTATTTCTGCCCTAACTGAGTAATTACAACCTGGTTCAAGTGCATCTCCGGCGCAGCGTATGAGAGAAGCGTTGTGCGCATGTCCATTATAGTGGCTGTTCCACCATAAATAAAAGGAGCGCCTCTCTTTTTAAGTTGGTGGATTACCAGCCCGCTCAACAACTCGGCATTTGCTACCGCCACTGCGCCAGCCAAGGTAACCGGCCCTGTGGCGCCAGCCATCAAACCTGGCGTGTAAATTACTGGGATGCCCCATTCCGCACATGTCAGTAGTTTTTGAGTTCCATCGATCGTGTGTCTTAGGGGAGAAATGGGCTCTGAATAACACGCCAAAAATGGGTTTTGCTGTAAATTGGCTTTTCCACCCACTATCACAGCGCTCATTTCGAGAATGTCCAGAAGTCCCTGTCGATGATGGGAAGTGAAGACTATCGGTTTGCTGGTACAGGTTACCATAGCCTCAAACTGGCGCAGGTCAGAGACAGAGGCAGGAACATCAGTCGCGATACCCATGGACATGACAAAATCAATATTTGGTAGTGCATCAACGACCAGGGCGGCATTTTCTACGTCCTTTTTGGTCGAATAACGCTTTTTCCCAGTATAGGTGTCAATAGTGTAAGGCAGATCCGATCCTGTACCAAAGTACGGACGGTTCTTCTCTAAGAAAAGACTTCTTTCGCCTTTCGAGTTACTGAGGACGACCCGCGCGGGAGCTGAGGCAAGGGCATCTTGGACCATCCAGGCCGGAATCTTGACCCTGTCACCATCTACGAAAGCACCACCTCGGCCCAGAAGCTCTAAGGCCTCCGGCTCGTCTACCTGAACCCCTACAGAATCCAATATTTCGAGACTGGCTAAATGAATTTGTTCTAACTGGTCATTTGATAACAAACTAAATTGTGGTGAAAGGTAAGAGGATGAATTTGTTCTCAACCTGAGTCTCCTTCCTATCATATTGGATTGCTTTATAAGCTTAAGAAGACTTTAAAATATAAGTTACAGGTTATTGATCCTATTTCAGTAATATCTGCCCCCCTCTCCGATACTGATTTCTGCAAGGTTTTGACCA
>JBEKFU010000081.1:0-7526 GCA_050013155.1 Thermacetogeniaceae bacterium | reverse complement strand
GCCCGCCGGCACACCGGGAAAACGGGCACACAGGTAAGAGCGGCTACATCACTGTATTAACTGGCTCTAAGCTTCAGTGGGGGAAAGCAATCCCCCACTGAAGCCAAGACCCAGTTGAAGAAAAATACCCGATAAGGGTGTTTTTAATGGAAACCGGGCAAGTGGACAGTCTGCGGCGCCGGGTGGCGAGGGTTGAAACGGGACAGCCCAATCGTGTACAATCACGAAAGAACTTGAGGGGCAGGCGAAGCACAGCGCCGTGCGAGTCACAGCGGTAACTCTCGAAGACGTTAAGAGGGACATCCTGACCGATACCCTGGTCCGCACCGGAAACAGCAACCTGGGGGCGATGGGGTTCACCGAGCACGGATACCGCCACATCAACCTGGTGTCCAACATCGCCCAGAACGTGGCCAGGAGGTTGGGCTTCACCAGGCGGGAGATAGAGCTCGCCGCCATTGCCGGCTACATGCACGATATCGGCAACGTGGTGAACAGGGATGGGCATCACCTGTCCGGAGCCGTTCTGACTTATTATATCCTGGAGCGCCTGGGGATGCCCCCCGAAGAGATCGGCACGGTGGTGGCCGCGGTCGGCAACCATGACGAGGAGACCGGGTCTCCGGTGAACAATATCGCCGCCGCTCTCATCCTGGCGGACAAGTCCGACGTGCACCGGACGCGGGTGCGCAACACCGACATCGCCAACTTCGACATTCACGACCGGGTCAATTATGCGGTGGAGCGCTCTTTTTTAAGAGTGGCGGACGATGGGCGGACGATCATCCTCGAGCTGGAGATCGACCAGAGCATCAGCCCGGTGATGGACTACTTCGAAATCTTTTTGACCCGGATGCTATTATGCAGGCGTTCAGCCAATTTCTTGGGCTGCCGCTTCGGACTCCAGATTAACGGCAACAAACTGATCTGAATTCCTCCGCAGGGCCTGGCCTGAACGCCGGCTCAAGGCTACGTCTTGGCTCCTGTGCTCCGCATTCTTCAGGCCGGGCGTAGCCCGGATGCGGAGGAAAGCCCGCCGGCACACCGGGAATGCGGAGTACATGAGGAGGGAAGCAATCATTGGCAGGCAAAAAACAACGCAGGAACACTAACAGGCAGCAGCAGAAGCAGAAGATGCCAGTCAGTCCGCAGCAAGAGCAGAAGCAGGCGACACCCGACAGCCCGCAGCCGGAGCCTGCTGCAGCCGGCGCTGCCAACCAGCAATCATCGAGTAAGGCGCCGCGCCCGCGCCCACCTGTGCGCCGCATTCTTTCAGGCCGGGCGGTAAGCCCGGATGCGGTGGAGGCGGCGCCGGGTCCAGTGGACCAGGCGCGGGCGGTGTCCGGTGCCACCAGTGGGGCGACCGGCGCCGGGTCCGGCGGTGCTGTGTCCGGTGGACACGGCGCGGGCGCGGCACGGGCAGCCGGCGGCGGTACCGGGTTCAGTGGACCCGGCGCGCCGAACAGGCCGCAGGCGAAGAGGCTAGCCATCAATTGGGCGGATGCGGGCATTCTGGCCGTGATCGTCTTGGTCATTGCCGCGATCGTTGTCTTTGCGGCAAAGCCGATCGCCTCCGAGTTGCAGAAGCAACTCGGCATTGACCTTCAGGGCGGTGTGTCTCTGACATACAAGGCATCCCCGCTTTCCCCCGACGCCCCGGTCACATCCGACGCCATGAACGCCCTGCAGAACAATTTTGAGAAAAGGGTCAACGGGCTCGGCGTCACCGAGTCGGATATCCGGCTTATAGGCGGCAACCAGATCCAGGTGGAACTGCCTGGGTTCAAGGATCCGGACCAGGCAGTGAAAACACTTGGCACGATAGCAAAACTGGAGTTCAAGACCGCGGACGGCACGGTGGTGCTGACCGGGGCGGACCTCAAGAAAGCACAGGCGCAAATAAACACGTCGACCAACGAGCCGGAGGTCGCCCTCACCTTCAACGCGGCGGGCACCAAGATCTTTGCCCAGGTGACGGCAGTCAACGTCGGGAAGCAGATCGGCATCTACCTGGACGATAAGTTGCTGACCAACCCGGTGGTCAAGGAGGCGATCCCCAGCGGCAACGCCGTGATCAGCGGCGGGTACAAGACGCTGCAGGACGCCCAGAACGACGCCCTGCTGCTGAATGCCGGGGCGCTGCCGGTGCAGGTGCAGCTACTTGAAAACACTACGGTTGGGCCAACGCTCGGCAAGGAAGAGCTCGACCGCAGCCTGATGGCCGGCGTCATCGGACTAGGCCTGGTCCTCCTCTTCATGCTGTTTTATTACCGTGCGCCCGGGATCGTGGCTGACCTGTCACTGATCGTCTACGGCCTGATCATGGCAGGGGTCTATCTACTGTTTCACGTTACCCTGACCCTGGAAGGCATCGCCGCCTTCATCATCTCGGTCGGCATGGCCGTGGATGCCAACATCCTGATCTATGAGCGGCTGAAAGAAGAACTGAGGGCGGGCAAGACCCTGCGCAGTTCCTTCGATGCCGGCTTCCGGCACGCCTTCAGAACGATCCTGGACTGCAATGTCAACACCCTGATCGGTGCCTGTGTGCTTTTATATTTCACTTACACTAGACCCCAGACCGGTATCCCTGGTTTCGCGGTCACCCTGATCATCGGTGTGGCCCTTAGCCTGTTCACGGCGATCACTTTCACTCGCCTGGTCTTGCACCTGCTGGTGAGTTCGCGGCTGGTGCTGAACCCGAGATGGTACGGCTTGAGGATAAAAATTGCTGCCGCCCTGGCAAAGCCGGCGGTCTTAGGGGGAGGAGAGAGACCGTGAACCTGATCAAACTCCGCAAATACTGGTACATATTATCCCTGTTGGTGATCGTCCCTGGATTGATCTCCCTCGGCACACGGCACATGAACTACGGGATCGACTTCACCGGCGGCAGCCAACTCCAGATCCAGTTCAGCCAGCCAGTGACCGATGCCGAGATCAGGGCGGTGCTGGTGGATCAAAACCTGCCCAGCGATAGCGAGATACAGATGTCGGGCGGCAACAAGGCGACGCTGATCCGCACCCGCGCCCTCACCGACACTGAGGATGCCAACCTGACAAACGCCTTGCAGCAAAAACTTGGCGCCGTGCCGTCATCGCAGAGCTATGAGAAGGTGGAACCGGTCATCACTGGAGCCTTGATCAGAGATGCCGCCCTGGCGTTGCTGATCGCCTTCGCCCTGATGCTGGTCTACATCGGTATCCGGTTTGAGTTCTGGTTCGGCCTGGCGGCCATCATCGCCATCTTTCACGACATCCTGGTGACGGTGGGCCTGGCGTCGATCTTCTGGCTGCAGATCGATAGCGCTTCGGTGGCAGCCGTCCTGACGATCGCCGCCTATTCCGTCCACGACACCATCGTGATCTTCGACCGCATCCGGGAGAACGTGAAACAGCGCAAGAAGGGCGAGTCGCTGGACGAGTTGATCCATCACAGCATCATGCAGACCCTGGCCCGTTCCATCAACACCGTCATGACCGTGATCTTCTGCCTGCTGGCCCTGATTATTTTTGGCGGGGTCACCATCCGTTCCTTCATGATCATGCTGTTGATAGGCGTGATCAGCGGGGCGTACTCCTCCATCTTCAATGCCAGCCCGCTGTGGTTCGATTTCAAGCGGCTGCGGAGTGAAGCGGCAACGACCCGCTAACCTGCAGGCACGGCTTGAAGGCGTGACTTTCGAGATCGATTTTCAGTCAATTGCCAGGCCTTTCGTGACGTGTTAGAATTGATGGCAAAAGTCAAGCCTGGGGCGCCCAGGCCGGGTCTGTCCAGGACAACGGCAGTGTCCGTGGGACTTCATCAAGCATAACTTGGTGGAGTCTCTTTTTATCAGCGATGACTACCCGCTCTAATACCCCCGCTTCCTCCGCATCCGGGCTTACAGCCCGGCCTGAAGAATGCGGAGTACATCTGAAGCGGTGGGATAAGAGCGGCTACGTCCCTGGATTAACGAGTTCTAAGCTTCAGTGGGGGAAGGCAATCCCCCACTGAAGCCAAGAACTCGTTGAAGAGGAGGGGCTTGGATTGGCAGAGAACACTCTTCCGGCCACTGAGCAAAAAGCGGCGGCAGCGCGGCTTTCGGTCAGTTCCAACGCCCTGCTCGTCATCCTCAAACTGGCGGTGGGGATCGCCATCGGCTCGGTGAGCGTCCTGTCAGAGGCGATTCATAGCGGCATCGACCTGCTGGCGGCGCTGCTGGCCTTATTCGCCGTCAAGAGGAGCGGCGAGCCGCCGGACGAGGATCACCAATACGGGCATGGCAAGATTGAAAATGTCTCCGGAGTTGTGGAGTCGATCCTGATCTTTTTGGCTGCGGTCTGGATCGTGATGGAGGCGGTGCACAGGCTGGAGAACAGGGCTGCTGTGCAGACTCCGCTATGGGGCATGGCGGTGATGGGCCTGTCCGGCCTGGTTAACCTTTTTATTTCCTCGAATTTGATGAAGACCGCCAGGGCCACGGACTCCATTGCCCTGGAAGCCGACGCCTGGCACCTGAGAACCGATGTGTTCACCTCCTTCGGGGTGGCTGTGGGTCTGCTCCTGATCTGGATCACCGGGCGGAGCATAATCGACCCCGTATTGGCCATCGGCGTCGCCCTATTGATCATCAAGGCCTCCTGCGACCTGGCGGCCAAGGCCTTCTCCCCCCTGCTGGATGCCAGGCTGCCCCTTGATGAGGAGGAGGAGATCAGGCAGATCATCCTCGGCTATGGCGCTCAGTACATCGGCTTCCATGAACTGCGGACGAGAAAATCCGGCTCCGAGCGCCATATTGACTTGCACCTGGTGGCGCCCTGGGACCAGAGCATCGCCAGGAGCCACGAACTATGTGACCAGATAGAACAGGCGGTCGGCGAACGCTATCCGGGCGCCCGGATCCTGATCCACGTCGAGCCCTGCCGGGAGGGGGACGACTGCAGCCTCTGCACCGCCCGCTGCGAATCCCGGCCGGACAGTTTCCGCAATCGCTGATTCAGGACAGAGCCAGGCTAATTTTGATTGCATCTCCATTCAACACCTCGGCCTGGGCGTAATTCCGGAGCGTCACCATCCTTGACAAGATGCTGCTTGAAAACATACGATATAGAAAACTTGGCTCGCGCCGAGCATTTGCGAAGGTGCAAGCCTTAGTTGCACTTATACTGGCTTCCTTTAAAAAATTTATCAAAACCAGTATAATCCAAAACAACTACCCACGGATTTGCTGCTTATAGGAGGTTGAAGCCGATGAGCCTCCAGCGGTTGTACAACTTGATAGAAAACTATGCGCCCGGTTATGACCACAAATTGCTGGAGCGCGCCTACTATTTCGCCCAGGGGTCCCATATCGGCCAGTACCGCAACTCCGGCGAGGAGTTTATCAATCATCCGGTAGAGGTGGCCTGCATCCTGGCGGAGTTGGAACTCGACCTGACCACCATCATTGGCGGCCTGCTGCACGACGTGGTCGAGGACACCAGGGTGACCGTGGAGGAGATCGAGGCCCAATTCGGGCACGAGGTGGCCTTTCTGGTCTCCGGGGTGACCAAACTGGGCCGGATCGAGTATAAGTCCAAGGAGGACCATCACGCCGAGAACCTGCGCAGGATGTTCCTGGCCATGGGCCAGGACGTGCGGGTGATCCTCATCAAACTGGCAGACCGGCTGCACAACATGCGCACCCTGAGTTACCATCCGGTTCCCAAGCAGCGCGAGATCGCCGATGAAACCCTGGAGATCTTCGCTCCCCTGGCGCACCGGTTGGGGATCTACAAGATCAAGTGGGAACTCGAAGACCTGTCCCTCCGCTACCTGGAACCGGATCAGTACTACTCCCTGGTGGAGCGGATCGCCAAAAAGCGCCGGGAGCGGGAAGACTATATCAACCTCGTGATCTCCAAGCTGCGGGAAAAGCTGGATGAAGCCGGGATCAAGGCGGACATCTCGGGGCGGCCTAAAAATTTCTACAGCATCTACCAGAAGATGGTCAGCCAGGGCAAGGACCTGGCGGAGATCTACGACCTGACCGCCGTCAGGGTGATCGTCGATTCGGTCAGGGACTGCTATGCCACCCTGGGGATCGTGCACACCATGTGGAAGCCGATCCCGGGGCGCTTCAAGGACTACATCGCCATGCCCAAGCAGAACATGTACCAGTCGCTGCACACCACCCTGGTCGGTCCTTCCGGGGAAGCCTTCGAACTGCAGATACGCACCGATGAGATGCACCGCACCGCCGAGTACGGTATCGCCGCTCACTGGCGCTACAAGGAGGGCGGGCGTACATCCAACTCCCAGTTCGACGAGAAGCTGGCCTGGCTGCGCCGGATCCTGGAGTGGCAGCATGAGACCAAGGACCCCAAGGAGTTCATGGAGTCCCTGAAGATCGACCTCTTTTCCGACGTGGTGTTCGTGTTCACCCCCAAGGGTGACGTGATCGAGCTGCCCGCCGGCTCGGGGCCAGTCGATTTTGCCTACCGCATCCACACCGAGGTCGGGCACCACTGCATCGGGGCTAAAATCAACGGCAGGATCGTGCCCCTGGATTACCAGTTGGTCAACGGGGACATCGTCGACATCCTGACCTCGAAACAGAGCAACGGTCCGAGCCGGGACTGGCTCTCCATTGCCAAAACCTCCCAGGCCAAGAACCGCATCCGCCAGTGGTTCAAGAAGGAGAAGCGTGACGAGAACATCCTGCGCGGCCGGGAACTGCTGGAAAAGGAGGTCCGTCGCACCGGCGGCGAGCTGGCGGTATTTTTCAAGCCGGAAGTGATGGAGTTCCTGCCGCGGCGCCTGGGCTTCCAGACTGAGAGCGACCTCTATGCGGGGATCGGCGACGGGGCGGTGACCCCCAGCCAGGTAGTCGGGAAGGCGCGGGATGAACTGTTCAAGAAAGAGCCGCCTGTGCCGGCTGCGGAGTCCAAGCTGCTGGTGCGCCTGCCGGATCAGCAGGGCGAGGTGGACTCCGGGGTCAGGGTCAAGGGTGAGAAAAACCTGGTGGTGCGCCTGGCCCACTGTTGTAATCCCTTGCCTGGAGACCAGATCATCGGTTATATTACTCGTGGTAGGGGTATTACGGTACACCGTCCGGATTGTACAAACGTCGCCCATTATTATCAAGGCGAGCCCGAGCGACTGATCGAGGTCGGTTGGGATGCGGATACTCCAGCCACCTACCAGGTGGAACTCGAGCTCAGGGCGCTTGACCGCCCGCGCCTGACGATGGATATCCTGAACACCGTCTCCGATACCAGGACGGTGATCAACGCCATCAATTCCAGGGCGAAAAAGAACAAGATGGCGCTGGTAAATCTGAAAATAGAGATCCGGGACCTGGAACACCTGTACTCGGTCATGCGGAAGGTGGGACAGATCAGCGACGTTCTGGACGTGCACAGGGTTTTGCCCTGATGGGAGTGGTTTTTAGTGCGGGTGGTTGTCCAGAGAGTGAGCCAGGGTTGGGTGAGGATCGGAGACCGGGCGGTGGCGGAGATCGGCCCGGGGCTGGTGGTGCTCCTGGGGGTCGGGGATGATGACG
>JBEKFU010000080.1:0-9339 GCA_050013155.1 Thermacetogeniaceae bacterium | reverse complement strand
GTGGAGGTTTCAGGACAGGGATTTACGATGTCCTTCTGATCGAGAGACATCGGTCAAGGAGCCGTCCCTTGACTCATTTTGATCAGGCATTCCTTCTCGGGCCTGGTCAGCTTCTGGATCTCCCGCTCTCTTTTCATGGCGGCGATGTTGTTGCCGAGTGCTTCCTTGTAGACCAGTTCCAGCGGCCCCCGGCCCCTGGTATACTTGGCCCCCTTGCCCTCCCGGTGGGCGGCCAGCCTGGCCTCGAGGTCATTAGCGTATCCGGTGTAGAGGGTGCCATCGCCGCACCTGAGTATATAAACGTAGGCAATGCTGTTCTTGGGCATTTCATTGCTCCGGTTTTCCATGTCACATCAGGCCCTCATGACGCAGGGCGGTTACCCCCTTTGCCCACGCCTGATCGGGGGTGGGTGATGGAAGTGCCGGCGGCGCTGCCCGCCTCCGTTTTGGAATAGCAGGACGAGGAACAGCAGGGCGCTCGCCCCGAAGCCATACCGGGCCTCGATCTGGTAATGATTGACCAGCAGGTAGGAGGATGTGCCGAGGATGAAGCCGAAGGTCAGCGCCCAGGTCAGCCGGTTGAGAGCCCGGGTATTGGCAGCGAAGGTCTCACCCAATTCCGGCAGGGATACCTTGATGTGCAGGTCGCCCCGCTCTGCCTTGTGGAGCACCCGCTCCGCCAGCGGAGGCAGTTCCACCAGCGAGTTGCCGATGGCGGTGGCCTTCTCCCTGACGATATCCCACACCTTGATGTTCTCCCTGGTAAATTCGGTCACGTAGGGCCTGGCCTCGTCCAGGAAGTTGATCTCCGGGTCGAGACCCACGCACAGGCCGAAGAGCGTTCCCAGCGCCCGGCCCAGGAAGGTGAAGTTGGCGGGGATCTGGAAGGGATTCTCGTATAACAGGGCCTCCATATTGTCCATAATCTCTCCCAGGTCGCCGCTGAACAGGTCCCCTCCCTTGCCCAGGATCTGCTCCATGAACAATGCAATTGCCTTGGCCAGCAGCTCGGCGTCGGCGCCGCGACGCAGGAAACCGACCTTTTTGAGCAGGGTCACCACCTGGTCGTAGTTCCGCTGGATCATGGCCTGAGCGAGCTGAACCAGGCTCTCCCGCAATGGCATGGAAATCACCCCCACCATGCCGAAGTCGATCAGGATGATCCGTCCGGCAGGGGTGACGAAGAGGTTGCCAGGGTGCGGGTCAGCGTGGAAGAAGCCGTTCACCAGGATCTGCTTGACGTAAATTTGCAGCAGCCTGATGGCCAGGTCGTGCCGGTTTACCCCGGCCTTGGCCAGCCCCTCGTAGTCGGTGATCTTCATCCCCTCCTCGAACTCCATGGTGAGCACCCGCCTGGTGGTATGCTCCCAGTGGATCTTGGGGATGATCACCTCCCGGTCATCGGCGAGGTTGGCGGCGATGGTCTCGGCGTTGTGCCCCTCGTGGATGTAGTCCAACTCTTCATGCACAGTAGCTGAGAACTCGCTGAAGATGGCATCGAAATCCGCATACTTCTCCCAGTCGGTCAGCAGCTTGATCAGGTCGATGACCCGCCGCACCGCCTTCAGGTCCGTGTCCACCAGTTCCTCGATCCCCGGGCGCTGGATCTTCACGGCCACTGTCTGCCCGCCCGCCAGCCGCCCGCAATGAACCTGCCCGAGGGATGCGGCGGCCAGGGGAGTCTCCTCCAGGCGCTCGTAGATCTCCTCCAGCGGCCGGCCGAACTCTGCCTCGGCCTCCTGCCTGAGCGCTGCAAAATCTACCGGCTGCACCTCGTCCTGCAGGCTGGCCAACTCCTTGGTAACCGCCTGGGGGAGCACGTCCACCCGGGTGCTGAAGAACTGGCCCAGCTTGATCATCAGCCCTCCCAGATCCACCGCGGTGTTACGGAAGCGCCGGGCCTGGGAGACGAACAACTCCCGCCGCCTCTCTTCGTACCAGGCCTGGGAGCGCCAGAGCTTTCTGAGCTTGAGGGAGTAGAAGGCCCAGAAGATGGACAGGAAAAGGCTGATTACGGTAAGGAAGCGGATCGGACCCGAACGGGGCCTGTCCATGGCGCCACCAACTCCTCGAGAAGACCTCACACATCACATATGGACTCTGCTATTATAATAGCAGACAGGCTAACAAACTGAAAATGATCCCGGACGAGTCATCGTGGGAAGAATGTGAAGGTGGTGGCGCCGTATGCTATACTTGGCATTGATCCTGCTGGCGATAGCGGCAGTGGTCTGGGCAATCCCTGCCATTGCCAACTTATACAGCCATAGAGAGATTGACCGGTTGAAACAGAGGTACAGGCAGCTTACCTTTGAGTCCCCCGGGGTGGCCGACGAGGCTCTGAGGTTGCAGGTTATCAGGCTGAAGAACATGGCGCCGGGGCACTCCGAGAAGTGGTACCTGGAGCGGGTGATCCGTGAGCTGGAAGGCGGCCGGCTGCGCTGCCTGCACGAGGCTAAAAAGTGATGGAAGGAGCGGTCTTCATGCGTGCGATGATTTTGGATGCCCCGGGTAAACCCTTGCGCCTGGCAGAGATACCGGTTCCAGAACCTGAGCGGAACCAGGTTCTGATCAGAGTCCGGGCCTGTGGAATCTGCCGCACCGACCTGCACATCCTGGACGGAGAACTGAAAGAGCCCAAGCTCCCGCTCATAATGGGCCACCAGATAGTGGGTACGGTGGTAGGCGCAGGCGATCAGGCCAGTCAGTGCTCGCCCGGGCAGCGGGTGGGCGTGCCCTGGCTGGGCGCCTCTTGCGGTCAATGCAAGCAATGCCTCACAGGCCGGGAGAATCTCTGCAACCAGGCCCGTTTCACCGGCTACCAGATCGATGGGGGCTTCGCCGAGTATGCGGTCGCTGACTGCCGTTTCTGCTTTCCGATCCCGGATGACTATCCCGACCTGCAGGCGGCGCCCCTGCTCTGCGCCGGACTGATCGGCTACCGCTCCTTGGGTCTGGCGGGGAATGCAGAGCACCTGGGGATCTACGGTTTTGGCGCTGCAGCCCACATCGTCGCCCAGGTGGCCCGGTACCAGGGGCGCAAGATCTACGCCTTTACCCGGCCTGGCGATGCGGAGGCGCAGCGGTTTGCCCGGGAGATGGGGGCGGATTGGGTGGGCGGTTCTCTGGAGGCGCCTCCGGTGGACCTGGACGCAGCCATTATCTTTGCCCCGGTGGGCGAACTGGTGCCGGCGGCGCTGAAAGCAGTGGCCAAGGGCGGGACGGTGGTCTGCGGCGGGATCCACATGAGCGACATCCCGTCGTTTCCCTACGAGATCCTCTGGGGGGAGCGGGTATTGCGGTCGGTGGCCAACCTCACCCGGAAGGACGGGGAGGAGTTTTTGGCCCTTGCTCCCAAGGTTCCGGTGCGCACCGAGGTACAGCCTTTTCCGCTGGAACAGGCAAACACCGCCCTCGAAGCCTTGCGGCGTGGCGAGATCCACGGCGCCGGAGTACTGGTGATGGACTGAGCGTGAGAAAACTGAGGGGTTTAACCTGAATGGGCGATGAACATACTTGGATCGAAGAAATTCAAGTTATGTAACGAATGTTGAGGTGAGGGCGGACCCTGGTTCTTGCGGGCTCTTCCGGCCGAGCCCCTTCCGGTTTGCTGGTTGTACCGGGTTTGCAATTGCCCGTGCTTTGTCCATCGTCCTTGCCCATGGTCATCTTGATGGGCTGTGCGGCTGGGTTTTCTTTATCGGCCCTGCCTTGAAGAGGCTGCTGCCCCGTTTTCCCGTCTCCCTTAGAATCCACCTTGATCAGCCTCCCGCCGTAATTGAACCCGATGCTGAGCATTCCGCTCAGGTCCCTGACGTTGATGGAATCCAGGTTCAACTCCACCTTGTCCGCCTGCAGCCTCTCGATCACGATCTTGTCAACCGACCAGGCCCGTTCCGCTAGTTTCCGGTCCAGCTCCTGGCGCAGCTCCGCCAGCTCGGACAGGCAGCGGTCGACGCTCCTGGCCATCCGCTCGTCCTGTTCCCCGCGAAATATTTTCCCAGCCTGTTTCCGGAACCAGTTCAGCATCCCGACCACCCTTGCTCGATTGCCGTAAGACTACTCTAATTTATTCCTGGCCGGGCGGATTGTTGAGATCACCATTTGGTTGCTCTTCTAATATTATGGTTAGCAGGTATGGCAATTTCAGGGGGCTGCGGTATGTTCGACCGGGCGTGGCTGGAAAAGGCGTTGGAGTTGCAGAAGGCGATGAAAGACCTGACTGACCATAGTTGGCATTTTGACAAGTCCTGGCTGGATAAGGCGATGGAGATGCAGAAGATGATCCCCGGGATGGGGATCGATCCCAATTGGTATAAAGATATGCTGGGCAGCATCATGAAAGGGCACCCGGGATCGGGTATCTTCAACTTTCAGGATTCAGGCGAGCCAGGCGACCAGCAGGACGATGACGAAACGGCGGGCGCAAGCGGCGGTGCCGGGTCCAGCGGGTGCCGCGCCCAGAGGGCACCGGGCGCGGGCGCCGCACCGCCCGGCGCCTGGCAGCCGCAGTTCACGATAACGGAGACTGCCGGCCAGATCACGCTTACCGCTTATATACCGGGGATCAGGAGCAAGGACGATATATCCATCCGGCTGCATGGCGATACCCTTTACGTGTCGGGGAAAAATCAGGACCCCCTTGAGGGGCGGGATGGCAGGGCCCTGGAATTTTACCGGGCGATCAGGCTGCCGGGCGATGTGCGCAGCGACGGAACCAGCGCTCACTACGCCAACGGGTCGCTAACTGTTAAAATCCCCAAGAACAGACCGGTTTCAGTGGATCTTGACTTTACGCAATAGGTGGCAAAACAGATGTCGGATGCCGAAAGTCGGATGCGTGATTTGCCCACAACTAAAGAAAAGCGAAGCTTTAAAAACCGACAACAGCAACGCTTCACATTAGTGCCAGGGCTACTTTCAAATCTTTTATTCCGGCCTTCGGCCTCTGACCTCTGTTAAGCAAGGAGTGACTGGTCGTGCTCAAGGAACTGAACATCAACATCAATATCCTGCGCATTGCCGATGTGGACACAGGCTCCGTGGTGGCCGTCGGCAACAACTATTTCTGCGACTGGCGCACCTACGCCAAGACCAACAGCGGTTTCGGCCGCCTGAGCGGCGACCGGGCGGAGATTGCCGACCTGGTCAACATGGTCGAAGACCCGGATCTGTTTGACATGATCAACATTGAACCTCCGGAATTGAAGCCCCCCGAGGGGGAAGAGGACTGCTTGGAGGGGGACAGTGAGGAAGAGTGAGGAAAACCGCAATTGTCATTGGCCAGGTACAGATCAATGATATCAGGAATAATGCCAGTTTATTATCTGGCGACAACACCCAGCGCGGCTGGCGGTCGCATTCGAAGATCAACTATTCCCTGGGTCGGGTCAATGGGGATGCCAATCTGATTAACAGCAGGCTGAACTATCTGAGCGATCCGGATTGCATTGACGTGCAGATAACTACGTACGGATCCGGGGAGGAGCGGGCTGCTCCCGGACCTGGTGCTGCAAGAGGGGCCTGACTCCAGCCGGGTGCCCGTGGGTACCCGGTGAGCGGGGTAAATTATGAAAATCTAGGCGAAAATCCAGGAAAAGTCGAGGGTGTACGGTTATGGCCGTTGGGGTTTGGGTCGGGGCAATTCAGTGTGGTGAATTTCGCAACAACGCCGTCCTGGCTCAGGGAAAGCAGGTGCAGAACGCCTGGGTCCAGTACGCCAAGACCAATGATAATATTGGCCAGGTAAACGGGAATTTTGATGTTGTTACATCTGCTGTTAACATTGTCAACAATTGCGACTTCATTGAGATGTTCTTCCCCAACCCCGGTGGACAGAGTCCTGTTTTGGGCAATAACATCGAAGCTATGTGAACGGAGGAAAAGGATGCCAGGCTCCACCAATTGTCATGATTTTCTTATTTTCCTTTAAGGTATACAGCGGTGGTAAAGAATAGAATCTAGGAAGATGTTGTAACAATCCTGGTGAAACCCCGCGCATGCCGGGTGCCGCGCCCAAAGGGCACCCGGCGGGCACGGGCGCGGGGTGGGCATCGTTCCCCAACACTGAAAGTGCTGGGGGAACAATCAAGGAAAGGAGGTGTTTTAAGTGTCAAAAAGGAAGGCCGTATTGTTGTCGTTATTGGCAGTGGTGTTTGCAGCAGCAATCGCAGTGGGCGTTGTCGGGTGTGCCAATAAATCGCAGCCGGCCAGCAGCGCTCCATCGACCACTACCAACAATGGGCAGCCATCAGGGCAGCCTGCCCAGTCCAATGGTTCTCAGGGACAGTTCAATCCGCAGCAGATGCAGGGTAATATCAAGACAGCGCTGGCGCCGCTGGTCTCCAACGGAACCATAACGCAAGCCCAGTCAGATGCAGTGGTTCAGGCCTATGCCCAGGCTTTTGCCAAACATCAGCAAGGATCGGGCCAGCAAGGTTCTGGCCATCAGCAGGGTTCCGGCCAGCAGGCTTCCGGCCAGAAACAGAACCCCATCCTGGCCCCACTGGTGTCCAACAAAACATTAACCCCGAGCCAGGCCAATGCAGTTGATCAGGCGATCAGGCAAGCGATGCCCCATAACGGCCAGAAGCCGGGCAGTTCCGGGCAGACGAACTCAGGCAGTTCCGGTTCCGGGCAGACGACCACACAATAATTGCGGGCGGCAGCCCTGACAGCGGATTAGATAACAAACCCGGCAGTTCCTCAAGCGACCCCAGTCCTCCTCATAAAAAAGACCGGCGTCTGTATCACTGGCTCCGGTCTTTTTTTGGCTCTATGAGGCGTCATCCCGGCTGAATCGGGACGGGCGTCTTTTTGAGGTTCAAGGGCTTCCAGCAGGTTTGAGATGGCAACACTGCCATGCATGATTTTTCGCCCTTCGGCAAAGATATAAAAAAACACACGGAGGGATCTGCATGCATCATTTAACCACCAGAGAGTTGCTGTACCTCGAGGATATGAGCAGCCTGTTTGAATCGATCGCCAAGAACGCTGACTATGCAGCGGGCGGCGCTGTCGATCCCCAGCTCAAATCCTATTGCCAGTCCTTGAGTAATGAGCACAAGCAGTGGCTATCCGCTACAACTTCCTTTGTCACCAATAAGAGCAAATTACAATAAGGGGGAAAACAGACATGGCAAACCAACCACAAGAGAAAGAATGGGCCGGAATGCTTCTCTACCTGCAGAAACTCGAGGCCCAGATGCTCTGTCACGCGGCGCTGGAGGGCTCATGCGACCAGGTCAGGAATCATGCGTCCGGCTTGTTGAACAAGTGCCTGCAGAACCAGCAAAACCTTTTCAGCATCATGAACCAGAAGGGCTGGTACAAGGTGGATTCAGCCCCGCAAGAGCTCTACAACAGCGCCCAGCAGAAGTTCACCGCCATGCAGACCCAGATGTAACAGTGGCGGTATCTAGCCAACAAAAGGATGCAACGGGACCGTCCCGCTGCATCCTTTTGTTGCTTCCGTGGTGCTCCCTGCTCGTGTCGGAATCGGGAGCATATTTCTGACGCTTGTTAATACAGTGATGTAGCCGCTCTTGCTTTCAGCCAAGGCGGAGCCTTGAGCCGGCGTTCAGGCCGGGCGTTAGCCCGGATACGGGCGCCCACCGCTTCAGATGTACTCCGCATTCTTCAGGCCGGGCTGTAAGCCCGGATGCGCCTGTGCTCCGCATTCTTCAGGCCGGGCGTTAGCCCGGATGCGGAGGAGGAAGCGGGGGCATTAGAGCGGGTAGTCATCTGTGGTGAAGTGGCGATCACCCTGGTCGGGCGGGCGATGAAAATGCAGGGAGGTGACACGAAGACGCCTGAATATGATAAAATGATCCTGTAAGCCTGAAGCGGTCACTGACAACCCGCTTTAACAAAACAGGAGGATTGATTATGGCGCAAGAGAATAACAAGGAGTTCTCCCCGGTCTTTCTGATTCTGGCCTGTCTGTTCGTGATGTTCCTGCTGCTCTCCAACATCATTGCCGGAAAGCTGATCCAGGTATTCGGGCTGGTGCTCCCGGCAGCAGTGGTCCTGTTCCCGCTCACCTACCTCTTTGGCGATGTACTGACGGAGGTTTACGGCTACCGGAAGTCGCGCCTGGTGATCTGGGTGGGGTTTGCCTGCAACGTCCTGATGGCCCTGATCTTCCTGGCGGTGATCGCCCTCCCCCATCCCTCTTTCTGGCAAAATCAGAACGCCTACGCCACGGTGCTCGGCATGACCCCCAGGCTGGTGGCCGCCTCGTTGCTGGCCTACTGGGCCGGGGAATTTTCCAATTCCGCCATCCTGTCGCTGATGAAGAAGCTGACCGGCGGAAGGTGGCTGTGGACCCGCACCATCGGCTCGACGGTGATCGGCCAGGGAGTGGACACCCTGATCTTCATCACCGGCGCCTTCTACGGCCTGGTGCCGGGCGGGGTGTTGGTCCAGATGGTGGCGGCCCAGTACGTTTGGAAGGTGGCTTACGAGGCCGCCGCCACCCCGCTGACCTACCTGATCGTGGGTTGGCTGAAGCGGGTGGAGCAGGTGGACGCCTTTGACTGGGGCGTGAGATATAACCCATTCCGTTTGGAGGTGTAGCAAACGATGCCGGAGTTTGAAGCCCTGGGCCAGCAGGTCCGGGAGCCCAGACGGAGTCTGGAGACCTTTTCCATGCCCGCCGGAGTGACCAGGGTGGCCATGGAGAGCGACGAGGTCACCAGCCTGTGCCCGGTTACAGGCCAGCCGGACTGGAGCACCGTGATCATCGAGTATGCCCCCCGCAAGCTGTGTATCGAGAGTAAGAGCCTCAAGCTCTACCTGTGGAGCTTCCGGGAGGAGGGGATCTTCTGCGAGGCCCTGGCGGACCGGATCGCTGCCGATGTGTTTGCGGCCTGCCAGCCTGGCTGGTGCCGGGTGACCGTCGTCCAAAAGCCCCGCGGCGGCATCAAGATCACCTCGGTGGCCGAAAGGAACGCCTGAGCGCTGCCCCGGCCTGACAGTATATTATTCCAGGCCATGTTACCATACTAAGAGCGCGGAGCATTAACCGGCACTAAAGTAATATGGTAGCTTCGGCTGATCATGAATGGATGGCGTGAGATAGCGTTTCCACGAAAATTTTGACCAGTTCCGGATCAAACTGTGTGCCTGCGCACTTTTTGATCTCTTCCACAGCATCTCCCGGGTTGATTGCCTTTTTGTAAGGCCGTCCGTTGGTCATCACGTCATAGGTGTCGGCTACTGCCAGGATGCGGGAGAGCAACGGGATCTGCTTCCCTTGCAGTCCCTGCGGGTAGCCCGTCCCGTCCCAACGCTCGTGGTGGGACAGGATCGCTTCGGCAATGCCGAACAGATCCGGTA
>JBEKFU010000079.1:0-7987 GCA_050013155.1 Thermacetogeniaceae bacterium | reverse complement strand
GCCAGTTGACCGGCAAGCTCCGCATCCTGCTCCCACAGCTTGACGGTTCTGCCCTTGGAAGCCAGGTGCGCTGCCAAGGCTGTTCCCCAGCTTCCCGCACCCAGAATTGTGATCTCCTCCGGGAATGACTGTGATGAGTGATGAGTGATGAGTGATGAGTTATTACTCATTTTACGTCACGCCTTCTTTCAACAGAAACTCGAAGGCCACCAATAATGCGTCTATCTCTATTGCGAGGTTCATCAACTCTCAATACCTGTGATGAGTGATGAGTAATGAGTTTACCAGATGCGCATCCGGTTCTCTGTCCCGTTTCGCAGGCGGCGGATGTTGGGCAGGTGCTTGATCACGATCATGATCACCGCAGGTATGACAAAAATGAAATAGATGAACGGTACATTGAAGATCAGGGCGATCACCGGCACGGACAGGGTTGCAATGATCGACCCCAGAGATACATAGCCGGTCGTAGAGACGACCAGCAGCCAAATGATCAGGGCCAGGAAGATCTCCTTGGTAATCAAAGCCAGCGCCACTCCCATCCCGGTAGCCGCCCCCCGTCCGCCGCGAAACCCCAGGAAGACAGACCAGTTATGTCCAACCACGGCGGCCAGGCCTGCCGCTACTCCCCAGGCTGGGTCGTGATGCGCCCCGATCAGGGCGGGAAAAAAGCCTTTGGCGGCGTCGCAGAAAAAGACCAGCATCCCCAACTGTCTCCCCAGCACACGAAAGGCATTGGTGGTGCCGATGTTGCCGCTTCCGTGATGGCGCAGGTCGACCCCTCTCAACCTGCCCATCAAGTAGCCGAAGGGAATGGAACCAACCAGGTAGCTCCCTATGACGAGGATGATGAACCAGAACAAGGCAAACTTACCCTCCAATCATCAACCACTACTTGGAGCGCGGCCGGAAGATCAACCGCAGGGGCGTTCCCTCGAAACCATAACTCTCTCGCAATCGCCGCTCCAGGTAGCGCTTATAGGAAAAGTGCAGCATTTCCGGCTTGTTGACGAAGAAAACAAACGTGGGGGGCTTGATGCTCACTTGCACCACGTAGTAAATCTTGACATCCTGCCCCTTGACAGAAGGAGGCGGATTCAGGCAAACAGTCTCATTCAACCAGGTGTTCAGGTTTCCGGTGCCGATCCGCCTGGTCTGCTGCTGATTGACGTTGTCGATGTGATCGAAGATCTTGACAACACCCTTACCGCTGTTCGCCGAAACGTAGTGGATAACTGCATAGCTCAGAAAATCCAGTTCGGTCCGGATGAGCCGCTCGAACCTGCTCCTGGCGTCCTGCTCCTCGACCAGGTCCCACTTGTTAACCACTATTATAAGTCCTTTACCGGCATCCTGAATATACCCGCCGATCTTTTTATCCTGTTCGACCGTCCCCTGACCGGCGTCGAGCACCAGCAAGGCAACATCAGCCCGATCGATCGCCTTCAGGGAACGGAGCATGCTGTAATACTCGACGTTGGCGGTAACCCGGCTGCGTTTTCTGAGGCCGTACGTGTCCACCAGGACGTACCGGCGCCCGTCCCTGGTCAACACCGTGTCAATGGCATCCCGGGTGGTTCCCGGCACATCGCTGACGATCAGCCGTTTTTCTTTCAACATAGCGTTTACCAGGGAGGATTTTCCCACGTTTGGCCTCCCGGCGACGGCTACCCGGACTTCAGAAGCCGGATGCAGGAGGTCGGATGTCAGATCACTTTCCTGACTGTCTTCTTCCGAACTTTCAGGTGACCTTTTCAGGTGATCTTCTTTCTTTTTTCCGGTCTCTGACATCTTGCTTCCGGCCTCCTCCTCCGCATCCGGGCTAACGCCCGGCCTGAAAGAATGCAGAGTACATGTGCCCGCCAAGCGGGCGCTGATCCGGTCCAACAGCCCATCTATATTGAGGCCGTGCAACGCCGAGACCGGGACCGGTTCGCCGAGACCCAGTTCCAGGAAGCTGTATGCCACATGGCTGTCCTTGTAATTGTCCACCATGTTTACGGCAACGACAGTTTTTCTCCTGGTTTTTTGCAGCAACCGCGCGATCTCCACATCCTCGGTGGTCGGACCCACCCGTCCATCCACCACCAACAAGACCAGGTCGGCCTCACTGATGGCCTTGTCCACCTGTTCGTGAATGTGGGCGGCAAATTCCTCATCCTCGGTGAAGAAGCCACCGGTGTCGATCAGGGAAAAGACCGCCCGGTTCCACTCCACGTCTCTGTACAGGCGGTCCCGGGTAACCCCGGATACATCCGCCACGATCGCCGTGCGCCCCCCCGTGAGGCGGTTAAAGAGTGTGGATTTTCCCACGTTTGGCCGGCCGACTATAGCCACCACCGGTTTTGCCATAAATCCTGCTCCTTTTCTTCGCAAGAGTGCCGTACTCACAAGCATGCACTCAGGCGCCCCCGAGTATCTCTCCCACCAGGGCGCCGGCGGTCGGTTCCAATACCGTGAGACGGCAGCCGATCTGTGAGGCGACCTGCTCCACGGACATCCCATCCAGCAACAGAGAGGTATCCTGTTTCAGCAAGACATTCGGCAGAAGCACCTCTTCGCCCCGTAATCCCCGCAGGCCCCACACCAGATCTCGCCCGGTCAGCAGTCCGGTGACGCTGATACGTGAGCCGAAGAAGGTGCTGGTGACCGGGATCAGGGACACCTCCAGGCTGCGGATCCTCCTTAAACGGCGTATCACCGGTTCCAACACCGCCGCTCCCGCCCTGCCGGTGGCTACAAAGAGGCGGCGCTGATGCCGCAACCGCTCGGGGAGCACCGGCGCCAGCCTGCGAAATTCATCCTGGAAAAGCCGTCCATTACCGATCCCGTTTTCCAGTTGTGGAAAACAGTCATACGAACACGCCCTGGGAAAGGGCAGACGTGCCCGGATAAAGAACTCGTCCGCCAGGTATATGAACGAGACCCCCAGTTTGCGCAAAAAACCTTTTTGAAAGGCGACCGCCTCCAGGATCAACCTGGTGCACTCCGCCCTCGTAAAGGCCCGGACCTGCGGGCGGGCATTGCGAAACCTGGTCAGCCCGACCGGCACGATTCCGACCGAAGCCACATGCGGCCAAAAAGCAGCCAGGTCGTCGATGGTCCTTCCCAGAACGTCGCCATCGTTGATGCCCGGGCACAGCACGACCTGAACGTGCATGGTGATTCCGCCATCAGCCAACCGCCCCACCTGGTCGAGCACCGGAACCGGTCCCCGCCTACCCAGCAGGAAACCCCTGACTCCGGAGTCGGTAGCATGAACGGAGATGTACAGGGGACTGAGATGGAGGCTCTGAATCCGGCGGACCTCCCGGTCATCCATGTTGGTCATGGTCAGGAAGTTGCCGTGTAAAAAAGAAAGACGGTAATCGTCGTCTTTTTCATAGAGAGAGGGGCGAAGCCCCGGAGGCAACTGGTCCACGAAACAGAAAAGGCAATGATTACGGCATCTTTTAACGCCGTTGAAGCAGTCGCTGTCAAACACCAGCCCCAGGTTGGCGTCGCAGTCCTTGTGCACCAGCAGCGCCCTGTCCTGCCGGCCGCTCCGGATTCTGAGCCTGACGGCCTCCCCGCAAACCAGGAAACTGTATTCAATTGTATCCCGCGGGAGGATGCCGTTGACTGAAAGCAACCGGTCGCCGCTTCTAATCCCACATTTATCGGCAGGCGATCCCGCAATCACTCCTGCAATTCTGATAACCGGATACTTAATAGCTAACCACCAACCACCAAATTTTGCTCCATTTTTTTTCCATTATCCTTGACCGGCATGAATTAGTCAAGGATTCCCTCTTTCATTCTCCTGATCACATCACCGCTCTCCCGGCGACAGGCGCCAATCTTCTTGATAAAAAGCCTCTCTTCCCAGAAGCGATACAGCCTGTCCAGGCCGAGCCGGCGGCAGCCCCTCGCTGCCAGGAACCCGGCGTAAGACGGCCGGATCTCCGGATTCACCACCAGGCAGTCAGATTGGGGCACCTCCAGGAAAAACCGCAATTCTCTGATAATGCGACCTACAATAACCGGATCCCGCCCGGCTCCCACCAGGTAGACCTGATAATCATCAGCAACGCCCGCAAAGAGCACCGAGCCGACGGCCCCCGTAAAAGACTGCCGCCGCGCCCAGCAAAGCACCTGCTCGTCCGATGCCCCCGGATGGATATGAAAACCGGTTGTAAGCAACGGATACCTGAAACCGTCGGGACAGAGATAAAAAATTACCTGGCGCAGCGTCGCCGGAAGCGACGTCTCGCCGGCCCGGCAGTTCTCCAGCAGCCTTTTTTCAGTTCGGCTCGCCAAGCGCACAAAGCGAAAATATGCAAGCTTGGTCCCCAACACCACGAAGGGACGGCCCAGGCTGACGATCTTCAGAGCCCTGGAAACATAACCGCCGAAGATCATCAAGAGATTGACAGGGGCCGTGGTATCCACCGAAAAAATGTTGCCGGCACAACCATAGATGCCGGCAATGACGATCAGCAGGCGGTTGATATGCGGCCCCAGCATGCCCTTGCCCAGGACAAACACCGCCCGGCCGGCCTGGTCGCGGCCCATAAACCGAAAGTGCCCGTGGGTGATCGCTTCGTTTCCATCGTAATGGGGCACCTTCAGGATCTCGACGGTGTTTGGCACCCGGTCACGAGGCAGGAGCCCCAGATAGATCCCTGACGAAGTGACCGACGAATGGGCGCCGCCATAACAATGATAGATCACGAACTGGCAAACACGGTCGTTGGTTTCTGTTCGTTGGTCGTTGCAAAAAACCTGATCATCGGTCATCGGTCGTTGGACATTGGCCGTTAGATTTTGCATACCGAATCTGTTTGTTTTTCATTGAACACCAAATTGGCCAATTTGCCCCTCCAACCGCTAACCACCATCAAGCCTGGGGTCTGATCCGCCGGGCGATCTCCGACATTTCGCTGGCGAAACTGGATACCGGTTGGCCTTTCTTGATCCCGTCCGCTATCTTCTTGATCCGCTCCACCAGGTCCGGGTCCGAAGCCACATACACCTGCTTCAAGCCGGTATTGGCAGCCCTGACCCGCTTGGCAACCTCCCTGGCGATCAGATCGGTCTTCTTCTCCATGTTTGGCTGCAGTTCGAGGCCGATATAGGCGGTGTTTCCCGATACTACCGCGGTAGCGCTCTTGACTCCCGCCACCTTCACCGCCGCCCGGGCCGCATCATCGGCACTTTTTTGCTGGCCGGAATACGTTTTTGGGGGAGCCGGTTGCCTGGCCGGTGTTTGCAGTTGGGGTTGGGTGGACGGGCTCTGTGGCGAGAGCGGGGGTTGCGACGGCAATGGCTTCCGTGCCGGCTGGCAGCCTCCCAGCGCAACGGAAGTCAGGATGGCGATCGCCGCGAACAGCGCGACAAACGTTTTGTTGCTCACATTCTCACCCCCTTTTCTCTTTTTTAGTCTGTCACTTTCAATAAGAAACAATGCGCCGCTTTGGACATTCAACGAGTTCTAAGCTTCAGTGGGGGATTGCCTTCCCCCCACTGAAGCTTAGAACTCGTTAATACAGTGACGTAGCCGCTCTTATCCCACCGCTTCAGAAGCGGGGGTATTAGAGCGGGTAGTCATCTGTGATAAAAAAACCGGCCGCAGCCGGTTATATCAGATGTCGGAGGCCCATTTTTACTACTTCGTTAATCTTTGAAAAGCCTTCTTTAAATCCTCCCTGCTGTTGATGTTAAAAAAGCAGTCAGCACCCCCAAAAGCAACTATCTCTTCATCCCGGACATACTTCACTCTCACCTGATCATAAAAAGCGGCCACCTTGGGCTTGCCTGCCAACAACGAGGCCTCGATGAAAGGGATGCAGGTCTTCCGGTAAACTGCCGACAACGGCTCCGCATAACCATTGACGAAGGGCACGACCGCATCATCCCGGGGGTCGGCCCGCTCGACCAGGAAAGCTCCCAGTTCGCCGCTGACAAAAGGCATATCGCAGCCGACCACAAAATTCAGGCTGTACGGCGAGGCCACCAGGCCGGCATGGATGCCGGAGAGTGGCCCTTTTCCCGGTATCAGATCGCACACGATCTCCACTGCCAGCCCCTGATACTCCTCCGGAGAATTGGTAACCAGGACCAGCAGGGTGAAGAAATCTTTCAATTTGTACACTACTCTGTCGATCAGCCTCTGGGAGGATATCTCCACCAGGGCCTTGTTCCCGCAAAAGCGGGAGCTTTTTCCGCCAGCCAGGATTATTGCCGCTGCGTCCAGCACTAACGGATGCCACCTTACCATATGTTCATTATTTCTTCTGTAACAAAGACTCCGCCTTATTTGCCCGATGACTACCCGCTCTAATGCCCACGCTTCTTTGAAGCGGTGGGATAAGAGCGGCTGCGTCCATAGATCAACTGATAGGCGGCACCGGATCTTTGGCGTACTTCCCGCAGCCAAACCGCTTGGCGCTCACGCAGTTCAGGGCGTTGCGGCATTCCGGGCTGTATTTCTGGGTGATCTTGACGTAATTGAAGCTGCGAAACAACTGCCTCAGATCCCTGCCACCACAGCGGGGGCATGTTACCTGATCCTTGCAGTCCGCCCCGACCAGCTTGGTAAACTCCTCGTGGCATTTATCGCAGTTGAAAGTATACATCGGCATGCCTTTCCCTCCCCCCGCGGCTATTTCTGATCGGATTGTGTCTGCAGCACCCCGATCATCGCCCCCAGGTTCTGCGACAGTTCCTGATCATCACCGGCAACGGTCTCTGTATCGTTCCTGGATTCCCGGTCCCTCTTGGACTTGCCCTCTCCCCGCATGGCATCCTTGATGCTCAGGCTGATCCTCTGGTCCTGCTTGTTGATATCCAGGACCTTCACATCAACCTCTTGTCCGGCGGAGATCACGTCTTCCGGCTTGGCTACCCGGAAGTCGGCCAGCCTGGATATATGCACCAGCCCCTCGACCCCGGGTTCGATCTCCACGAAGGCCCCGAAAGAGACCATCCTGACGATGGTACCCTTCACGATCTGACCGATCTGGTAGCGCTCGTCAACGGTCTTCCAGGGATTCGCCTGGGCCTGCTTGAGGCTGAGAGAGATCCGCTTGTTGTCACGGTCGACGGAGATCACGTAGACCTCGACCTCATCGCCTTCCTGAACCGCCTCCGAGGGGTGCTTGATCCGGCCCCAGGACAATTCGGAGATGTGCAGCAGGCCATCCACGCCGCCCAGGTCCACAAAGGCGCCGAAGCTGGTCAGGTGCCGCACCGTGCCCTTTCTGATCTCACCGGACTGGATCGTCTCCCAGAGCTCTTTTTGGGCCTGGATATATTCTTCCTGGAGGATCGCCTTCTGGGATAACACGACCTTGCCCCGGTTTTTATCAAACTCGATCACCCGCAGGCGCAGCATCTTGCCTACATACTTGTCCAGGTCGCCCACGTAGCCTCTTTCCACCAGCGATGCCGGCACAAAGCCTCGCATGCCCATAACGTCTACGAGCAGCCCGCCTTTGACCACCTTCAGGACTTCGCCCGCCATTTCCTCTTTGGTGTCCAGGGCATGCTCCACCTGTTGCAGGGCCCTGGCCCGGTCCGCCCTTTTCTTGGAGAGGATCAGGTGCCCCTCGTCGTTGTCGACCCGCAGTACGAAAACGTCGATCGTGTCACCCTCCCTGACAATCTCACGGGGGTTATCGACGCTCTTTAAAGCCAGTTCCTGGCGCGGGATTATACCCTCGGACTTTCCGCCGATATCTATTAAGACCTCGTCATCTCGCACCTGGACAACAGTCCCGTTGATGACATCACCCTGCTGTATCTGGCGCGGTGTCCCGGCAAAATCGAGGTTCATCATCTCCTCTTGTCCCGGTTCCGGTTGTACCGGCTCCGGCGGCATCCCGGCTACAGCCTGCTCCGGCGAGGCGCCGGCTTCCGGTAGGGCAACCGCCTCGTCCTGCGGTGTCCCGGGCGGCTCCTGCTCCGGCGAGGCGCCGGCTTCCGGTAGGGCAACCGCCTCGTCCTG
>JBEKFU010000078.1:0-7738 GCA_050013155.1 Thermacetogeniaceae bacterium | reverse complement strand
CCGGGCTGCTCGACCAGTCTGTCAGAGTTCCCTGGCTGAAGAATAGGAGCCTGCGCTTCACGACTGGCTAATGTTAATTCAATTTTAGTACTTAAAACCCCGTGGAAATCGAGGCTAGCGGTCCGGTATTATCATTGTAGTACTCGGGATCCGGCTGCCACCTGGTCATATCGAAGGTTAAATCAGGTATATGCTCTTGCCCCAGGCAAACAGAAGTGTCCCAACTTTGTAAGGCGGCGTCCGATGCATCTTTATCAACCGGGCCAAAAAACAAATTAGTAAATATTTCCCCGGCATGTGGTGACCCGGGCGCTTGGCCTGGAAAGTACCTTTTTCCGGTGTACCACGTAACTGTAAAATTGCCGGGCGTGCTGGCCGGAAGTTGAGTCAGGATGCTTGGTGCAGCAGCCTGGGCCGTGCCCGGTGCAACGCCCAGCAGGAACGCCGCCGTCAGAAAGATGGATAGGATCAGTAGCCCCGGTAAGGATGTGGTTTTTTCCAGTCTGTTCATTGCGCCGCGCCTCCGTTTCATATACAATCACCTCCCGGCATGACCGGGGATAATCTCTTCTATGTTCAGCGTCACCTGGTAGGCTCCCTGGCTCCATTCCAGATGGGTGGAAAACACCTCCAGCTTCGTCCACACATCCCGGTCCTTTAAGGGGCGGAAACGAAGCTGGTTCAACAGATGCACCATGGGGTACACCATTGCGCCGCCATCTTCGAAGACGATGCCCAGGCTGTAATCCTGGTTGGGCGTTACCTTTTGAAAGTATGTATGCATAACAAGACCACCTAAAAAACAAATCCCCTATGTACTATAGGGGATTCTGCCGACCGGCGGCATCCTCCAAAAAGACGTATTTTTTGACGTATTTTTTATGATAGTATTTTCATCTCGGCTGCCTTTTGCAGGGCGTTGCTCTTCTTGGTAGCATTTAGCTTATTGTATATGTTCTGTATGTGTGTCCTTACCGTGCCCGGGGACAGAAACATTTTTGCGGCGATCTCCTGGCGGCTGAGCCCCCTGGCCATGAGTTCCAGCACCTCGGTCTCCCTGGGGGAGAGGGGATTTTGATGGGCAGGCGGCCCGGCGAAAACCGGGGCATAGGCAATGCAGAGCTCGATAAGGCGGCGGACATAATCCATCTCCACAGAGTCTTCCTGGTTTATATCCTTAAGCAGCGGCAGCAAATTGACACCGTTTTCTACAAAGGGCATCACAATATGATCCACCTGCCCGATGTTCAGGGCCTTTTTCAGATAATCCTTCGCCTTCACGTGGTCGCCCTGCCTGTAAACAGCGATGGCGAGATGGATATAGTTATGGATATATCCCAACTGGTTGTGGAAAACGTCAAAATAGGGGGTAAAAGTTTCGCATAAAGCTTCAGCTTTCAGCCAATCTCCGGATGAGATCAACGTCTTGCCGTAAACAACATAAGAAAAGACCAGGCCCTGGAATAAGAGCGAATTGACCGACATGTCTCCTTCCACAATCCATCTCGGTATCTTATTGATTTCCCCGGTAGATGCATAAAAATAACCCTTGCAGAGATCGTAGGTATCCAGCAGAATGGTCTCTATATTGGAAGCCACCTCATCCGCCAGATGGTCCAGCAATAAAAGCGACTCCGGGTATTTGCCCTGAATCAGATAGAGGCGGGCAAGGGTCAGCGTGGCGCAGACCACCAGTGCGTGCTGTTTTTTGGTTCTGGCCCTGTAGATCGCCTTATAGGCGCAGCCCTCCACAGCGCCGAAATTCCCGGTTTCCAGCGCATATTCGGCCGAGCAGAGGTCGCCGGCCCCCATGCCGTTGCCCCCCGATAGTTGAGCATACTTTTCATAAGAAAGCCCCGCGGTTTTTTTGTAAGCCCCCGGCTCTTTATAGTAGATAAATGTAAAATGGGGGCTGCCGAAGGAAAAGGGCCCCTGGTAGCTGGAGATGACGGAAACGCCCCCGTTCAACAGCTCGAGGGCGTCATCTATATATGAAAGCATCAGCTCGATGTCGTTGAAGGAGAGAAACATCTTGACCACACAGATTCCGGCCCGGACTTCCCTGTCATACCCGGGGGAAGACATTGTTTCGGGCAGGTCTCTTTCGAATTGTTGCAACAGCTCCAAACCTCTTTTTCTATTGCTTGTGATTATGAAGAAGAGAATGAGTCTCAGGCAGGCGATGGGGTGGCTGTCTTTCTGCTGCTGCGGGATGGAGTCGAAGCAGCGGAGAAGCGCCGGCCTGTCGTCGGCGCTGATGTACAGGGCGGGCCTCTCCAGCGCCTCCAGCAAGATATCGTAGGCTTCCCCTTGAATCAGGTAGCGGAACGCCTGGGTATAGTCCTGCCTGTCGAGATACCAGTTCCCGGCCCGCCGGCTGATCTCTTTGATGTTCAAGCCGCGGCGCAGGGCTTCTTCGTTCAAAAACCTGGCAAACACGCTGTGAATAGTGTAGATACCCGAGGGTTCATACCACTCAATAAAGGCATTTTCCCTGCAAAGATTTTTAATGATTGCCTCTATTCCTTGTATTCCCGCAGCCTGACCGGCCAGATCCACCGTAAAAGCAGCAAGGGGCGCCAAGGCGCAAAGAGCGGTCTTGGCTTCTTCATCATATGGCTCGTAGATGGCTGTTTTTAAAAGCTCCTCTACGGCGGTGATGTTTTTCAGGGGTATGCCGCCCTTCAGCCCCCTGTAAATGAGATATAAGGCGGATACCCAGCCTCCGGCAATACTTTGGATATCGGAGATGTCCGCCTTTTTCAGTGGGAGACCCATCAGAGAGAAATAGCGCAGCACATCCTCATCAGAGAAGCGAAACAGGTCGATGTCTATTTGCACTGCCAAATTCTTGACGATCAGTTCTGTCAGGTTTATTTTAGGCAGGTGGCGGCTGACGATGACCAGATGAAAGTTGGGTATTTCACTCTTGGCGATGGCTTCCATAAACAGATTGAGCGGCTCGTTTTCGGCGTGATAATAATCATCCAGCACCAGGCAGAAGTCCTCCCCGGACGAGGCGGCCAAAAGCGTCTCCACCACACGGGCTGTCTTGATGCGGTTCGCGGGAAAACCCAATCCATGCAAATCAGTCTTTAAATTCTGGAAGTCGTCAGGTATTTGCCGGACCAGCTGATCCCAGAAGTATCCGCAGTTGGCAGAAGCCTCACCAAGACATAGCCAGCTAAACCTGGCGCTGCTTTTTCGGAAGAATTCACGTACGGCAGTGGTCTTGCCATAGCCCATGGGCGCAGCCACAATAGTAAGCGGGTAGTTCAAAATATTTTGCAGTGCTTTGTTTATATTGCCCCGCTGCAGTATTCTATTTTTGTCAGCCACGGATCCAACTCCTTCGTGAAGCGCCTGTCGCTGCACACTGTCCCGGCACAGCTTCCCGGCTACCCCGACTGCCTCTGCCAGGCAGGTGTGTCAACCCAGCCGAACCCCTGCCGGAGCCGGTCAATTCTGCATTTTGGGCGCTTCAGGCCGGTCCTGGCCGGGTGATTTGGCGGATTGGAGATCTACGTCTTCGGGTTCAGAATTCCGACCGGGTGACCTTCTCCGGTCACTTGGCAGCACTTCAGGATAGAAGAGACGAGCATTGCTGCGACGAAGCGAGAGTTGCTGCAGTTATTTCTCAATATTCGACAAATACCGCATTTTACCTGCTATGAGAATTGTCTTGAAGGAAGCTATTCGGAAGGAAAACCAGGCCTTTTTTGAGAAAGACAGCATAACACGACATTTTATTAGGAGCGCCATGAGCGACCCGTTGAACACCCCGTCCCTGAAAGTGACTAAATATATGTGCAAGGATAAGTACAGATAAACGTCGAGGCCGCCGGAAAGCATAGTCTTCGCCCTCGTTGCGGGACCTTTCCCCGGGAAAAACGGGACATTACAACAAAGCCCGGATCTTTCACGACCTGTCCATCCAAGGTAAGATAGCAGGTGTCCTGATCAACCGCAAACGCTATCGCTGTCCACAGTGCGACAAGACCTCCTAGAACCGCTCCCTGGCCGGATACCAGGCGTAGCGTCACCTAGCTTCTGCCCTTGACGGTTGTCCGCGCGTTTTTTATTCTCTTCCAGTTCTGAAGGTTGGATCAACATAAAATCTCGTTTTATGGTTTTACAGGCAACTCCCCATACACACAAAATCTCGGAAAGCCAATAATTCTTGATTGTTTAATGCATACGCAATTGCAGGTTGATTTAAATTAATTGTTATTTGTTGACCAAAATAAGATGTATGTTTTTTTAAATATAGAAGCATTTTATTAATTTTGTCATTCAATTTAAGAGGTATTTTAGGTGATTTTAACATATCATAAATATTCTTTGAATTGATGAGGTCGGGTTTTAAATTATCTTCTGTTAATTCTCTTAGATAACCAGATATTAAATGCTTCTTTTCTTTAAGATCATTTTTCAGATGAAAAGGCAAATCAGAATTTGCTGTTTCCGTTATGCTGTAATTACCACCGTTAGGACATTTTACACTGAAAATATCATGATTAAAATCATTGCCAGCCATACACGTAGCATCACAAAAAATGCAGATATGTTCTTGATAGTTTCTTATATCACCTCTAATTGTACTTCGCCTCTCTTCTAGTATATATTTAGGGTATTAACAATATTATAAACAACTATTCTGTGATTTCAAATGCGATTTCGAATTTTCAACTCCAAAACCGAGCGCTTTACCTGTGTAGGTGGGGGACATCAACGCGATGTTATGCCAGAGCGGCCAGGACATGGACCTTGACTGTGATCGGAGCGGTTCCAAGGTGTGTGCTATAATTAATAAAGCAAAAAGACAAGAATCGAGGCGGGCGACGGATGAAGCGGCTGGTATTGACGGAGAAACCGAGCGTGGCCCGGGAGATCGCCAGGGTCTTGAACTGCACCACTAAAGGCAAGGGCTACTTCGAGGGCCAGCAGTACGTGGTCACCTGGGCGCTGGGGCACTTGGTCACCCTGGCCGAGCCCGAGGACTACGACCAGAAATATAAGCAGTGGCGCCTGGAAGACCTGCCGATGATCCCGCCGCACATGAAATTGAAAATTATCAGGCAATCTTCACACCAGTTTGCCGCCGTAAAACTGCTGATGCAGCGTTCAGACATCGGTGAACTGGTGATCGCCACCGACGCCGGGCGGGAGGGGGAACTGGTCGCCCGCTGGATCATGGCCCTGGCCAACTGGAAGAAGCCCTTCAAGCGCCTGTGGATCTCCTCCCAGACCGACGCCGCCATCCGGGACGGCTTCGCCAACCTCAAACCGGGGACAACCTACGACAACCTTTACGATGCCGCCGCCTGCCGGGCCGAGGCGGACTGGCTGATCGGGCTGAATGTCACCCGGGCGCTGACCTGCAAGTTCAACGCCCAGCTTACCGCTGGCCGGGTGCAGACTCCCACCCTGGCTATGATCGTGCAGCGGGAGAAGGAGATCGGGGAGTTCGTGCCGGTGGATTACTGGACGCTACGGGCGGATTTCGGGGATTACTTCGGCGACTGGCGGGTGCCGGGGGGCAGCGGGCGGGTCTTTGACCACGCCAGAGCCGAGGAGATCGCGGCGAAGGTCGGGGACCAGTCCGGCACGATCGTCGAGGTGAAGACCGAGGGCAAGAGCGAGCCGCCGCCCCTGGCCTATGACCTGACGGAGTTGCAGCGTGATGCCAACCGCCGCCATGGCTGGTCGGCCCAGAAAACCCTGGAGGTCCTGCAGGTTCTGTACGAGCGGCACAAGCTGGTCACCTACCCGCGCACCGATGCCCGCTACATCACCGCCGACATCGTGCCCACGCTGCCGGCCCGGCTGCGGTCGATGGGCGTGGGTCCCTATACGCAACTGGTGGCCCCGCTGCTGCAGAAGCCCCCGGCTCCGACCAGGCGCTTCGTGGACGACAGCAAGGTCTCCGACCACCATGCCATCATCCCCACCGAACAGCCGCTGCAACTGGGCAGCCTGACCGCGGAGGAGAGGAACCTCTACGACCTGATCGCCAGGCGCTTCATCGCCGTGTTATACCCCGCCTACACCTACGACCAGACCACGCTGGTGACCGAGGTACGGGGGGAGCGCTTCTACTCCCGCGGCCGGGTTGTCAAAAGCATGGGTTGGCGGGCAGTGACGGCAAGCGCTGCGGATAGAGAGGAAAAAGAGGAAGAGGCGCTACCGGATCAGATCCTGGCCCAACAGCAGAAGGGCGCCGTCAAAAAGGTCAGGAGTTGCAAGATCAGCAAGAAGCAGACCAAGCCCCCCGGGCGCTACACGGAAGCCACGCTGTTGACCGCCATGGAGAGTCCGGGCAAGCTGATCGAGGACGAAGAATTGAGAGAGGCCGTCAAGCAGGGTGGCCTGGGGACACCGGCCACCAGGGCGGAGATCATCGAGAAGTTGCTCGGCCACAACTACGTCGAGCGCAACGGCAAGGAACTGGTCCCCACATCCAAGGGCATCCAACTGGTGAACCTGGTCGCCCCGGCCCTGAAAACCCCCGAGTTGACCGCCCGCTGGGAGCAGAGCCTGTCCGGGATCGCCCGGGGCAGGGAGAACAAGGAGAAGTTCCTGGCCGCCATCAGGCAGCATGCCGAGGAACTGGTCAGGAACGTCAGGCTGGACAGCACCACCGTCTACCACGCAGACAACGTGTCCAAGACCAAGTGCCCGGCCTGTGGACGGTTCATGCTGCTGGTCAATGGCAAGCGCGGCAAGATGCTGATCTGCCCCGACCGGGAGTGTGGGCACCGGCAGCCGGTGGATGAGGACCGGTTCGGCGGTTATAAAAGTTCTGAAAAAGCCAGCCGGATCAATCAGAGGCTGATCGCCCAGTACAGCGACCGGGAGGCGATCGGCAGCAACCTGGGGGAGCTGTTAAAGGTTGCTCTGGCGGTGGACGCTGATCCAAAAGAAAAATCGGAGTAGTCCTGAAACATGTGCGTCTGACTCGCTTTCACCAGGGTTTTTGAGGCTAAATCCCTGACCGCAAGGGATGTTTTGCATATTCTATTGTAGCTTATCGGGGTGCGGTAGGTAAAGTCATGGTGGCCATGCGCGGCTATCGGCGTCGCCTTAAAAAATGTTCACGCCAATTCCCGGCAACTGGTGCTTTCACATTTGTTGTTTTTGCGGATACATTTTGGTAAGATTAATGTACACAATAATGTGCACAGGGAAGTGCCGGACCTTGCCAGAAGACCTGATCCGCATCGGCGAAAAACTGATCAGTCCGGAAAAGCTGCACCGGATCATCGAACAGATCCTGGAGCAGCGCAGCCGGGGCCTGTCCCAGCAGGAGGTGGCCGCTCGCTTCGAGGTCGACCGCACCTTCGTGTCGCGCCTGGAGGGGCTGGGCGCTGTCCGCAAGGGTTCCAGCCTGGCGGTGATCGGGTTTCCGGTCAAGAACAAGGAAGAGATCCTGTCCCTCCTTGCCGAATTGGGGGTGGACTACAGCCTGATCATGTCCAATGATGAGCGCTGGCGGTTCGTCCAGGAAAAATCCGGCATCGAGTTGTTCAACGAGATCATGGGCCTGGTGGCCAAAGCCAGGTCCTTCGACGTGGTGGTCTTCATCGGCTCCGGGCAGCGGATCAAGTGGTGCGCCGCCCTGATCGACAAGGAAGTGGTCGGCTACGACCTGGGGGAAACGCCGATCGCCGAGGATAGATACGTAGACCCCGGACGCCTGCGCTCGCTGATCATGGCCATGAGGTGAGGGCGGAAGATC
>JBEKFU010000077.1:0-8080 GCA_050013155.1 Thermacetogeniaceae bacterium | reverse complement strand
ATGAAGAAGAATCGGTTTTCGTCTGCAACATAGCCATACTTGATGTCTGCTGTGACTTTAACTAAAACTTTGCCGGCCTTGGAACCATATTTTTGCCAAAGTAAAAATAGAGCCCTTGATTTTGCTGGATTTCCGAAGGGGTCCGTGAGTACAAGATATTTCTAGTATTGATCCTGCCATTGTTTTATTGCAGCAGCAACTAAGAGGCCGGTGCGCACCCTATCTTAGATAAACTGCAAACAGATACAAGGAGGACAAAATGATAGATAATACCATCACAGGAAAGGCGATCTTCATATAATCGAGGTACGTTATCGGGTAACCGTTTCTTCTGGCTACCCCTGCTACGATTATATTTGCGGTTGCTCCGATGATGGTGCCATTCCCGCCCAGCACTCCTCCCAGCGCCAGGGCCCACCATAGTGTCACAAGAGGAATGCCTGTCATGGCGCCGATCCCTTTAACGAAAGGAACCATTGCGGTTACAAAGGGAATATTGTTCACAAAAGCGGAAACAATGGCAGAAAACCACAACACCATCATGGTAAGGATAGCTACGTTATTGCCTGTCAGCTTGACAGACCACTGTGCAAACAAATGAATAGCGCCGGTGCTGGTCAATGCACCCACCATGACGAAGAAGCCGAGAATAAAAAGGATCGTCGGCCAGTCTACGTTGAGAAGCGATTCTTCGATGCTTTCTTGTCCGGCTATGATGAGAATGATTGCGCCGACAAGAGCAATGGTGGCTGTATCCAGATGAAGTTGGCGGCTAAAGAAAAAACCGATCAGCATCAAGCCGAAAACAACCAGGCTCTTGATCAGAAGCCCCCGGTCTGCTATCTGATCCTTTAGCTCAAGAGCCAGCACTCTGCTTCTAGCCTCTTCGCTAACCCTAAAACTGTTCCTCCAGATGATCCAGAACAGAACCGAGGTTACAGCGAAAATAAGCAAGACTATAGGCCCCAGGTTCTTAATAAATTCAGTGAAGGAAAGACCTGTGGCAGTACCTATAATAACGTGGGATGGGTCCCCGATCAGGGTTGCCGTGCCACCGATATTGGAAGTGATGATCGCTGCGAACAGGAAGGGGACCGGGTTTATTTCCAGGGACTCGGCCAGGGAGAGGCCAACCGGGACGATGAGCAGCACTGCTGCGATGCTGCTTAAGAAAGCCGATAACAAGGCGGTCACGCCTGCTAATACAAGAAGGATCAGAACCGGTTCCGCCCGGGTAATGCGGGCCGACCACACGCCAATGTATCCGAACAACCCGCTGTGCCTGGCAATATCGACTACAATCATCATGCCTACAAGCAAGCCCAGCGTGTTGAAATCGATACTTGCTATAGCCTCAGGTTGTTTGACAACTCCTAGCAATATCAGTATCAGAGAGCCGGCCAGAGCGACGACGGCCTCGCTCTGTTTTCTGGTAATGATAAAAAAGTAGGCAATCAGAAAGATAAAAACAGCGAGTGCAGCGTTGGCTTGGATATGCATTTTAAACCCCCTTATTATCCTCCACAGGTGCCTCAAAATAGCTAGAAAGTTTTTGATAAGGTCAAAAACATCCAGCTTTCAACAAGTTCTTGGCTTCAGTGGGGGATTGCCTTCCCCCACTGAAGCTTAGAACTCGTTAATACAGTGATGTAGCCGCTCTTATCCCACCGTTTCAGAGAAGCGGGGGCATTAGAGCGGGTAGTCATCTGTGGTAAAACTTCATCAGATAGAAAAGGAAAATTGCTCCGAGACCGCTTAAGATGCCTACAAGGAGGGCAAGTATAGCTAGATACTAATCTACAAGAGCACAGTTATCAAGTAAAAGGGACTTCCTTAGTAACAGATCTGCGAGAAATGAGCGGCTAGAGAAAAGAACATCTGTCCAATACTGTTAGGGGCTAAAGAGGGTCGCAAAATGGGCTTATCCTAACACGCAGCGGCACCTTATGCTATGATAGACAAGGGAGGGACGCCGCGTGTCCAAGTTCGACCATAAGGGTTTACACCTGGATTACCTGCAGAAATGGCTCCTGGTCGCCGGATTGATAGGGATAGTCGCCGGCCTGGGGGCGATCGTCTTTTACGAAGCGATCAGGTGGTCAACATATCTGTTTTTGGGTCTGGGGGCCGGCTTTTACCCACCGGGGCCCTTAGGGGAAGGGCAACCGGTGGTGAGGGAGATCGCCCGCCGCTGGATGATTCCCGTGGTCACCACGCTGGGCGGCCTGCTGTGCGGAGCTATCGTCTATACCTTTGCGCCCGAAGCCGAAGGTCACGGCACTGACGCAGCCATAGATGCATTTCATAATAAGGGCGGCCTTATCAGGGCCAGGGTGCCCCTGGTCAAGACGATCGCTTCGGCTATTACCATAGGCTCCGGGGGCAGTGCAGGCCGGGAGGGGCCCACCGCCCAGATCGCCGCCGGTTTCGGTTCGGTTCTGGCCCAGTTGCTCAGGCTGAACGTCGCGGACCGACGCATTGCCGTAGCGGCTGGCATCGGGGCCGGCATCGGGGCAATTTTCAAGGCCCCACTGGGGGGCGCCCTTTTAAGCACAGAGATTCTATACCTGCAGGGTTTCGAGATCGACGCCCTGGTACCGTCCTTCATCGCCTCGCTGATCGGCTACGTCATCTTCGCCAGCTTCACTGGCTACGTACCTGTCTTCGGAGTGATGGCCCAGACTATCTCATTAGACCCCGTGGCCCTGATCTATTACGCACTGCTCGGGATTCTGTGCGGCCTGGTAGGCATGCTCTATCCGAAGACCTTTTACGCCACCAGAGATCTCTTCAGAAGGCTGAACTGGCCGAACTGGGTGAAGCCCGCTCTGGGCGGGCTCGCCGTGGGTCTGATTGGTATGTTTGTGCCGCAGATACTGGGCATGGGCTACGGCTGGCTACAGTTGTCCATGATGAACAACCTTCTACCCCTGGGAATTGTGGTCGCTCTGGTTTTTCTCAAGATTGCGGCAACCTCGTTGTCGATCGGTTCCGGAGGCAGCGGCGGCGTTTTCGCACCCGGTCTCTTCATCGGCGGGATGCTGGGGACCGCCTGGTGGCAGGTACTGCACGGAATCCCTCATCTTCCGGCCACTCCCCTGCCCTTCATCGTGGTGGGTATGATGGCCCTCTTCGGGGCCGTAGCCAGGGCGCCCCTGGCCGTGATGTTCATGGTGGGGGAGATGACCGGCGGCTACGGCCTCCTGGTGCCGGCCATGATCACCGTAGGGCTGGCTTACATATTAGTGGGCCACAATACCATCTACGAGAGCCAGGTACCCACCCCGGCTGATTCGCCCGCCCACCGGTTCGACTTTTTCCTTCCCCTCCTGCAGGGAACAAGGGCAAGAGAGGTCATGACCACCCGACTGCCGCACGTCACGCCAGACACCCCGGTGGCGGATGTTCGGGAGATGATCTTTAATGACAACGCCAAAGGCGTGACGGTCGTGAGCGAAGAAGACGATCTCCTGCCAGTGGGAGTGATCGCCAAACAGGATCTCCTGCGTCTTCCCCCGGAACGGCAGAACAGCGCCAGTGCCCGGGAGATCATGAGCAGTCCGCCCATCATGATCGACGGGGAAGATACCCTGGACCATGCCCTGACGCTGATGTCGGACCACCAGATTGCCTACCTGCCCGTAACAGAGGAGAAGAAACTGGCAGGAGCTATTTCTTACCGGCGGATCATGCGCAGTTTTCTCTCTATGGCCCGTCAGACTGGCGATCAGTTGGAACAACCTACCCGCCGCGAAGCCGGACAATCACCGGACAGGTAATGCCCAGCCTTATCCTCATCGCCGTACTGTACATCAGCACTCAGTGGATGGCCTGGAGGATCAGACAGCGGCCATCTTGTTTCTGGTTGCCTTCGGCCGGACAATACCTTACGGGAATGCTACCCTGACACCCCTAATCGCCGGGCTAATGGCGCTGCCGACAAACCGTAAACCGTCACGGTGCCAATGATGATCAAGAAAGTTACAGGCTCCAGGTGTTCGGCCTGAATTACGCCGGCCGCCTGGAGTTGCAATGCAAAGATTGAGGAAACAGATGCAGCGACGATACCACGAGGAGCGATAAAACCAAGAAAGATTCGTTCTTGCCTGCTCAGACCTGCTCCGATTGTCCCTAAAGCAACTGCTCCCGGTCGTACTACAAAGATCAGTAAACCTAAAAAAGCAAGGCTGTTCCAGCTTAACATATAGCCCAGATCATTCAAGCTCAAGCGAGCCGCCAGCACGGCAAACAGGCTGGACAGCAATATTACCCGAAGGTTTTCATAAAAATTGATGATATGCCTTACGTCAACCATCTTTTGATTTGCCAGCCCAATCCCCAAAATGGTTACCGCCAACAATCCTGATTCAGTCTGAAGCAAGTTGGCCATAGCGAATACGCTGACTATGACCGTTAAGGTGACAGGTATCTGAAGATAACCAGGGACATAGTACCGCTTGATGAGCAAGACAATCAGCCCGGCACCTAAAAGTCCAAAGACTCCTCCCAAGAGAATGGTTTTTCCTGCTCCCAGGAAAGCATATTTTATTGCCTCATGCATCCCATCGGCGAATCTGGCCTCAAAAACCAGTACAGCCAGCATCGCTCCAAGCGGATCGATCAGGATTCCTTCCCATCTGAGAATGGCGGCCAGCCTGCTCTTCAGGGGCACCTGCCTCAGTAATGGCACGATCACTGTCGGCCCGGTAACAACCAGAATCGCTCCTAACAACAAGGCAACCGGGAAGTCAAGTCCAAGCAGCAGGCGACCTGCCAGAGCACCGGCAAGCCACGTCACGATCGCCCCCACACAGATCAATCCCCTGACTGCGGCTCCAGCCTGCTTCAGGTCGTCTATCTTGAGATTGAGGCCACCCTCAAAAAGAATCAGCGCTACGGCTAGAGAGGTAAGCGGAAATAGAAGGTTGCCAAATAGCTGATCGGGGGCGATCAGATGAAGCACTGGGCCAGATATTATGCCCAATAGTATCAATAGGAAGATTGACGGTATCTTGAACCTCCATGCCAACCACTGCGCAGTAATGCCCACTACAATGATAGCGGTCAGTGCAAATAGCGCCTGCTCACTCATGCTCTCCGCCCTTTGCCAACCCTACGTAGGCAATGCTGCCCATCGTACTTACGCTAAATTCCTCAGATGCTTCTAACAAAATCAAGACCTCCGATGTCAGTTGCTTTCCGATCATTGATATTTATGTAGATTGTGTTATTGATACCCCTCGAAAATCACCGGCCCCACATTTTTCTAACGGGCTGGGTGGCCAGGGTTAGCTAACATCGGAAGGCAAACGCCAGAAAAAACAGGTATTTACACTGAGGACATTTGTCCGGTTAAAAAGCTCAATGAATCGCAGTATATCTCCGTTTTTGGCATCCCTCCTGTAGGATGAAAGATGAATATGGGGTTTCTGGCAGAGGCGGGATCTATCAGTCCCAGGGGGGCTTCAATCCCGCCCGGGTGTTTGTCCAGCCATGCTTCAAGCGCCTGTCGGGTTTCGGATGGCAATGGCACTTACCGGAACTTCATCCCTTTGCCTGAGCGCACCGTCATTTTCCCCTGGCGTTTGCCGATCTCGATGTCGGTTATTTTTAACGCAGCATCTCGGCAAGCCGGGGGCCAGCCCCGAAAAGAAGCCGGAATACGCATCCTGAGACCTTTACCGACACGTGGTATACTGTGACCAAAGGAACCGGTTGCAGAATCACTTTATACAGGAGGCATGGGCGATGCTCTACCGGAAGATCGGCCAGACTGACTGCCAGGTATCGCAGTTGGGTTTCGGCTGCATGAGGCTACGGGCGGAAGACGGTACTGTAGAGATGATGAACCCGAACAAGGCTGTCGATCAACAGTTGGCGACGAGGCTCATCCACTATGCCATTGATTGTGGCGTCAACTACTTCGATACGGCCTATCCCTATCTCGGAGGCCAGAGCGAGACGGTGCTGGGTAAAGCACTGCAAGGAGGGCGCCGCCAGAAGGTGTTCCTTACCACCAAGCTGCCGCTCTGGCTTGCCAAGAGCAGTGCCGACTTCGAGGCCACCCTTAACCAGCAGTTGCAGAAACTGGGGACTGACTACCTGGATTTCTACCTCCTGCATGGTCTGAGCGCCGCAACCTGGGAGAGGGCCTTGAGCTTCAACGTGCTGGAATTTCTGGAGCAGATCAAAGCGGACGGTCGGGTCAGGCATGTGGGTTTCTCTTTTCACGATCAGTTCCCGGTGTTCAGGAGCATCGTTGACGCCTACGACTGGTCGCTGTGTCAGATCCAGTTCAACTACGTCGATGTGAACTACCAGGCCGGCCTTCAGGGTTTGCAATACGCCTCCGGAAAAGGGCTGGGGCTGGTGATCATGGAGCCCCTGCGCGGCGGCAAGCTGGCCGAGAACCTGCCCCCGGATGTGGAGGCGATCTGGAGCGGGGCCAAGATCAGACGGTCGCCGGCGGAGTGGGCGCTGCGGTGGCTGTGGAACTTTCCCGCAATCTCCTGCGTGCTGAGCGGCATGAATACCATGCAGCAGCTCGAGGAGAACATCAATGTGGCCAGCGACGCCACTCCTGATACGCTGACCGAGGAGGAACTGGTGCTGTATGACCGGGTCAAGGCGTTCTATGACCAGCGGATCAAGGTGGACTGCACCGGTTGCGGCTACTGCATGCCTTGTCCCGAAGGAGTCAATATTCCGGGTAATTTCTCGGCCTACAACCAGTTGCACATGTTTGACGAGCGCATGGCAGGCCGCATGATCCCTCCGGGGCAGCAGGCGGATGCCTGCAAAGAGTGCGGACAGTGCGAGGATCTCTGTCCCCAGAAGCTGCCGATCAGTGAACTGCTCAAGGATGTCGCCAGGGATCTGATGGCAGGAGGCTTGCCCCCGATGCCCCACTTGCAGGAGAAAGTCTGAACTTCCGGTATAGTAAGGTATTGGTGATCCTATTGCAGAATATCTTTCTTATTGGAAATAGCGCTACGCTACAATTTCTTAGTTAAGGCTGAGCCCTGATTTATCAAGGCATCGGCACTCGAATGGTTTACTACAACGCTCACTACAACCGGGGCAATATTGCATGTAAAAATCGGTTACCAGTTGGGGCTAGATGAGATGAGGACAAGGCGGTCAGTTTATAGGGAGAGGCATTTTGTAGGGGAGATAATGCCTCTACCAATGCCTCTACCCCGAAAACAATGATAAGATGAATAAAGTGGAGGCATTTTTCTTAAATAGGAATAAGCCAGAACATGGTAATTATGTAAAAAGCCGGGGCCGGACTTACCCAAAACGAGTTCTATTGTCTATCACGACTTGATAAAGAACTGCACCTAGCGGGAAAAGTATGGACCCAACAGTAAAAGTTAGGGGGCGTGATAGAAACATGACGCCACGGGTGGAAACCTATGAAGAATATAAAGCGTTTGCTCAAGCTTGATCAGAATTACACGCCACTTTCTGCCATGGAGGGTGATGAAATATATAACAATCCAAAGCATACAGCGTTCGCACTTTTATAGATCCATGACTGCCAACGCTAATTATCGCGTCTGGCAGGATGTCTACCATGTTCCTTCTTCGCTGGGGATACTTTACGTTAAATTCACCGTCGACACAATTACTGATTTCTTACTACTCTCATTTAAGGAGAGGGATACTGATGACTGAACGTATTTGTCCGGTAAACGGAACGCCCATGCATCGGGAAGAGCGCCCATTAACGCTCACCTATAAAGACAAGAGCATAACATTTGACATGCCTGGATGGTATTGTCGCGAATGCGGGGAAGGCATACACACCGGTGAGGATATGAAGTTATCCGACCGGATGCTGAACAGGCTTAAGGCTCGTAGTGAAGGACTCCTTGAGCAAGAAGAAATTCGTCGCATTCGTAAAAAACTCCACCTATCCCAGGAAGCCGCTGGGTTATTGATAGGTGGCGGTCCGCGTGCTTTCCAGAAATATGAGTCCGGCGATCTGCTACCAAGCCGTGCCATCTGCAACTTTTTGACCGTGCTTGATCGAATCCCTGATGCATTGAAGATTGTCAAGGAAAAAATTGAACAA
>JBEKFU010000076.1:0-8146 GCA_050013155.1 Thermacetogeniaceae bacterium | reverse complement strand
CGGTGAAACTTACGGTGTTGCTCGACACGCCGCTCTTATCCACTACGTAATTCGAGTATGTTCCCGGAGTAAAACTGGTGCTGGAGATGGAATAACTGTAAGCCCCGCTGCTGCCAATAGCAACGCTCAAAGGGTTATGGCCGGTGAGGTGGGAGGTGGCGGTGCTGTTTGGCGTGAACCCGCTCCCTGTTACCACAAAATTGGCGCCTTCAGCGCCTGAAGAAGGCGAAACTGATATCTTCGGGTTCGCCGTTAAATCTGGGACTAATACATTTGCAACCGGACTGCCAAGACCGGTCACCAGGTCATAGCCAACACCGGCACTATAACCACCATTGCTTCCGGTGGTGATATCCCGGTATGCGCCGTCGGGATTGAAATTACTTTTTGATCCGGCCAGTCTATAAAGTGCCTGGCTGGTGTTTGTCATACGTGAATTCTGGTCGGCCAGGGCCATGATCGCTGCCCAGCATTGAACTGACAAGCTGGTGCCGCCTATAGTCAACCAGCCAGCAGTTCCTCTGAAGGTGCTGTCGTCAAAGTATACATTGACGCCGGTGTTGGGATCGGCATCAAAGGCTACATCTGGAACACTGCGATAGCTGCCGGTAATACCGAAGTTGGTTTGCCAACTGGGCTGAGCTTCGGAACTGCTGATACCGCCGCCCGAATCCGACCATGCCGTTTCTTCCGCCGGTTCCGGATTTCCATTGGCATCATAGGGCAGGCTTGTGCCGCCAACAGCGATGACATTTGGAGACGCAGCCGGGTATTGAGCTCCAGCGCCGGAGTCTCCGGATGCAGTGAGATATAATGTTCCGGAATGACTGAAGTATGTTGTGTCATAAGAAGATTCACCGGAAAACTCTGACCCTCCCCAGCTCATGGACACAATCTGGGGGCTTTGCGCGTTGGCGGATTGCACCGCGCTAAAAAGGTCGATGCCAGAATCAGATTTAGCAACAACAAGTAAGATACTTGCTTTAGGGGCCAGTGCATGCACCCATTCCACATCCAGGGATGTCTCTTCTGCCCAGCTTTTATCATTACTGGAAGGTGAGCCCTTAGGGTAGGCGATAGTCAGGTTCGCAGCCGGCAGATTATTCTCAGTATCAAAAGCTGCCAGGTCTTTCTGGATCGTCGGACTTCCATAAGCTACTATGATGGCGATAGTCTGCCCTGCTCCATTATTTGAAAGCTGATCGATTCCATAGGCATGCCTGATCTGTGCCGGTGTATATCCACCACCACCGGTACTTGAATACGGATGTATCCCTTTGTGAACTCCGCCTCGGATGTGGATCGGGTGGTGCACCTGCCAGCCTTTAGGAAATGCAGGTTCTTTTGATGCCCAAGCACTCGACGTGGCAGCCAATAAAAACAAGCTAGTAAAAAATAAAATCAAAAGCCTTCTCACTTTTTCGCTCTCTCCCTTATAATCCAACCTTTATGGAAAAGCTGCCTTTTCTGTGACGCAGGGCAGGAATTGATGCGCTTAGAAAATAGATACCTTGTAGTGGTATGATAGAATATAATTATTACACATTCAACTAAGATTTTTCTTTGAAACCGGTCGAACTTGAAAAAAAATGATATGATATATGATTTAACTGATAAGAAAGGGTGGTGACATATTTTGAAGAGGCCTTTGATCGTGTTTTTATGTATCGTATCTCTGGTGATGATAGCCTTCCCCGGAACTATTGTTGCTGCGGATCAAAGCCCTGTGATGACACCACCGATCATAGCCGTTTCCGGGATCAGCCTGGACAGGACTGCTGTTACTATTGCGGTTGGCGCCGGTTCGGAACTGAAAGCGACGAGAAGCCTGACGAGTGACACGGACTGGATGCCTGAAGATGTAACCTGGACATCCAGCAATACCGGCATTGTAACTGTAGCACCAAGTGCTACTATCTCTAAAACTCCGTTGGGGGAAAATGAGTATTCCCTGGCTTATGAGTGTACGATCCAGGGGATGGCGCCGGGCACGACCAGTGTGACGGCAACGGCTGGCGGCTTCCAGGCCGTGTGCGCGGTCACGGTGACGGAGACGGGGGGCAGCGCCTTCACCGACATTAACGGGCACTGGGCCGCCGCCCAGGTGCAGGCGCTGGTATATAGGGGCATCATCAATGGCTATCCTGACGGCACATTCAGGCCTGATCAACCGGTCACCAGGGCCGAATTTACGGCCATGCTGGCTGGGTTGCTGAAAACGGGCATGACTCCTCCGGCCAAGAGCGACTTTAAAGATGTGTCTGCCGGCGACTGGTTTTACGATGCAGTAGAGAGTGCTTTCCAGGCCGGCTGGGTTAAAGGATTCGGGGATGGAACCTTTAAACCGGATGCCATTATGAGCCGTGAGCAGGCTACCTCGATGGCGGCAAACATTCTCGCTGGATCTAAAATTCCGGTAGTCCCTGAATCTTTGGACAAGTTCACTGATGTGAAAGACAGTACCGGGGCCTGGTGGTATCCGGATCTGGTGGCGGTATACAGCGCGGGGCTGATCAAGGGCATGACCGGCGCCATACTGGCGCCGTCCGCCGGCGCCACCAGGGCTCAGGCTGCAGTGATCGCCTATGGGTTACTGCAGAAGATGGGGAAAGTGTAGGAGAAACACCGATGCGATGAAATAATACTGACGGCGCCGAACGATACCGGAAAAGCACACGCTTGAAGACCCTTACCCCGTGTTGACGAGGGGCAAGGGTCTTTTGACGCGGTCAGTCTCGGTTGGTCATCTGCAAGGCACTGCAGGACCAGTAAGTTCCGGTTTACATATAGGGACTGAATATGGGAGAATGGCGGTATGTGGAGACTGCTGCGAGGGAGTCAGTGGCACATCAAGCAGGAGTTTTTTGCATATTATCGAATTGCTAAATGTACTACGCTTAATACTTTCAAGTAATTGTTTATTTCGAACTAGCCAATAAAGAAAATTATTGGAGATTTGATATGAGACACAGGGGAACAACTTTAATTTTTCTGATCCTCGATGCTATTTTTTTTAATTGTGCCTATCTTGGCGCCCTGTTTTTTCGTTTTAATAACGTCCCATTTATCTACCTCCACAGTTGGCTTATTCTCGCTCCCGGCGCCACCGTGCTGGCCCTGTTATCCTATCGCTTTTTCGGCTTATACCGCAGGCTCTGGCAATACGCAAGCATTGGTGAGCTGTATGCCATACTGGGAGGAGTTACAGTCGGCAACCTGTTAGCGGTTGTTCTGTCATATATTTTCATCTATCCTCCGATACTTATTCCTCTTTTCCCCCGGAGTGTTTTTATCGTCGCCTGGCTTCTCAACTTCATTTTCGTCGGCGCCAGCAGGTTTTACCTGCGGTCGGCAAGCCATTTACGCGGTGCTACACCGAGTGTGAGGGGGAAAAAGCGCTTTGAAGGCGATGTGGAGGTTCAGAGACGGGTGCTGATTGTTGGCGCCGGTGATGCCGGCGCCGTGGTTGTGCGTGAATTGCGAAGGCACCCTTCCCTGGGCGTCAAGCCGGTCGGGTTTATTGACGACGATCTCAATAAAAAAGGACTGTACTTGTTTGATGTTCCGGTTCTCGGAGCTAGGGACGATATTCCACGGATCGTGGACGAGGCAAATATCGACGAGGTCATCATCGCCATGCCGTCGGCCCCGGGCTCCGTTATCCGGGAGATAGTCGGGATCTGCAACAATACGGGCGTGAGCCTGAAGACACTGCCCGGCGTCTACGAGTTGATCGATGGCAAGGTCAGGGTAGACCAGATCCGGGATGTGCAGGTCGAAGACTTGCTCGGAAGAGAACCGGTACAACTGGATTTGAATGAGATGGAAGGCTTCATTGAGGGCAAGGCGATCCTGGTCACCGGCGCCGGGGGCTCCATCGGATCGGAGTTATGCCGGCAGATCGCCCGGTTCACGCCATCCAAATTGATACTGCTGGACAAGTCAGAAAACAACCTCTTCGAGATCGAGCAGGAGTTGAGGGACCGGCACGCCGATCTCGATATTCCCATAGAACTGGCTGATGTTCGCGACCAGGGAGTCGTTGACCGGATATTTGAAAAATACAGGCCTCAGATAATATTCCATGCCGCAGCCTACAAGCATGTCCCCATGATGGAGCGTTTTCCCCAGCACGCTGTATCCAACAATATCCTGGGCACGTACAATGTTGCTGCCGCAGCGCAAGCGTATGGGTCAGAAGTATTCGTTCTTGTTTCCACCGACAAGGCGGTGCATCCGTCCAGCATGATGGGGGCCTCCAAGAGAGCCGCAGAGTTGATCGTTCAGTATCTCGACCAGCAGGGACGGCGCGGTCACAAACCTGCTGCCACTAATTATGCGGCGGTTCGTTTCGGCAATGTGTTGGGGAGCAGCGGGAGCGTCCTGCCCACATTCAAGCGCCAGATCGCCATGGGCGGCCCGATCACCGTGACCCACCCCGAGATGATCCGATATTTCATGACCATCCCGGAGGCGGTGCAACTGATTTTACAGGCAGGCGCCCTCGCCCGTGGGGGAGAGATTTTTGTGCTCGATATGGGAGAGCCGGTCAAAATAGTCGATCTGGCTCGCGACCTGATCCGGCTTTCCGGCCTGGTACCGGACGAGGACATCGAGATCAAGTTTATCGGGATCCGGCCGGGCGAGAAGCTGCGTGAAGAACTGTTCACGATTCAGGAGCAGAGGATGGCGACCAAGAACAGCCGGATCTTCGTCACCCGGGATGAAGAGGGAGATTATCAAGAGGCTGCAAGGATGGTCGCCGAGCTGCGCAATGGCTTCAGACAGTTGCAGCCGGAGCAGGCAATTGGTTTATTGAGCTCACTCTTTCCGGGCCTCGGGCGTGAGAATGGTATGAACCCGGTTCAACCTTGTGGTCTGCTCCAAGAAAAAGTCAGGATCAGCATCTGATCAGGAGACAGGAGTCAGGAGTCAGGAGACAGGAGACAGAATGAGAGAGAACGGTTTATCGTCTCGAAGAATTCTGAATTCTCCTGTGCGCCGCATTCCCGGTGTGCCGCCGGGCTTTTAGCCGAGGCGCAGCCTCGAGGCGGCGTTCAGGCCGGGCGTAAGACCGGATGCGGTGGACTCCTGAATTCTGAATGCCTGCTCTGAAAATGGGGTAGAAGTTGATGCCGCAGAGATACAGGCTGTTATATCTGATCACCCAGGGTATCCTGGGGGGCGCCCAGGCCCATGTTCGACTCCTGGCATTGCATTTAAGGGACCGGTACGACGTTCATGTCGCAGTCGGTGACCGGGGGCCGCTCTGGGAGCAGCTTTCGCAGGACGGTATTCCAGTGCATCACGTACCGGCGCTGAGCAGGTCGATCTCCCCGGTCAGGGATGCGCAGTGTTTGCTGCAGTTGTTCGCTCTGTTTAAGGAGATTAGCCCCGATCTGGTGTGCACCCATTCCAGCAAGGCCGGGATCGTCGGCCGCCTGGCTGCCCGGCAGTGCCGCCTACCGTCGCTCTTCACGGCTCACGGCTGGGCTTTTACCGAGGGCGTGCCTGCGGCCCAGAGGGCCTGCTACCTGATGCTGGAGCGCCTCGCCTCACGGTGGTCGGAGAAGATCATCTGTGTTTCCGATTTTGATCGACGGCTTGCCTTGAAGCATCATGTAGGCGACGAGCAGAAGCTGATCACCATTCATAACGGGATGCCGGCCATCGCCGGGGATCTGGCGGCGCAACCCGGGGGCGGCGGGCCGGTCAGGCTGATCATGGTGGCCCGGTTTTCTGAGCAGAAGGATCACCAACTGCTGTTGGCGGCGATCAGCCGCCTACAGGCCAATCAGGCTTTCGAGGTGGATCTGGTGGGTGACGGCCCGCTGCTGGAGCAATGCCAACAGCAGGCGGCGCGGCTCGGGATCACGGACAGGGTCAGGTTTTTGGGGGGGCGTACAGACGTCCCGGCACTGCTTGCCGGCTCGCATATCTTTGTGCTGACCTCTAATTGGGAGGGCTTTCCAATCAGTGTTCTCGAGGCGATGCGGGCGGGGCTGCCAGTGATTGCCTCAGACGTTGGCGGCACCAGTGAAGCCGTGCAGGAGGGGGAGACCGGTTTTCTGGCGCCCAGGGGGGATCTCGAAACATTGGAATCCCGATTGCTGGGACTCATCGAGGACCCGGAGCTGAGAACCCTTATGGGCTCAAAGGGGCGTGACCGGTTTATGCAGCATTTCACTTTTGAGCTGATGGCTCAAAAGACTGAGGCGGTTTATCGAGAGATACTGTCAGGCAGAGATTGAATATTATTTTGCGGGTACGCAGAGAGGACCGCGATCATGCTTTTTATAACCGGGATAACAGGCCTGACCGGGCGTTTTTTGCTAGATGCCTTGAGGGAGGCCGGATATGACGGGCCGATCCGGTGTCTTGTCCGTGAACGAAGCGACATTTCGTGGATCAGGGACCCGGGAGTGGAGTTGTATAAAGGCGACGTTACCGACGTCGGCTCGCTGGTGCCGGGGTTGCAGGGAGCCGATGGAGTCATTCACCTGGTCAACATCCGCTCTTCCCCCCAGATTATCAGAGCATGCCGGGAGGCAGGAGTAAAAAGAGCCGTTTTCGTCAACACAACCGGGATTTACAGCAAATATCAGAAGTATTCCGGTGAGTACAAGATCCTTGAGCAGGGTATCCAGCAGAGTGGCCTGGACTATACCATGATCCGCCCGACGATGATTTACGGAAATCAGAGGGACAAGAACATTCATAAGCTGGTCCTGGTCATCGACCGGTATCCGGTCGTTCCCATGATCGGTACCGGCAACAGCTTGATGCAGCCGATTTACGCCCAGGACCTGGCGCGCTCCCTTGCCTCAGCCTGGTTGAGGCCGGCAGCGGTTGGCAGGGCCTACAACGTGGTGGGAAAGGAACCGGTCGCCTATGCCATGATCCTCTCCCTGATCGCTGACGTTTTGAAGAAGAGGAGGGCCTTCGTCAGGGTTCCTTACGGGTTGGCCCTGCTGGCCGGCTACGTGGGCGAGGTCATTCCCAACGGCCTGCTCGATACGGAAAAGGTCAAGCGCCTCCGGGAAGATAAGGCATTTTCATATGACGAGGCGGCACGCGACCTGGGGTTCGCTCCCAGGCCTTTCGAGGAGGGGATCGTCCTGGAGATTGCGGCGCTGCGCCAGGCCGGCCTGATCAGGTGAAAGGTGGGAATATCGCGGTTGCAGCGATAGCCCCGGGCTTTTAGCTCTAGTGCGGTTCTTGGCTGCGGATAGAAATAGGTTACTGGTTGGGAGGCGCCCTGTTTGAATGCATGGGTGGTTCTGATCGCACTGTTGGTATTCTCTCTATCATGGGCGCTGACGGGAATCATACGCAGCTATGCTGTCAGCCGCGGCATGGTCGATGTTCCCAACGAACGCAGTTCGCATGTTGCAGTCACACCGAGAGGCGGCGGGCTGGCAATAGTGATCGCCTTTTTGGGGGGCACTGTTGCGCTTGTCGCGCTTGATGCCCTTCCGACGCATTTTATCATCGCCCTTGGCGGCGGGGGCCTGCTGATTGCCTGCATCGGATGGCTGGATGACCGGAAAGGCATTTCGGCTGCCTCCCGGGCGATGGTTCATCTTGTGGCGGCGGCTTGGGCAATATACTGGCTGGGAGGGCTTCCCTGGCTCGATCTCGGTTTTACCAGGCTGCCCCTGCACCTGATCGGAGCGTTGCTCGCTGTGATCGGGGTGGTCTGGCTGGTCAATCTCTATAACTTCATGGACGGGATCGACGGCATTGCCGGGGTTGAAGCGATCAGCGTCAGCATCATGGCCGGTGCTTTCGCAGCGTTTTCCGGAGCGTTAAACCTGGCTCTGGCCTGCTTGCTGCTGGCGCTTGCCACTGCCGGCTTCCTGGTATGGAATTGGCCGCCGGCAAAGATCTTTATGGGGGATGCGGGCAGCGGTTTTTTGGGCTATTTCTTTGCGGTGGTGGCGATCTCATCGGAAAAAATGAATGCGGCGCCGCTGTTCGTCTGGATTGTCCTGCTCGGGGTATTTCTGATCGACGCCACGGCGACGTTGATCAGGCGCATCAGGCATGGAGAGAGATGGTATGAGGCGCATCGTACTCATGCCTATCAGTATGCCGTTCAAGCAGGGTTTACCCACAAACAGGTTGCTTTTGCTGTCCTGGGGTT
>JBEKFU010000075.1:0-14675 GCA_050013155.1 Thermacetogeniaceae bacterium | reverse complement strand
GCGAACGGAGCGAAGACCCTGGAGCAGCGCGCCAACGAGAAGACGCGCTCCATCATCGAGGACTACGAGCCCGAACCGCTGCCCAAGGACGTGCAGCAGAAGATCCATGACATCGTCGAGCGGGCCGGGCGCAGTGTCATCTGTGAAAAAAGGGGGATTTTAAGATGTTGATTGTCGGTGAACTGATCAACACCAGCCGGAAGTCTATCAAAGCAGCAGTAGATGTCGAGGATGCCGCCTACATCCAGCAGATAGCCCGCGGCCAGATGGAGGCCGGGGCGGATTACGTGGACATCAATTGTGGCACCAAGGTTTATAACGAGCCGGAGACCATGCAGTGGCTGGTGGAGACGGTTCAGGCAGCGGTGTCGGCGCCGTTGTGCATTGACACGCCCAATCCCAGGGCAATGGAGGTGGGATTGGCCCTGGCGCAGAACGGCCAGCCCATGATCAACTCCATCACTGCGGAGAAGGAGCGCTTTCAGACCATCCTGCCCCTGGTGTTGAAGCATAAGGCCAAAGTTGTGGCGCTGTGTATGGACGACAGCGGGATGCCGGAGACTGCGAATGACCGTAAGGGCATCGTGCGCCGGCTGGTGGCCGACCTGACTGCCAACGGCGTGCCGGAGGATGACATCTACCTGGACCCTCTGGTCAAGCCTGTCAGCACCGGCGATGGAGCGGGGCTGGAGGTCCTGGAGACAATCTCTTTCATCCGCGACGAATTTCCGGGGGTCCATACCATTTGCGGCTTGAGCAACATCTCCTTCGGCCTCCCCAACCGGCAGGCGCTCAACAGGCTGTTCATGGTTCAGACCATGACTGTCGGCATGGATGCCTATATCCTGGACCCCCTGGATAAAACAATCATGGGGTTTGTCTATGCGTCCCGGGCTTTGCTGGGCAAGGACCCGTTTTGCGTGCAGTACCTGGCTGCTTACCGCCAGGGGTTGTATGTGTGAACCTTAAAAAACAACAGCCACCCGGATATATCAGGCCCCCTTACCTGTGCAAGTAGCGGGGTCAAGCAAGCGCAATATCCTTGACCCCCATCTTGCCAGGTTCAGATAAGGGTGGGGCGGGTCAAAGGTGGGACAAGCGGGGATACCCGTGGCTTTAAGAGCAGGAATGGAGTGACAGACGTGTCTTTGGCGCTGGGTATCGACACCGGTGGCACTTATACCGACGGCGTGTTGCTGGATCTGGCGACTGGCGAGATCAAGGCCAAGGCCAAGGCTTTTACCACGAGGAGAGACCTGACCGATGGAATCCGTAAATGCATCCAGGGACTCCGGCACTATGACCTGAGCCAGGTGAGCCTGGTCGCCCTGTCGACGACGCTGGCCACCAACGCCATCGTGGAGGGGCGGGGATGCAGCATTGGGCTGATCCTCATCGGGCACGAAGCCTCCGGCAGCCTTCCGGCGCAGGAGATAATAACGGTTAGGGGCGGACACGACATCAAGGGCCGCCCTCTCGCCCCGCTGGACCACGATGAACTGGAGCAAGCCGTCAGGAGGCTGCAAGGGCAGGTCGATGCCCTGGCCATCTCCGGTTATCTCAGCGTGCGCAATCCCGAGCACGAGCTGGAGGCCAGGGCGATAGCGCAGCAGGTATGGCCGGTACCTGTGGTCTGTGCCCATCAACTGACGACCTCCCTGGGGTTTTACGAGCGCACGGTAACTGCCTGCCTGAACGCCCGACTGCTGCCGATCATCGCCGAACTGCTGGAAGCGGTGAAGAAGGTGATCAGGTCGGAGAATATTCAGGCGCCGCTGCTGGTGGTGAAGGGTGACGGGTCGTTGATGAGCGAGGCGATAGCGCGCCAGAGACCGATCGAGACCATCCTGTCAGGCCCGGCTGCCAGTATTGTCGGCGCCACCTTTTTGACGGGAATGGACAGGGCCCTGATTTTAGATATGGGTGGGACAACCACCGATATCGCCATCGTGGAACATGGCCGGCCACGCCTGAACGATGAGGGCGCCACTGTGGGGGGCTGGCGAACCAGGGTCGAAGCGGCGGATATCAGCACCTTTGGTCTGGGAGGGGATAGCTACATCCAGGTATCCGGTGATCGCCGGCTGAAGGTCGGGCCGCGCCGCGTCTGGCCGCTATCAGTGATGGCGATGCAGTTTCCCTACCTGACCGAAGAATTGCGCCGGGCAGATCCCTTCAGAGAGATCACCGGCGGCCAGCCCGTTGATTGCTGGATGCTTGTCAAAGACAACGGCAATGAAACGGGATGGTTCGAGGATGAGCGGCGAGTGATCGGCGCCCTCAAAGATGGAGCGCACAACGTGTTTACCCTGGGCGAGAGACTGGGCCGCGACCCCAACCTGTTGCCGCTCAAGAGGCTGGAACAGGAGCAGGTGATCGGGCGGATCTCCCTGACTCCCACCGATGTGTTGCACGCTCTGGGACGCCTTGCCTCCTGGAGTACTGCGGCGGCGGTCGAAGGCGCCAGGGTGCAGGCATGGCGCATGCAGGTACAACCGGAAGAGTTTCTGGACCTGGTAATGAAGCAAATAGAGGAAGATCTCTGCCTGGCCGTTTTGCAAAGCCTGATCAACCGTGATGGCGTCAGCTTGAACCTGGCGGCAGACACCGGCAGCCAGGTATTTTTGGAACGTTTTTTGACAGGCAGCGCCAGGGGATTTGGTGTCGAGTTGAGGCTGGATTACGGAATCATTGCCATAGGAGCCCCGGTTGCCGCCTACCTCCCGCCTATCGGCGAGCGCTTCCGGGCGCAGTTGGAGATTCCCGAACACGCCGAAGTGGCCAATGCCGTAGGGGCGGCTGCCGGCCAGGTGATCGAAAACGTCCGCGTGCTGATCAAACCTGGGGAGCAGGGAGGCTTCCTGGTCCATACTCCCTGGGAGAGAAAGTCGTTTCTCTATCTGGAAGAGGCGGAGAATTATGCTTTGGAGAAGGCCAGAAAGGAGGTGGTGTCAAGCGCCCTGCGGGCAGGGGCAGCCGACCCGGAGGTCGTGGTCAAGCAGGATAAGGTAGTCAGCCGGGCTTTCGGAACAAGTGACGAGATGTATGTCGAAACACGCATCCAGGTTACTGCTGTCGGCCGGCCGCGCTGGGGGAACCGAGGATAGACTGGTTATTGGCCGGGGGTTCCTCGATGTTCGAGGTTAGAGGTTCGAAGTTCGAACTGGAAAGGCAATGATAATCGAACATCGAATGTCGACCTGCCAACATCGAGAGATGATCCAATGGCTCGCTCTCCGGCCAAGGGGCGGGAGCGGTGTTTGCTGTATGTCAATCTGCACCATTAAAAGAGGGGGTTAAGAAAGGTATGATCAGAATGAAGAGCAAGGCTCCAGTTTGTGTAGTCCTGGTAATCTTGTTGTGCAGCGCCCTGGTTTTAGCGGGGTGCAGTAAGAGCAATACGACCGGTGGGAAGACGATCAATATCGGTTGGGTGGCCCCACTTACGGGTACTTGCGCTGATGACGGCAATCAGATGCTGAACGGCGCCAAGATGGCAGCAAAGGAGATCAATGCCGCCGGCGGGATCAACGGAGCACAGATCGTACTCGTGCCCCAGGATGACAAGTCCGACCCCAAGGAAGCAGCCAATATCGCTACCAAGTTCACCGCAGATTCCAGTATTGTGGCAGTGCTGGGCAACTACAACAGTTCCTGCGTTCTGGCGGGAGCTCCCATTTACGATCAGGCCATGTTGCCCGTCATTCACGTGGGGACATCTCCTGAATTTAGCACGATGGATAATCCCTATGTATTCCGGATTTCAATGACAGACGCCTTCCAGGGCAGCTTTGTCACCGATTGGCTGTACAGCGAGGGGCATAAAAACGTGGCCATCATGTATGAGAACGACGACTACGGGAACGGTTTGAAGATCACTGCGAGCAATGAGATGGTCAAGGATGGAGGCAAGGTGACCGGAACCTATAGCTACGACCTTGGAGCCACCAAGGACTTTACGCCCCTGCTGACCAGCATCAAGGGTTCCGGGGCGGACGCCATATTCATCGGCGGCCTGTACACGGAGGGCGCCCTGATCTGCAAGCAGATGCAGTCGCTCGGGATGACTCTGCCCGTCTACGGAACCGACGGCCTGTATGAAACTGACCTGATCACACTGGGCGGCAGCGCCGTGGAGGGAATCAAGGTATCCGGCCTGTTCCTGCCGAATAGCTCGGATCCAAAGGTGGCGGCGTTTGTTTCGGCCTACAAAGCTGCGTATAATTCCACGCCGGGCACCTATGCCGCCCTGGATTACGATGCCATGAAGCTGCTGGCGTCGGCGATCATAGCGGTGGGCACGGATCATCAGAAGCTCCAGGCGTACTTGGCAGCAATGCCCTCGCCCTACAGCGGCGTAACGGGCAACCTGAGTTTCGACGCGCATCATGATTGCCAGCGGCCGGGAGTGAATAAACTGACCGTCAAGAACGGCCAGTGGGTGATTTATCAGCAATAGAGACTGAAACAGGCTTGAAGGTGTGGGCAGGTTGGCCGGGAACGGGGTTTACCACGATGACTACCCGCTCTAATGCTCCCGTTTCTCGAAGCGGCGGGCTAAGAGCGGGTACGTCTCTGGTTCAACCCACACTGAAAAGTCCGGAGAAGGAGAAATGGCCGTGAGGCCGGGAGGAGCTAACGCATGTTTTTACAGCAACTGATCAACGGTCTCATGCTGGGCAGCGTTTACGCCCTGATCGCTCTCGGATACACCATGGTCTACGGTGTGATGAAATTTATCAACTTTGCCCATGGAGATGTCTATATGTGGGGGGCCTTCTTCGGGTTGTTGTTGGCCCGGTATACGGGACCCCATTTCCTGGTCATTCTTCCCCTGGTGATGTTGCTGACCGGACTGCTGGGTATGGCCGTGGAGAAGGTGGCCTACCGCCCGCTGCGGCGAGCCCCCCGCCTGGTGGTCACGACCAGCGCCATTGGAATGTCGATCATCCTTTCCAACCTGGCGCTCCTCCTGATCGGTTCGGAGACGTTTCCTCTGCCGACACTGCTGCCAGAGCGGATTTATCATATCGGAAACGCCCTGATCAACTCTACCCAGATCCTGGTCCTGGTAACAGCGTTGGTATTGATGGCCGCTCTCTCCTGGTTTGTCAACCGCAGCCGCTACGGCAAGGCGATCCGGGCTGCCTCGGAGGACCGCGAAACGGCGGGCCTGATGGGGATCAGCATGGATCAGGTGGTCTCGGTCACCTTCTTTGTGGGGTCGGCGATGGCAGGAGCGGCCGGACTGCTGGTGGGGATGTACTACGACGCAGTCTATTCAACCATGGGCTTTACAGCCGGGCTCAAAGCCTTCACGGCGGCGATCATCGGTGGCATCGGCAGCATTCCGGGCGCCATGATCGGCGGTCTGCTGCTGGGAGTGGTGGAAAACTTCGGGGCGTCAGTGATCTCCAGCTATCGGGACGGTATTGCCTTTGCCGTGATGATCCTGGTGCTCCTGTTCAGGCCGGGTGGTTTATTCAACGCTTACATCTATCAAAAGCGAGTGTAGGAGGGAGCAGCTTGAGAGGCGCCAAATTACTGCAGTATATTATTCTGGGAGCGATCCTGGTGGCGGTGCCGCTGGTCGTCCACAACGCTTACGTGATGCAGATCCTGATCATGCTCGCCATCTACGGCATCCTGGTGCTGGGCCTGGAGATCATTTTAGGCCAGACAGGTCTGTTCTCCCTTGGCCATGCCGCTTTCTACGGAATGGGGGCGTACACCTCCGCCCTTCTGGCGCTCCGGCTGGGATGGCCGATATGGCTGGCGACGATCGGGGCGATGGTGACCAGCGCCCTCTTTGGAGCAGCCATAGGTTTCCCGGTCTTGAGGCTCCGGGGTGATTACCTGGCCATTGCCACCCTGGGCTTCGGGGAGATCTTCGGGCTGATCATGAACAATTGGAATGCGCTGACGCGCGGGCCGATGGGCCTACCGGGCATCCCGCGCCCGCACCTTTTCGGCATACCGTTTGACCGCACCATGTACTACTACATGATCGTGGCCTTATTTTTCATCGCCCTGTTTCTGGCCTTCCACCTCTGCCGCTCATTTTTGGGACGGGCATTCCGGTCGATCCGCGATGATGAGGATGCGGCAGAATTCATGGGGATCAACATTACCAAGTACAAGATCCTGTCCTTTGTGATCGGCGGCATCTTTGCCGGACTGGCAGGGAGTTTATTCGCCCACTACATCACTTTCATCAGCCCGGATACATTTACGTACGTGGATTCTGAGACCTTGCTGGCCATGGTTTTCCTCGGCGGGGCGGGAACGGTGATCGGGCCGGTGATTGGCGCCGTGGTGCTGGTGCTGTTTCCGGAGATCTTTCAGTTCCTGGTGCAGTGGGACATGCTGGTAATCGGTGTGATCATGGTGTTGGTGATGGTCTACCGCCCGCAAGGCATCTGGACCGCCGACATCCAGTGGCCGTGGATCAGAAAAGTAGACCCTGCCCTGGCTGTGCAGAGAAAGTAGAGGAGGCCTCCGACATGTTCATACTAAAGATCGAAGCGGCTTGCAAATATTTTGGCGGGGTCCGGGCGGTGGACGCGGTTACCGCAGATATAGAAAAAGGAAAGATCACCAGCATTATCGGGCCGAACGGGGCTGGCAAGACCACTCTCTTCAATCTGATCACCGGTACGTATGAGTTGACCAGCGGCGACATCGCATTTCACGACAGATCGCTGAATGGGATGGCCCCGCACGTCATCCACAGCCTCGGCATTGCCCGTACCTTTCAGAATATCCGACTGTTCCCCACCATGTCGGTGCTGGAGAACGTCATGATCGGATTTCATTCCAAGCTCAAGCCCGGTATCGTCGATCTCTTTATTCCCAACCGCTTCCGGCACGTTGAGCAGAGCATGAAAGAGCGGGCGGAAGCGGCGCTCGATCTGCTGAACATTCTCCCCAAGGCCGGCCTGAAGGCAGTTTCCTTGCCTTACGGAGAACAGCGCCGGGTCGAAATTGCCCGGGCGCTGGTCAGCGATCCGGAGCTCGTGCTGCTGGACGAGCCCTCGGCAGGTATGAACATTGGCGAGGGCAAGAGGCTGATGCAGTTCATCACCAGGATCAGGGACGAGATGCATAAGACAGTGATCGTTATCGAACACAACATGCGGGTGGTACGGTGGATCTCCGACCGGATCATCGTGCTCGATCATGGGCACAAGATCGCCGACGGAGATCCGGAGCAGGTTTTGCACGATTCCAGGGTGATCGAGGCTTACCTGGGTAAGAGTGGTTCGATGACGTATGCCCAAGTCAACTAGGGTGGTGTGGCAATGCTAGTGGTTAAGGATCTGGAGGTGAGCTACGGGGCGATCAAGGCTGTGCATGGAATCTCTCTGCATGTGGACCAGGGGGAGATGGTGGCTTTGATCGGCAACAACGGGGCCGGAAAAACATCCACCTTGAAAGCGATCACCGGGATCAACACTTCAGTAAAGGGATGTATCGAGTTCAATGGCGAGAATATTACCGGGAAGCCGCCGGATAAGATCGCTGCCAGAAAGGTGGCCATGGTCCCGGAGGGAAGGCGCATCTTCTCAGGGATGACAGTGCAGGAAAACCTGGACATGGGCGCTTTTTTGAGGCGGGACGCGGAGGGTGTCAAGCAAGACCTGGAGATGGTTTTTAACCTCTTCCCGGTGCTCGGCGAGCGGAGCAAGCAGCAGGGCGGAACCCTTTCCGGCGGGGAGCAGCAGATGCTGGCGATCGGCAGGGCGCTGATGGCCAGGCCCAAGATCCTCCTGCTCGACGAACCGTCGCTGGGTCTGGCGCCGATCTTGGTCGAAGCCATCTTTGAAAGCATTCTGGGGATCAACCGCCAGGGGATTCCGATCCTGATCGTGGAACAGAACGTGTACCTGGCGCTCTCTGCAGCCACCAGGGGTTACGTGATGGAGTCCGGCCAGATTGCCCTGGAGGGGACGTCCCAGGAACTGCTGGCCAACGAGATGGTGCAGCGGGTGTATCTCGGCATGGAGGAAGATTGAATTGTCAACGAGTTCTTAGCTTCAGTGGGGGTTTGCCTTCCCCCACTGAAGCTTATCTGGGAAACTTGGCTTGCGCCGAGCCGACCGGGGTACCCCGCGAAGGCGGAAGCCTTAGTTGCACAGCCACCGAAGAAGTCTCCCGCTTCTACAAGCGGGAGATGAATTCGGCAGCTTAGCTTGTATTCTAATTCAGTGGGGGTGCAGACCCCCACTGAATCCCCGAGCGAAGCGAGTTGCTTAGGGACTGCCAGATGTTGCTCTCTTTCCCGAACTCCAGCGCATGAGTATCTGCCGGTCTCGTCTATATTTTCCATACCAATTTTCAGCCTCGGCGCATATCGCCGATCATGGTCGATCAGCCGTAATGCTTGGTATTTTCAGTGGTTGGGTGTATGCTTATAATCGGTGTATGCCTAAAATGAAAGAAAGGCTTGAAGCAGGCGCCGCGCCCAAAGGCGGCGCCATGTCGGGGTACCCATCCGGTCGGGTGCCCGCCCGAAGGGTGGGCGCGGTCGGACATGGCGCGGTTGGTTTGCATGATGACGGCGGTGGCAGTCTGCCAGGCATGGGGATGGTTCGGTCTGATGGCTGATGTGAGTTCATGTAAGAAGACAGGCTACCTCAGGGTTAACCCCGAAAATCCTGACCCGGAGGCGATTACCGAGGCAGCCGCTGTGATCAGGAGCGGCGGGACGGTGGCCTTTCCCACTGAGACAGTGTATGGGCTGGGGGCGAACGGCCTCGACCCGGCGGCGGTGGAAGGGATCTTCGTCGCCAAGGGCCGCCCGCGGCGCAACCCGCTGATCCTGCACGTGGCCTCTACCCGGCAGGCGCGCCGGCTGGTAACGGCCTGGCCGGCTGCGGCGGAAAACCTGGCTGCCAGGTTCTGGCCGGGGCCGCTGACCCTGATCCTGCCCCGGGCACCGGTGGTGCCGGATGTGGTCACCGCCGGGCTGCCCAGCGTCGCCCTGCGCATGCCGTCGCACTCGGTAGCCCTGGCACTGATTGACCGGAGCGGAGTGCCGATCGCGGCGCCGAGCGCCAACCTTTCCGGCAGCCCCAGCCCGACATTGGCAGCACATGTGTTGGCCGACCTGGATGGGAAAATAGACATTGTTTTGGACGGCGGCCCCACCAGCGTCGGCGTGGAATCGACCATCCTCGACCTGACCGGGGAGCAGCCGGTGCTGCTGAGACCCGGTGGCGTGACCCGGGAGGACCTGGAGCAGGTGCTGGGGAGGGTGCTGGTGCACGATACCGCCATGCCCGGAACGGATACTGTTATTGCAGATCATAAGCCTGCCGGCCAGGAAATCGATCCGCAAGGTCCGGCAGCGGTTGTGGGCGCCTCATCAGGCATAGAAGCAGCCCCCTGCCCGGGGACTCTATTCCGGCACTATGCTCCACGGGCGGAGGCGTTGGTGGTGACCGGCGACAGCCGGGAACAGCAGGCCAAGGTCAGGAATTACCTGGCCGCCCATCCGGACAGGATGGTGGCGCTCCTGGCCACGGCAGAGAATGCCCCGGTCTATCAGCAGATGCGGGTGCCGGGTGCCGGGTGCCGGGTGCCCCTTGGGCGCGGCGCGGCGCGGCGCGGCGCGGGCGCGGTCCATGTGGAGGTCCTGGGTTCCCGAAAATGTCCTGAGGAGATCGCCAGCCATATCTTCAGCGCCCTACGGAGATGTGATCAGGCCGGGGCGCAAGTGATCCTGATGGAGGCGATCCCGTTGTCCGGTATGGGGCTGGCGGTTATGAACCGCCTCTACCGGGCGGCAGCCAACCGCACCATTTAGAGAGGATGATCGGTGGTGCTTCGGATATTGTTCGTCTGTACCGGTAATACCTGCCGCAGCCCCATAGCCGAGGGGCTGTGCCGCAGTTTTCTCGGCCACTTCCGGCTACAGGAGGAGGTCGAGGTGGCCTCCGCCGGGTTGTACGCCATGGCCGGAGGCCCGGCCAGCCGGGAGGCGGTTGCCATCATGGCAGAGAGAGGGATCGACCTGTCCGGTCACAAGACCGCCTGCCTGACTGGCGAACAGGTACGGTCGGCCGATCTGATCCTGACCATGGAGGAGCATCATCGACGGCGCCTGCTGGAACAGTTTTCCGAGGCGGTGGGCAAAGCCTTCGTGTTAAAGGAATACGTGGCGGCGCCGGCTGACGAGGCGCCGGCAACCCAGGTTGGAACGAACCGGGCGGGCCGGTACGACATCATGGACCCCTTCGGCCAATCCAAAGAGGTCTACCTCCGGTGCGCCATGGAGTTGGCCAGCGCTGTCGCCGACGTCTGCATCGACGTCCATCGCCGGCTGAAGCGGGGAGAAAACCGGGACTGACGGGCTTTCGGGATATCCGGGAGACCTCATTGTTGTCGGAAAAAGAGGAAAAGCAGCGCCTGATCACGAAAAGGTCTCCCCGGGAATTGGGGGTGGCGCCGGATGCGTATTGCCATCGGCAGTGATCATGCAGGATTCAAGCTCAAGGGGATCATCAAGCGGCGGTTCAGTTCTCCCGGCAGGGAGTTCACCGACTTCGGGGTGAACACACCGCAGCCCGCTGATTACCCGGACATCGCTGCCGCCGTCGGTGAGGCGGTAGCCCAGGGGAATTACGACCAGGGGATCCTGGTTTGCGGGACCGGGATCGGGATGGTGATCGCCGCCAACAAGGTGCCCGGCATACGGGCCGCTCTGTGCCACGACGTCTTCACCGCCAAGGCTGCCCGGGAGCACAACGATGCCAACATCCTGACCCTGGGGGAGCGGGTGCTGCAGCCGGAAGTGGCCTGTAACATCGTCGATGCCTGGCTGCAGGCGCGCTTCACCGGCGGCCGCCACGCCCGGCGGTTGGAGAAGATCAGGGAGTTGGAGAAGAAATACTGCAGAAAATAATCAGTGGCAGTATCTCTTTTCTCCTTCCAGCTTGGGATTGGTTCAAAAAGTCAGATTAAAAACTGATGGCTAAATACCGAAACTCTCGTATGCAGTAGATTCGGGTTGTTGATAATGAACTGAAAAAAAGATTGCTGTCCTGGTTGCACGAACTTATGCGTCACGGCTCCTGCAATACATGCAATATATTATGGAGGATGGAAGCATGGACTACATCGAGAAGTACGTGCTGCCGGTTGACCCGGAGGTGGCGGCGGCCATCGCCGGAGAGGAGCGGCGCCAGGAGCATGGCCTGGAGCTGATCGCCTCGGAAAACGATGCCAGCAGGGCAGTGATGGCTGCCCAGGGTTCGGTGATGACCAACAAGTACGCCGAGGGCTACCCCGGGCACCGCTACTACGGCGGCTGCGCCAACGTGGACGTGGTGGAGGACCTGGCGCGCCGGCGGGCCAAGGAGATCTTCGGGGCGGAGCATGTCAACGTGCAGCCCCATTCGGGAACCCAGGCGAACATGGCGGTATATCTAGCCATGCTCAAGCCCGGCGACCGCATCCTGGGCATGAGCCTCAGCCACGGCGGGCACCTGACCCACGGCAGCAGGGCCAGTATCTCCGGCATCTACTACGAGAGCCATTTCTATGGAGTCAACGGGAATGGCCTCCTTGACTATGGGGACATCCGGCTCAAGGCAAGGGAGGTGCGGCCGCGCCTGATCATCGCCGGCGCCAGTGCCTACCCCCGGATTATCGACTTTGCCGCCTTCGGGGAGATCGCCCGGGAGGTGGGGGCTTACCTGATGGCGGACATGGCCCACATCGCCGGCCTGGTGGCCACCGGCCTGCACCCCAGTCCGGTCCCCCACGCCGGGTTCGTGACCTCGACCACCCATAAGACCATGAGAGGACCCCGGGGAGGGTTCGTCCTCTGCCAGGAGCGCTTTGGGCCGGCTATCGACAAGGCGGTCTTTCCGGGCATCCAGGGCGGCCCCCTGATGCACGTGATTGCGGCCAAGGCGGTCTGCTTCAAGGAGGCTCAGAGCGAGGGCTTCCGCCGCTACCAGGAGCAGGTGGTGGCCAACGCCCGCGCCCTGGCGCAGGTTCTGAGCGGCTATGGCTTCAACCTGGTCTCGGGCGGGACGGACAACCATCTGCTGCTAATCGACCTGCGCAACAAGAACATCACCGGACAACGCGCCGAGGCCCTGCTGGAAGAGGCGGGGATGACCGTGAACAAGAATTCCTTTCCCCTGGACCCCCAGGGCCCGAAAGTGACCAGCGGGATCCGGCTCGGGACCCCGGCGGTGACCAGCCGCGGCCTGCGGGAGCAGGAGATGGAGATAGTCGGGCGGGCGATCCACTGCATTCTTTCCTTCCCGGGGGACACCGGGAAGCATCCCCCACTGAAGCTTATCAGTAAAACTTGGCTTGCGCCGAGCCGACCGGGGTACCCTCTGGGTCGGGTACCCCGCGAAGGCGGAAGCCTTAGTTGCACTGATCCAGGGGCTTAGCGCCGCTTGGCTCCCACTTCAGTGGGAGTCTAGTGGCGGTTAGCCATCGGGGAACAGTTAATACAGTGGCATAGCCGCTCTTACCTGTGTGCCCGTTTTCTTTCAGGCCGGGCGTTAGCCCGGATACGGGCGCCCACCGCTTTGGAGAAGCGGGGGCATTAGAGCGGGTAGCCATCTGTGGTAAATGACCAGCCTCAACCGTCAGGAATCTTTCTGCCCGACATCCCGCTAACCCCGCAGAATCTGTGGGGTTTGATTTTAAGCGAGGCTGTGAATCTCCCACGCCTTGGGACAGCCTGGCAGCACTGGCAGCCGGCAGGGATTGACGAATCCTGTCGACCGGAATATAGTTGACGGGGCGGACAGGAAAAGGGATACTGGTTTTGAATTAATAGCGGTTGCTAGGAGAGGATGGGAGATGCCTTGAAGACCAAGGAGATTGCCCTGCCGCGCCTGAACAATCTGACCCCGACCCTGGAGTCCACCACCCTCAAGCTGATGGAGGAGGCAGGGGAGCTGGCCCAAGCCATCGGCAAGTTCCGGGGCCTGAGCGGGGAACAGAAAGTGATGAACGAGAGCCGGGTGGTCGACCTGATCGTGACGGAGTTGTTGGATGTGGCCCAGACCGCGATCTCCCTGATGTTCGTGATGGAGGAGAGCTACGGGGCGGACATCGGCAGCGCCCTGGAGCGGCACGTGCAGAAGCTGATCGACAAGGGCTACCTCCGGGTAGAATAGAGAGTAGAACGAGGGGCATAATGGCTAAAAAGATCAAGATACTCAGCGTCTTCGGCACCAGGCCGGAGGCGATCAAGATGGCGGCGGTGGTCCAGGAACTGCAGCGCTACGGCGACCTGATCGAAAGCCGGGTGGCGGTGACCGCCCAGCACCGGGAGATGTTGGACCAGGTGCTGCGGGTGTTTGCCATCGAGCCGGACTACGACCTGGACCTCATGAAGCCGGGACAGGACCTGTTCGACGTCACCGGGGCGGTGCTGGCCGGACTGAAGCAGGTCCTGGACAAGGAGCGGCCGGATATGTTGGTGGTGCAGGGGGATACCACCACCACCTTTGCCGGGGCGCTGGCCGCCTTCTATTTCCAGATCCCCATCGGCCACGTGGAGGCCGGCCTGCGGACTTACGAAAAATACGCTCCCTGGCCGGAGGAGATCAACCGGGTTTTGACCACACACCTGGCCGACATCCACTTCGCACCGACCGGCCAGGCCCGGGGCGCCCTGCTCAAGGAAGGGGTGGCGCCGGAACGGGTCTTCGTCACCGGCAACCCGGTGATCGACGCCCTGCACCTGGCCCTGCAGCATCCTTACCAGTTGGAGCCGGACCTGGAGCGGGCCTTCGCCGAAAATGAACGGGTAATCCTGCTGACGACCCACCGCCGGGAGAACCTGGGCAGCCCGCTGCAGGAGATCTACCTGGCCCTGCGGGACCTGCTCTACAACTACCCGGACCTGGCGGTGGTCTTCCCGGTGCACAAGAACCCCAAGGTGCGCCAGGAGGTGGCCCAGGTGCTGCAGGGGGTGGAGCGGGTCTACCTGACCGAGCCCCTGGACTATATATCCCATATCAACGTTATGAAGCGGGCACACATAGTGCTGACCGACTCCGGCGGCATCCAGGAGGAGGCCCCGGCCCTGGGTAAGCCGGTGCTGGTGTTGCGGGACGTCACGGAGCGACCGGAGGCGGTTGCCTTCGGCACCGCCCGGCTGGTGGGCGCCAACCGCCGCCGGGTTGAAGAGGAGGTGGGCCTGCTGCTGGACAGCAAGGAGGCCTACGACGCCATGGCCAATGCCGTTAATCCATACGGGGACGGCCGGGCGGCGCCGCGCATCGTCCAGGCGGTCCTGTCCTATTGGCGCCTGGCGCCGCCGCCTGAGGAATTCCGGCCTGCTTGAGAAGTGAGATGCGGGATGTGAGATGTGACGGGCGCCCTCTGGGCGCGAAGACATTGGCAGAGCCAATGCCAACAAGAGTCTCACCTCCTCCGCATCCGGGCTTACGCCCGGCCTGAACGCCGGCTCGAGGCTGGCGCCTCGGCTGAAAGCCCGCCGGCACACCGGGAATGCGGAGCGCAGGTAACCTCACACCTCTCACCTCCCACCTCCCAATATTCACCTCTAACCTGTTTTGAAGGCGCCTCGCACCCAATACAGCAGGCGTCCGCTCGGGTACGCGGTTGCGAAAAGGAAATGTTCTTGAAATTATTTTGGAAAATCGGGAGTAATGGCAGGAATATAATCCAGT
>JBEKFU010000074.1:0-14375 GCA_050013155.1 Thermacetogeniaceae bacterium | reverse complement strand
GCCCCTGGATCAGTGCAACTATGGCTTCCGCCTTCGCGGGGTACCCGACCCAGAGGGTACCCCGGTCGGCTCGGCGCAAGCCAAGTTTTACTGATAAGCTTCAGTGGGGTAAGACAATCCCCCACTGAAGCCAAGAACTCGTTGAACCAGAGCCCGATACCAGGGTGGCACCGGGGAATCTGGTGCGGCTGACCGCGCCATGTCCATCGGACATGGCACCGCCGTTTGCGGGCGTGGCGAATTCCGGGACGGTGGCCTTGGAAGATAAAAAGGCATAAAAAGGGAAGGCCAGGGTAAAATTAATCAGGAGGAGGCGATGACCGTGGACAGCAACGAACTGCTGGAAAAGATCGACGTGATCAGGGACCGGATGGACGTCAGCTATAAAGAAGCCAGGGAAGCGCTGGAAAAAGCCGGGGGCGACCCGGTGGAGGCGCTGGTGCTGTTGGAGTCGCAATTTGATGAAGAACCGGGGCGCCTGAGGGAGATGAAGGAGAGGTGGACCCGGAAGATCCAGGTTAAGAGCGAGGAGGTGGTGAGCCGTCTCAAGGAGATCATGGAGAAGGGCACGGCCACCAAGATCCGGCTCAAGCAGGGAGACAGGACACTGCTGGAGATCCCGGCCGGCATCGGCGTGCTCGGGGCTGTCGGTATGCTCATGAGCACGGAACTGGCGGTACTCGGGGCGATAGGAACGGTGACCGCCCTGTTCAACAGGTGCACCCTGGAAGTCGAGGGCTTCGGTGAGCCGCCGGGGGACGAAGATGTTGACCCGCCTGTGAATTAGCTGCTGGGCTGGCCTTGACAAAGGATTGGTGAATTGATGCTCTGATGGCCGCACACTCGTGACCTCAGTCGTGAGTTAGGCCAACGAAAATTTGTTTGCAATTTGCCCACATAGTCTGATATAATATTCCCAAGGGAATGATCTAGTGACAACCAAGCTAGATCAAAATCCTGAACCGCAGGAACTGCGGGGATAGCCTGTGGAGCCCTGGTAAGACCTCTCTTCGGAAGGCAAGGGGCGATGAATCAGGAAAGAGTGGTTGGAGTCACAGGAATCTCGTGACTTCAGTTATGAGAGGTTCAAAAGGTAGGTAGAAATAATATCCGCGATGACGGAGAGGAGTAGCCGCCGGGAGTTCACGCAGCGAGCCGGGATGGGTGGAAACCGGCTGACCCAGGCGGTGAATGGCGCTTCGGAGCATAGATGCACTGTAAATGAGAGGGCGCTTGCCGAGCAGGCGCCAAGCAGGGTGGAACCGCGGAAACCCCGTCCCTGTGGCTGTGATAGCTGCAGGGGCGGTTTTTATTTAAGGAGGTTTGAAAGATGGCATGCTGGACTTTTCAAGAGATCATCCACGCCCTGAACGAGTACTGGGGACAGCACTGCATTCTGCAGCAGCCGTACGATGTGGAAAAGGGGGCGGGCACCATGAACCCGGCAACAGCCCTGCGGGCACTGGGGCCCGAGCCCTGGAACGTGGCCTACGTGGAGCCGTCGCGCCGGCCCACCGACGGCCGGTACGGGGACAACCCCAACCGGCTGCAGCACTACTACCAGTATCAGGTGATCCTGAAGCCGTCGCCGGAAGACGTGATCGACCGCTACCTGAACAGCCTGACCTATCTGGGTATCGACTTGCGCTCACACGATGTGCGCTTCGTGGAGGACAACTGGGAATCACCGACCCTGGGGGCCTGGGGCCTGGGCTGGGAGGTCTGGTTGGACGGGATGGAGATCACCCAGTTTACCTACTTCCAGCAATTTGGCGGGATTGACTGCCACCCGGTCAGCGCCGAGATCACCTACGGCATCGAGCGGATCGCCACGTACATCCAGGAAGTGAACAGCGTCTACGACCTGATCTGGACCGGAAATATCACCTATGGCGATGTCCACCACCAGAGCGAGGTGGATTACTCCCGCTACAACTTCGAGGTGGCGGATACCGGGATGCTCTTCACCCTGTTCGACATGTTCGAGCAGGAGGCGGCCAGGGTGGTCGCCCAGGGACTGGCGCAACCCGCCTACGACTACGTCCTGAAGTGCTCCCACACCTTCAACCTGCTGGACGCCCGCAGCGCCATCAGCGTGTCTGAGCGCACCTCCTACATTGGACGGGTAAGGCGCCTGGCCCGGCTCTGTGCCGAGGCCTACCTCGCCCAGCGGGAGCGCCTGGGCTACCCGCTGCTCAAAGACAAAGATGCTCGGGCCACCCTGGGGCTGCTACCCTTGGAATACGCCGGGTCCGCGCCCGCGCACGCCAGCGGGCACCCACTGGATCCGGCAACGCCCGGGGCGGCGGGCGCCTTGCAGCAGCCGGGAGTCGGGGGAGCGGCCGGAGAGACCGCCTCTTGCGGGGCCAAGACCAGGAGCGGTAGCCGCCGCCGGAGCCCTGCAACAGCAAAGGAGGTTTAAAGCGATGGATTTTTTACTGGAGATTGGCACTGAAGAGCTGCCGGCCCGTTTTGTGGCCTCAACCGTAACCCAGTTGGAGGAACTGGGGGGGGAGACGCTCCGCTCGCACCGGATCACCTACCAGCGGTTGGCCGGCTTTGCCACCCCCCGGCGGTTGGCCCTCTATGTGTGGGGAGTGGGCAAGCAGCAGGCGGACCTGGTGGAAGAGGTCAAGGGGCCATCACGCAAGGCGGCCTATGATGAACAGGGGCGGCCCACCAGGGCGGCGGAGGGCTTTGCCCGGGGACAGGGAGTGTCCGTTGCAGACCTGGTGGTGCAGGCCACGCCTGGTGGCGAGTATGTGTTCGCCCAAAAGCGCCTCGTCGGCAGGGAGGCAAAACAGGTGCTGGGAGAGTTGGCCCCCCAGTTCATCAGCAGCCTGTCCTTCCCCAGGCCGATGCGCTGGGGCGACCGGGACGTCAAGTTTGCCCGTCCGATCCGCTGGCTGGTATGCCTGTTGGGCCGGGAGGTGGTCGATTTCGAATACGACCTGCTGCGTTCCGGGCGCCTCACCTACGGGATTCGCAACTTCTCCCGGGCGCCGGTGTCCCTCGATCGGCCCGAAGATTATTTTGTAAAACTGGAACAGGCCGGGGTAATCGTCGATCAGTCCCGGCGCCGGCGCCTGATCTGGCAGCAGGCCCAGGAAGCCGCCGCGGCAGTTGGCGGCACAGTGCGACCGAACGAGCCACTGCTGGATGAGGTAACCAACCTGGTGGAGTGGCCGACACCGATCTGCGGCGGTTTCGACTCTCGCTTTCTCAAGCTGCCGCCCGAGGTGGTGATCACCCCGATGCAGGACCACCAGCGCTACTTTCCGCTTTGGAGCCAGTCAGACCAGTTGCTCCCCCGGTTTCTGGCCTTCGCCAACGGCCCGGTGAACCCGGACCTGGTCCGGGCTGGCAACGAGAAGGTGCTGCGCGCCCGGCTGTATGACGCCGAGTTCTTCTGGCACGAAGATGTTAAAAGCCCGCTGGCGCAGAAGGTGGAAAAACTGCAGCAGATCGTCTTCCTGGAGGGCCTGGGGACGATCTACGACAAGACCCAGCGCCTCCTGCAACTGACCCGCTACCTGGGCGATCAGTTGAAGCTCACCGCCAGGCAGCGGCAGGATGCGGAGCGGGCGGCCCTGCTGGCCAAGGCCGACCTGGTGACCAGCATGGTCTATGAATTCCCCGAACTGCAAGGGATCATGGGAGCGGCCTACGCTGCGGTGGATCAGGAGAGGGGCGGGGTCTGCCGGGCGATCCGGGAGCACTACCAGCCCCGCCATGCAGGTGATGAGACGCCGGCCAGCAAGCCGGGAGCAGCGGTGGCCTTGGCCGACAAGATCGACAGCCTGGTGGGATGCTTCGCCATGGGGCTGGAACCTACCGGCTCCCAGGACCCGTATGCCTTGCGGCGCCAGGCCCTGGGCATCTGTCACATATTATTGGCGCACCGGTGCGATCTCTCGCTCAGGGCTCTGATCGAGCAGGCCTTCGGGGGGTTCAGCCAGTATCAACTCCAGGTCTCCCTGGAAGATGTCGCCAGGCGCCTGGAGGAGTTCTTCCGCGCCCGGCTGCGGAACATTTTCATGGACCAGGGCTACGGCTACGACCTGGTGGAGGCTGCCCTGGGCAGCGACAGCGACCGGATCGTCACCGTCGGCAGGCGGTTGCAGGTTCTCAAAACCCAGCGCCACACCCCGGAGTTCGAGGCGCTGCTGACCGCCTTCACCCGGGCCGCCAACCTCGCCCGACATGCCACCACCGATACCGTCGACCCGGCCCTGTTCACCGAGGATGGAGAGGTGAACCTTTACCAGGCCTGGTCCCGGATCAAGAAGGAGATCGTGCGCCTGGAGCGCAAGGACCAGATCGAGCAGGCCCTGCTTGCTGCTGCCTCGCTGCTGGAGCCGATCGGCCGTTTTTTCGACAAGGTGCTGGTGATGGCGCCCGATGATGCCATCAGGGGCAACCGCCTGGCGCTTCTGAAAGATATTGCCTCTACTTTGCGACGGTTTGGCGATCTGGATAAAATCGTTCGTTGAAACTTTGGCAAAGCCTGGTGAGGTGGTCCCCCCTTTTTTTAAAGACCATAATTTTCATGTCAGTTAAAATCTGAAGAAGGAATTTTAAAAAATATATCGTAAAGAAATATAATACATATTTATTGGTGTAAAAATAGCCAATAGTATATCACATTGAAAACAGTGGATGCAGCCAGCAAAAGTAACGGCCGGTGTGCCGGAAATGCGGCGCACGGGAGACGAGGCGAAGCCTCGAGCCTGCGGAGAAGGAGGACGAGGCGTCATCGAACTCACAGCACGCCAGGAGCAGATCATTCAGATCGTCAAGGGTAATTCTCCCATTACCGGTGAGCACATCGCCGCCCTGCTCAACGTGCGGCGGGCCACCCTGCGCCCGGACCTGGCCGTGCTGACGATGGCTGGACTGCTGGATGCGCGCCCCCGGGTGGGATACTTTTATAATGGTAAGAAGCCCGGCCTGCTGGCGGCGGAGGAGGTGCACCGCCTGACCGTCGATGCCGTGAAAGCGGTGCCGGTGGTGGTACAGGGGGGTACCTCGGTTTACGATTGCATCGTGGCCCTGTTTACGGAGGATACCGGGACATTGTTCATCGTCGGTGAGGCCGGCCACCTGGAAGGGGTGGTTTCCCGCAAGGATCTGCTCAAGGTGGCCATGGGTAAGGTCGACCTGCCCAAGATCCCGGTCCGGGTGGTGATGACCCGTGTACCGAACGTCGTCACCGTCAGGGGGGGGCAGTCTGTCTATGAAGCGGCACGCCTGCTGGTGGAACACGAGATTGACTCACTGCCGGTTGTCGAGCAGGAGACAGTGAACGGTAGGGAGGCTTTGAGGGTCACCGGCCGGTTCACCAAGACCTCCGTGACCCGGATCTTTGTGGAGTTGGGAGAGCCAAGCAAGACCTTTTGAGAGGAGAGGCATGCGTGAACCCTGTGATCTTTATCGTTTCCGATTCCTTGGGTGAGACGGCGGAGTTTGTGGCCCGGGCGGCTACCAGCCAGTTTAACCACGGCCAGTTCGAGATCCGCCGCATCCCCTACGTGAACGACCACAGCGTGCTGGAGCATGTGATGGAGGAGGCCGGCGCCGTTCCCAGCGTCATCGTCTACACCCTGGTGGTCTCCGGCCTGCGGGACGATCTGGAGGCAATGGCCGCTGCCAGGGGGATACCCACCGTGGATATCCTGGGTCCCTTGATGGATGTGCTCGCCAGGGCTACAGGGGCGGTGCCCAAGATGCAGGCCGGCCTGATCCACCGCCTGGATGAGCAGTACTTCGACCGGATCGAGGCGATCGAGTTTGCCATCAAGTACGACGACGGCAAGGACCCAAGGGGGTTGCTGTATGCGGACGTGGTCCTGATCGGCGTTTCCCGCACCTCCAAGACTCCGGTCAGCATGTATCTGGCCAACAAGTGGCTCAAGGCCGCCAACGTGCCGATCGTCCCCGAAGTGGAGCCGCCGGCGGAACTATTCAAGATCCCGCAGCGCAAGATTATCGGGCTGACCATCCGGCCGCAGCCGCTGAACCATATCCGGCAGGAGCGCCTGAAAACCCTGGGCCTGACTCCCGATGCGGAGTATGCCAGCCTGGAGCGGATCAGCAAGGAGATCCAGTATGCCGACCGGTTGATGGCCCAGATCGGCTGCCCGGTCATCGACGTGACCAACAAGGCTGTGGAAGAGACGGCCAGCAAGGTTTTGGAGATCTATTACAGGGGGACGCGCCAGGCCAAGTAGCCCGGCACTAAAGCAATCTGCTTACTTCTATGATAATTCCGCATACCTGAATACAGGAGAGGCGTTTCATTATTGCCGGGCTGGCAAACAGGACAACCTTGACCACAATTAAGGGGGGATGAGTTATGGAGAAAAAGTACGTTTACCTGTTTAATGAAGGTAGGGCGGACATGAAGGGACTGCTCGGCGGCAAGGGAGCCGGACTGGCGGAGATGACCAACCTGGGGTTGCCGGTGCCGCCCGGATTCACCATCACCACAGAGGCCTGCATCGAATACAGCAGCGCTCAGGTGAAGGACTTTCCGCCCGGCATGGAGGCTCAGATGAACGAGGCCCTGCACAAGCTGGAGCGGCAGGTGGACAAGACCTTCGGCGACCCGAAGAACCCCCTGCTGGTCTCCGTGCGCTCCGGGGCGAAGATCTCCATGCCTGGCATGATGGACACGGTGTTGAACCTGGGCCTGAACGACGAGACGGCCAAAACCCTGACTGCCGCCACCGGGGACGAGCGCTTTGCCCTGGACTGCTACCGGCGCTTCATCCAGATGTTCAGCGACATCGTGCTGGGGATCGAGCACGACCGGTTCGATGAGGTGCTCGCCCGTTACAAGACCCGGTACGGACTGCGCTACGACTACCTGCTGACGCCAGATTTGTTGAAGGATATCATCAAGGAGTACAAGGCGATCGTCAGGGAGGAGACCGGCGCCGATTTTCCCCAGGACCCGCCTGACCAGCTCCGGCTGGCAGTCAAGGCGGTGTTCGATTCCTGGAACAACCCCCGGGCGATCTTCTACCGGAAGATCAACCACATTCCGGACGACCTCGGCACCGCCGTCAACGTCCAGGCCATGGTATTCGGCAACATGGGCGAGAACAGCGGTACGGGCGTGGCCTTCACCCGCAACCCGGCCACCGGCGAGAAAGCCCTTTACGGCGAGTACCTGATGAACGCCCAAGGCGAGGACGTGGTGGCGGGTATCCGGACGCCCCACCAGATCTCCATGCTCAAAGAGGAGATGCCGGAGACCTACAAGGAGTTCGAGCGGGTCGCCACCCTGTTGGAGAAGCACTACCGGGACATACAGGACCTGGAGTTCACCATCGAACGCGGCAGGCTGTACATGCTGCAGACCAGGTCTGGCAAGCGAACGGCGGCCGCGGCCGCGAAGGTGGCGGTGGACATGGTTAACGAGGGGTTGGTCTCCAAGGAGGAGGCCATCGCCCGGGTTGACGCCGCCCAGATCGACCAGTTGCTGCACCGCCGGATCGATCCCGATAGCAAGGCAGAGGTGATTGCCAAAGGCCTGCCGGCCTCACCGGGCGCCGCTTCCGGGAAGGCGGTCTTTGACTCCGACGATGCTGCAGGGAGGGCTAAAGACGGGGAGAAGGTGATCCTGGTCAGAACGGAGACCACCCCCGACGACATCCACGGGATCGTGGCCGCTCAAGGCATTCTCACCAGCCGCGGCGGCATGACCAGCCATGCGGCGGTGGTCGCCCGGGGCATGGGCAAGCCCTGTGTCTGCGGCTGCGAGGCCCTGCGCATCGACTACAACGCCAAGCTGTTCCGGGCGGGCGAAGTCGTGGTCAAGGAAGGCGACCTCATCTCCATCGACGGCACCGCCGGCAGCGTGATCCTGGGCGCGGTCAGGATGATCGACCCGGAACTGAGCGATGAGTTTCGCATCCTGTTGGATTGGGCGGACCAGATCCGGCGCCTGGGAGTGCGGGCGAATGCCGACACCCCGCTGGACGCCGAGCGTGCCAGGCAGTTCGGGGCGGAAGGGGTCGGCCTCTGCCGCACCGAGCATATGTTCATGGCCCCGGACCGCATCCCCATCGTCCTTGAGATGATCATGTCCGAGACCACCGAGGAGCGGGCGGTTGCCCTGGACAAACTGCTGCCCATGCAGCAGGGGGACTTCTACGGGATCCTCAAGGCGATGGACGGCCTGCCGGTGACCATCCGGCTGCTGGACCCGCCGCTGCACGAGTTTCTGCCCAACACCGAGGAGTTGGCCATCGAGATCGCCAAGCTGCGGCTGACCAATGGCGATGGGGAGATCGAACGGAAGGAAGCGATATTGAGGAGAGCCCGCCAGCTTCACGAGTTCAACCCGATGCTCGGTCACCGTGGCTGCCGGCTCGGTGTCACCCATCCGGAGATCTACGCCATGCAGGTGCGGGCGATCATCCAGGCCACCGCCCAGTTGCTGAAAGAGGGTTACCATCCGGAGACGGAGATCATGATCCCGTTGGTGATGAGCGATATCGAGTTAAGGCTGCTGAGAACGCAGTGTGAAGAGGTGCTCCAGTCGGTGGAGCAAGAGACCGGTGTACACCTGGAGATCCCCATCGGCACGATGATCGAGCTGCCGCGGGCCTGCGTCACCGCCGACGAGATCGGCAAGGGGGCCGATTTCTTCTCCTTTGGCACCAACGACCTGACCCAGACCACCATGGGCTTCAGCCGGGATGACGCCGAAGGCAAGTTCATCCCGGCGTATATCGAGAAGAAGATCCTGGCGGACAATCCCTTTGCGGTACTGGACCGGGCCGGGGTCGGCAAGCTGGTGAAGATGGCCTGTGAGCTTGGCCGGTCCGCCAACCCCAAGATCAAGCTGGGGATCTGCGGCGAGCATGGCGGCGATCCCAACTCCATCGAGTTCTGCCACCAGGTCGGCCTCACCTACGTGAGTTGCTCGCCCTTCCGGGTGCCCGTCGCTACGAGAACGTGTAGCAATTGGAGATAATACTAAATAAAGTAAATTAAGGGGTTGCCTGAACATAAGTTTGTTGCCTATGGCCTGCACTCTAATTTTGGGGTGCAGGCTTTTGTATGGTAAGTTGTTGTTAAATGGTTCTGTCATGGAACGAATCTTCACACCATATTGCTCCAACTCGCAGAATGCGTTAATGGTTATCCGGGCGTTGCGTCCAAGCCTGCCCAGACGGTAGATGAAGCAGAAGTTCGATCAGGCCATCATTGGCATCCTTTATAAGTTAGATGAGCCGTCAGGCCGCTGGTCAGAGGCAATATCCAAGTTATGCCATCATCCTTGGGCCATTTGATCGGACCGAGTTGGTAAAGGTTGGCGTATTTCTCGCCGAAATCTACCTGGTTTTCAACTGTACCACGTTCGGCTTGCTCATCAGATGAGACGCGGGCATCTAATCTCATTCATTGGCCCTCCGGATCCGCCAGCCAAAACAGCAGTTACCAAAACCAGCACCCATGTCGCTGCATCATTCATTTTCTTCTTCCCCTTCCTGTATTAGGATTCTATTCCCCATTCAAGGCATCTTCTCTGCATCAATGAACTCCCTCAGTCCGCCCAGATCTCCTCCGGCTAGGTAGGCCTGGACCCGCTCAAACTTGGCGTCAATCTCCCGGCTGACAGAATCGTCATCGAAGAGCAACCGCCAAATGTCGAGTTCCGCGAGGTCGGAGTCCGGGGAGAGCTGGTGGAGTTTGGTGATCAGGGTGGAGACTTTCAATGGGGGTCATCGGGTCTGTCAAGTATTTTGTGCTTTGCCCTTCCATAACTCACTATCGTAAGTGTGACTTCACCTTCTCAGGAAAGAAGATAGATAGCTGAAGCAGAGTTTTCTTACTATGACCGTTGCGCCGGTTGTCAGTGTCCTTGCTTGCGGTGTCGTTCTTCTCGTAGCCCAGGCTGTGGTCCATTTCAGCTTCCAGCAGTTCTTGAATGGTATCGGCGAAAAGCTCCTTTATACTGCTCCCATAGAGTGAGACACATGGTGATAGAAAATAAGCTACAATGTGATTATGGAGAAGAGAAACCGTTACACCTTAGAATTTAAAGCCAAGGTGGTCCTGGAGCTCATTCAGGAGGAGTCAACGCTGAACCAGGTAGCCTCGAAGTATCAATTGAACCCCCAGATGATCAGCCAGTGGAAGAGCGAGTTCATCCAGAACGCCTCAACCATGTTTGAAAAGAGCAAGGATGAGGCCGGGAAACCACAAATTATCTCTGAGATCATATGATCAATTTTACCGTCATGACATGGGAATCGAAGTTCTGGACCATATCATCATTGGCGATGGGGTCTTTGTGAGCCTGAAGGAGAAGGGAATGTATTAAATGCCTTAAATATTTTTAGAAGATAAGGTCGATATATCCACTTTAAGGAAGGATTTTGTCTGCTTACCGAGAATCTTCGATATAGGATGGCGATGCTATGAGCAATTTAAGTAATGTTGTTGCTAATTACAGTAGGTGCTTATGCAGGCTACGCCTTGGATTCCGAGGGACATGTCTGGGCATAGGGGAATGAAACTATGGTCAACTGGGCGATGGTGAACGGATCTTGGGTTCAAATGTACCGGTGTTTTGGCACGTAGCCAAACGAGCTACATGACCAGCAGAGGGGAGTCCGGTGCTATTTTTCAATGGAGACCGTTTAATAGAGAACAGGGTTACGTGGATAAGCAGTTATTATTTTTTATTTAGGAGGTCATCCAAATGGTTAAGCGGGCAATGCTGGTTTTATTGGTTCCTCGCTATTCTGTGTGGGTAAACAAATGTTCCCCAAATTGATGGCAAGTTGATTGTGAAGATCAGATGGTAATTATGACAGAATGTGGTTAAGCAATGTATTAGCAGGAAGCGCCTCTATCAGGAACGAAATGTACAGTTTATAACAATTCCTGATATAGGAGGCTATTACAAGATGATGGATTACCAGGCCATTTTTGCTGCCGCTTTATGTTTAGCGTCTCCTTGGAAAGTGCTGGACATAAAGTTTTCCGGAGATGAGAACCGTCTGGATATCTGGGTCGGTTTTCAAGAAGGATCCACTTTTGATTGCCCTAAATGTGAACGAGCAGGTATGCCGGTTTATGATACCAAAGAGAAAACCTGGAGACATCTGAATTTCTTCCAGTATCGAACTTACGTGCATGCTCGTGTTCCCCGCATATCATGCTCCGAAGGCTGTGGGGTAAAGCAAGTCAAGTTGCCGTGGACCAGACCCGGCAGCGAATTCACCTTATTCTTTGAATCATTGATCATGATCCTGGCCCAGGATATGCTGGTTAAGGCCATTGCCGAGTTAACCGGCGAGCATGATACCAGGTTATGGCGAGTGCTCCACCATTACGTTGAAGAAGCCCGTACCAAGCTGGATTATTCGGATGTCCAACAAGTTGGCGTAGATGAAACAGCCGCCAAAAGAGGACATGATTACATCACGCTTTTTGTAGATCTGGACACGTCCCGGGTGCTCTTTGCCACTCCCGGCAAAGGAAAGGAAACCGTCAACGCCTTTGTATCAGATTTCCGTGACCATCAGGGTGATCCTGATGGCATTAAGAGCGTGTGTTGCGACCTATCTCCTGCTTTCATATCTGGAGTTGAATCATCTCTGCCCCGGGCTCATCTGGTTTTTGACCGGTTCCATATCACGAAGATCGTTAACGCGGCAGTGGATGAAGTGCGCAGGAATGAAAGCCATGAAAATGAATCCCTCAAAAAGACTCGGTATATATGGCTGAAAAACCCGCAAAATCTCACCGCTAAACAGCGTAAGAAGCTTGATAGCTTAAAAAATGAGCACATGGATACCGTTCGCGCTTACAACCTCAAGCTCTCCTTCCAAGGCTTCTTTAACCAGCCAGACAGGGAGGTCGGCGCCCAGTATCTCAAAGACTGGTTTTACTGGGCTACTCATTCTAAGCTGCTGCCGTTAGTCAATGCGGCATACACCGTTAAAGACCACTGGGAAGGCATTCTTAACTGGTTTAACTCTCACATTTCCAATGGGGTTTTAGAGGGCATCAATAGTCTGATTCAGGCTGCTAAAGCCAGAGCAAGGGGATATCGCAATACCAGGACCCTAATAGCTATGTCTTACATAATTTCCAGTCACCTTAATTTTGAATTACCCAGTCTGTAGCAGTGTTGGATATTATTGTTGGTACTACCCACACGAATTAGCGAAGAGCCGTTTTATTACTCATTCTTGTTATGGTATCAACAGCAGGCTGCGGTGCCGAAGGAATATTTCATATTACTATCAACAAAAACGGAAGTGCGGATCTAAATTATAAGGTCGGCATTGATAATACAATATATTCAATGATGATCGCTAGCAACAACGACCCCTTGGCTGATTTTAAAAAAGAAACTCAGTCTGAAGGTTTCACCGTAGCAAACTTCAACGACGGTCAAATGTCTGGTGTCATCACGACCAAGCACGTTAATTCTTCGAGTGAACTCGCCGGCACAGCCAACTTTTTCAATGGCCAGAACATGTCCAACTTTTTAAATGGTCAGAACAACATAACGAAAAGCAACAATCCCTTAACTGTCACAAGGAGCTTTTTTAGCACACAATATAATCTTAATACCAATATCGATCTTTCGAGTATGGAAGGAAATTCTAAAGATCAATTCAGCGGCTTAGGCAATGCAATGCTTAGCCAGATTAAACTGCAATTACTGTTAACGCTGCCTATCAAGCCGGGGATCAATAATGCAATTAACGTGTCGGATAACGGAAGAACATTGGAGTGGGATCTCATTCCTGGTCAGAATAATCACGTTCAAATGGCGGCAACAGCCCCGAACGTGCTTAATATAGCTCTCACTGCAGTTGGTGCTGCAATTATTATTGCCGCGCTAGTCGTTTTTTTGATTTTACACAAGCGGAAGAAGCTAACCCTGCAATCTCAACAAAATATTACTATTGATTGAATATCTAAAGTCACTGCAGGCAAATGCCAAAAAGTTGTAATTTGAATGAAGTATCGCTATTATCATTCCTCCCAGTTACACTCACTGAATATATAATCAGATTGTGCAGCAGTTATTATCGGCATCTTAAAGCGGTTGTTGAATATTTGGAAAGGTGAGAAATTGCCTGGAATAAAAGGTTAAAAAGTCTAGTAAAATTAAAATAAAGGAGGGGATCTGTTGATGGAAGCGCAAATCAATACTGGTGTATCTATGCAAGTAAGTGAAGGGCATCCTCTACAACTCAGCGTTAACTATCCTACTAAACTTTCAAGGGGCATGGTGCTGCTTAAATTGTTTTTTGGCTGGCTCTATGTAGGTATCCCTCACGGCATCGTACTTGGCCTCTATGCTATTGCGGCCTCAATAGTAATCGTTATTGCTTGGTTTGCAATCTTGTTTACTGGTAGATTTCCCAAGGGAATGTTTGATTTCGTTGTAGGCTTTATGCGTTGGCAACAGAGAGTAGTTGCATATTTATACCTTCTAACAGACGAATATCCTCCATTTCGCAATACGCCATAGAGTCCGGGTAAAGTTTCAGTAAACCCGGTATTACGGTCGGGTGCAGGGGTGGGTTTGCAGCCAGTCGCAATTGACTTAAGAGGGAGCTTGGGGTTGTTACCCCCCTCTTGCCCCGGCCCTGGGACCAGAGCATCGCGCCTCAATCTGGTCCTGCACTTCCCGCGCGCGCGTTACGAAGGCTGTATTCTCTGACAGCAATTTATGGTGCTCCCCATGTCAAGAACACGGATTTGAAAATATAAGTGGCTCTTCGCTATTTGGGGTGGGTAAATAAGAAAACACATTCAGCCGCCCTTGAACCGGAGCCTCTGCAGGCTGTGTTTCCAAGGGATGGCCGGGAAGGTGGCTAAAGCCTGTCTCCCTTTGCCAGCAAGGCTAACACGGCCTACCACTCCAGTTCAAGGGTCTCCGCTTCACTCCGATGAACGGCTGAATCAAGGTATGGGGCACACTAGTTCGCCCATACAGAATAGCGAGGAACCGATTTATTGTCGTTAGAAGAATTGACAAATGCATTTATGATACTGCCATCGGCTTGTTGAACTATAGAGCTTATTATAGTATCGGCATCCACAGATTGTTTTAAGGCTTTAGATATTTTTCTAAACATCATATCTTATCACTCCTAGCTTTAATATCTCTCCCTGCGCTAATAGATCCACCAGCTTGTATTATAGGAGAATTGGCTATATTATTGGAATTAACTCTTTGATTAATTTTATACATATTATTAACTTTAAATCTCATATTTCGCAAGCCATTAAATACCATGTTTCTTTAAACAGTCAATGAGTCAAAAAATATTTTAAAAAGTTTTCACTTGCAAGGAGGAATTTCATGGAAGATCGCGAATATCCAA
>JBEKFU010000073.1:0-15786 GCA_050013155.1 Thermacetogeniaceae bacterium | reverse complement strand
CTGAAAGAATCCTTGCCGCTGCCTTGCCTGCCTTCAGTTGTTGTATCGACTCCATAAGCCGGACATAGTTCATTTTGTTGCTGCGTATAAACAAGTTCTCCATGATGTTGTTATATTCGGCCTCTGACAGCAGAACGACATTTCCTCCTGCCTTGCGGGTAATGAAAATTGTTTCTGCATCTCGATTCGCCTTGTCGCAAAAATCCTTAAAATTGTCTCTAACGGTGCTATAATTTGCTGCTAACATGAGGTTCACCTCCTGTACAATATATTGTACAATTAAAGATGGTTTTATGCAACCTTATTTTAAGGAAATATTCTTTTCGGCTGTATCGTATTTGCCGGGGAATACTAACGTTCTTGGCTGGCTGGGTGTTTCTGGCTAGATCATTTTCGCTGCCGCGGTCAGGATCTCTTTTTTCCGGACGGCCTTGTCGTATTCGTATACCTGTTGGGCACGTATCGCCGTGGACAGGGGTAGGCCGTTGCTCTGGAGTTCTGCCTTGAACTGGTTCAGAAGCGCGTAAAACTGGTCGTCGCACTGTTGCTCCAGGGCATTGCCCATGGGGACGTACTTGCTGGCCAGGACCATGGCGGACACAGGATGACCCTGCTTCTTGTCCGATGAATACTCGTTATAGGCTTCGCCCGTCAGGGTGTTCAACTGGTCCTCGTAACTCTTGGCCAAACTTTCCAGCGTGGTGGTGTAATGCCCCTCGATTTCCTGTTGGAGTTGGCTCTTGCTTGCCCAGTCATCGGGTGCTGTGGAGTTCGTTGCAGCCGCGCCATGTCCACTGGACATGGCACCGCCGCCGGGCACGGTATCAGGGGAAGGGGTGGCCTTGTTTTCCGGTTGGCTGGTACCGGGATGATCATTGTCAGTGGAGGCGCCCGGTTGCGACAGGTAGATCTCGCCGGAAGGCTGGACGATCTCGCCCTCGGAGGTCTGCAGCGGTTGGGGCGGCAGCAAGAGCGGCAGCAACCCCAGACGCCAGATGCCGGCGAGGGCCAGCAGGGCCAGACAGAGTATCGCTGCTGCGATCCCGGTGATCCATTTGGAGGTCTTGCTCATCATCTTTGGCCTCGCTGAGTGATTGTCTTGGGAATTCCGGCGGCGCCCGGGGCGAGGAACGTGATCTGTGCCCCGGTTAACCCGTGTTCAAGCCCGTTTAAGGAGATTATAAACCGGTGGGGATGAGATTAAAAGCAGGAAATCTTTGCTGAAAATTGGATTGAAGCGGTTTCGTTTTTGTATATTTGAAAATTTTTTTTGAAAGCAGGAGAATGGATGGCGGTGTTGAATTGATAATATTGGACATTTGTAAATATTGTGACTTTTTCGGTAGCGGTGTCCCATGGGAGGGGCGAAATGGAAGCGTTGTTTAATAATAAAGGCGGAAAAGAAGGGAAAGAGGTGATCATGCGATGATCAGGTTCCGAAACAGGAGGATGCCTTGTTGCAGGCGTATTTCTCTGTTAGTCTGCATAGTGATGATACTGGGGTTGTTCCTGTCGTTCTCCCCGCTGCCGGTTGGGGCGGCTCCATATACGTATACCAGCACCGATCTGGCTACGTACCTGCAAGGTATTTATGACCGGGTGCCTTCGTCAGAATTGACCACGCTCGATACGATCTTTGATAATGCAAATAACGCTACATATATACAGGTCTATAACAACGACCCTGGCGCTGCACCGTGGCCGACTGTTTTTGCAAACCTCAGCGTCACCGCTCTGGCGAATAATCAGTACGGCGGTGATGAAAGTCAGGCCAAGAATGATGTTTCCAAGTTGTTGATCGACTTTGCCCAACTGGTCTATTACGGCGGGAGCCTGCCCGCGGGGTCTAGCTCTGCCAGCTATCTCTCTGAAATCAACACGTTATGGAGCAGTAACCAATCGACCATCTACAAAATATTCGATAATACAAATATAACAGAGGATGAATTCAGCAGTTACATGCTGGACTCGATCAAGTACATACCCACAGTGTATTACCAGTTGCTGGCGACATACCCGACGGCAGAGCAGCAAACGCTCGCAGCCCTCAACCTTAATGATCCCACAACCAATGTTTTCGTGCAGAATTGCATCGCCACAGCGCTTGACGATACGGCGCTGACAGGCGCCTATGCGGACTTCGGAGCTAAATCCGGTGGAGCCAACTGGAGTTTTGGCTACATGATCGAAAATGGTTACCGTCCTGTTGATAGTGTCATTAGCATGATCAATGATAAGCCGAGCGCCGGCGAGGTGATTCTGGTATATTACATGCTTCCCTATACTCCGCCCGGCCCTGGCCCTGGCCCCACCCCGCCACCCTATTATCCCCCGGTGCCGCCTCCTGCGCCTTCGGTAGGCACCATGGTTGCCAGGTGGCCGGGCTGCGATCTCTTGACGGATCAGCCGGTGTGGATCGCCAACTCTGTTACAACTTCGGTTTACCAGAGCTTCGTGGTGCCGGCGCCCGACCCGGCCAAGCTTGCTGCAGACAAGGCCAAGGGTCTGGAAGACAGAATCTATTACTGGAACGATCAGTATCAGAGGTGGGTGGCGCTGGCAAGCTACCCGCAACAAGACGGTTCGGTGCTGGTGGAGAACGACGGCGGTTATAATAACATCTGGGTCGAGATGTTCGCGGTCTGGGAGCCCCATTTCACCGACGTCACGGGGTACTGGGCGGAAGATACGATCAACAGGATGAACGGCCTCGCCCTGATCGAGGGCTACCCGATTCCCGGTGACAATGTGCCGCTGGAGCGCACGGCAGGGCCTGACCGGGAGATCACCAGGGCGGAGTTCGCCACCATCCTGATGAGGGCGCTCGGTTGCCTGCCTCCGGCTGAAAAGAAGCTCTACGGCGTGGTGCAAACCCTGGGCCAGGTGTCTGATCAGGTTCTGGGCGGCATGACTGGTATTCCGGACTGGTCGCGGGACTTCGTTGCCGGCGCAGTGTACAGCGGGTTGGCCACAGGCGAGAGCAACGGTTCCTTCGCTGGTAATGATCCGATTACCCGGATCCAGGCGGCGATCATGGTCAGCAACATGCTGAAGCGTTTGCCGAATTACCAGCCGGCAGATCTGTCGCAGTTCGCCGATGCCGCAGATGTTCCGGTTTGGGCGAAAGCTGCGGTAGCCGAAGGTGTCCTGACAGGCTACCCGAATGGCACCCTCCAGCCCAATGCACCGATCACCAGGGCGGAGGCCTTGGTGACCATCCTGAAGATGCTGCGGGCGCTCGGTTGGTAAAAAACCGTAAGGTCACACTGCTGGTTGACAACCCCCCGATCGCCGCAAGGCGTGAGGGGGTTGCCCTATCACCTCAGGCGAAATTGTTCGGCAAGCTGATCTTGAGGAGGAATGGAGAGTGAAGAAACAAATCAAGCGGTTCGTTTACCTGTTGCTTTCCGTGATGTTTTTGGCGGGCGCCATGCTGAGCCTCTCCGGTCCGGCATCGGCTGGCACAACGGAACCATTATCATCCCTGACAGCGGGTGATACGGTAAGTTTCGCCGGTTATAAATGGATAGTGTTGGACAACGGGGCGACTTCCGGCAGCAGTTACCTGCTGATGCAGGATGCTTTAAAGGATTCTAGTGGTAATTACATAACTATGGCGTTTGACACGAGCCTGGTTCCATCTTTTAATAATTCAACCAGTATTTCAAGTTATCTCAATAGTACTTTTTTAAATAGTCTGCCCCAAGCGTCTCAAAGTTTAATCCAGGACCATACCTGGGACATCGGAGGCAACGAGACTAACGGTAATGGCAACGAATCATCATCCACCGTGCAAGATTATATTGGCCTGATCAGCTACAGCGACTACAACACCACCTATAGTAAACATATTAGTAATCTACCAAATACAAATGGTTGGTGGACCCTTACTCCCGTTTCCGGCAGCCCCGGTGGCTTCTGGTTCGTTGGTCCAGGCGGCACCCTGGACTACGTTGACGCCAACGACACTTTAGCCGGCATCACTAAAGCCCTCCGTCCCGCTTTGTATCTGAGTTCTGCAATCTTGGTATCTGGCGGCAACGGAGGCACCGTGACAGGTCCGAGCTGATTGACCACAGATGGCTACCCGCTCTAATGCCCCGCTTCTCCAAAGCGGTGGGATAAGAGCGGCTACGCCACTGTATTAGCTGGCTCTAATCTTGAGTGGGGGAAGCAATCCCCCACTGAAGATTAGAGCCAGTTGAACCAGGGCAGTCCACGGTGGTGGCCAGTCCGTTCAGCGTTCTAGGCGGACGGCAGCGCCACCTAGATGATCACGGCGACGGTCTTGTATGTTATGCAGGTGGAGTAGCCCGGAAACTGCGGCAAGTGACGCTATAGGAGGTGCCTTGCTGGAAAACTACGTGGTCGACGTGAAGATGAGACAGCCCCTGATCGCCTGACAGGCGTGAGGGGGCTTTTTAATTGTGTAACAATTTGGCCCGTCCATAAATGCCAGCAATGGCTTTAGGACGGGCTTTTTTTATTTTCTGTTGCAGAATAGAGATAAGATAAGGACTTTATACCTACATTTTATGATAAAGTTGTGTCTTTTATCCCGTATAATCCCCTTTCTTAAATTGCTAAAATGATTACACAATTAAGTAGGACTTGAGTAGCACTAATTGATCTACAATTCAGTTGCTACCAGGCAGAGAAGGGGGATATGCCGGTGATGGGCGCAAAGAAATATCTGGTGACAGCCTTGCTGTTGGCCTTGTTGATGTCGATCCCCGGGGTTTGTCAAGCCAGCGCCGTGGTCAAAGAAATATCCACCCTGCCCGGCAGTGGCTGGTACACCGACAATCCACTGCCAAGCCAGGTCATTCCGGCGGACGCGGTGCAAAGCGAATTGAAATATTTAAGCCAGAACAAGATATTTGACAATACGCCAATCAATGTAGACCTCTATGATCAACAGGTTTACCGCACCAGCGAGGGTGTGAAGGTGCCCTACGGCGGAACGTCCTTCGATGGCAATATCTATATTTTTGCGGGCTATTGGGGCGCCGACACGGTTTCCAGCGCTATTGTCCACGAGATCGGCCACCTGATCAGGCATTACTATGTAACCGACGCCGAATTGCAAACCTATATGGCGATGAGGGGCGTCAAGGACGAGACACTGATGGACGGTGTCACCTCGTTATGGGAGGAGCTGTTTGCCGAGGATTTCCGGACGCTGTTCGGCGATGAGCATGCGCAGGTCCCCCAGTACGACTTCTACAATACAATTGCCAAGCCGGACCAGCAAGACAAGCAGTTTATCATCCAGTGCATCGAGGAAAAGACTGGGGGAGGCGGCAATCCTGTGGTGCCGGCAGTCGGGGCGCCGTCAGGGGCCTGGTAAGGAACGCCTGGGAAAGTTTCCCTCTCATTAACCGGGGCTGCGGCAACAAAAGGCCGCAGCCCTTTGCTGTATTTAGTAAAATGCCGGAATTGCATAAGTTGAAAGAGATATCCCCGTAATTGTTTAACAATATAGGAGTAACGTATGAAATTTCTACCATTAGAAGGAATTCTGGCTAAAGTAACGAACGTATCTTTAATTATCTCGTGTCGCTTGTGAAAGCAGTGAAAACTACTTGCTTTTCGAGGAGGGTGAGCTTCATGGAAAGGTCGAGACCGGCCTGTAGACCAAATTCCAGGTGGCTACCGTTATGCATGCTGCCGATATTTTTAATTCTGTGCCTGTCGGTGTTTGCCCACGCAACTCCAGCGTTCGCTGCTTCAGTGTGGACCTGCAACGAATGGACTGAGTATGGCACAGATACATGGGGGTCTAATGTCAACCAGGCTTTTTCAACGGATTCCAGCAACTTCACTATATTTATATGTAGCTCGCCCCTCACTCTCTATGAAGAATATCAGGTCTCCATATATGATTCGAACGGAAAGTATCTGGATACCATGACGACGACGCCTGATCCCGGCGGCAGCGTCTTCTTAATGGGTGACTTTTCATTGATCGGCGATTACAAGCTGCAGGCCGGGTATGCGGATGCAGTATATGGCGTGCCCTGGAATATAAAGGTCTATGATCTATCCAACAATTTTATCACGTCCGTGCCGGTCTACGTTAATTATAACGGCTACGGCGGCGGCGGTGCTACCTTACAATCCATTGATGTGAGCCCGGAATTCATTGAGATGGAAGTCATGGGAAAGCAGCCAACGGCAACAACGTATTGGCCGACAACGCAACAATTGACGGTGACGGCGAATTGGTCTGACGGGTCCAGCAGCGATGTCACCTCCAAAGCCTCTTACACTGGTTACGACAGCACTGTCGTCACCGTCTCCAGCAGCGGCCTGGTCACCGCTGTGTCCGTGGGGAGCACAACCGTAGGCGTGAGTTACGACGGCGTAACCGGGGATCCTTACGGCAATCCAGCAAACGTCTATATCAATGTCAATCCTGCTAAAGTCAAATCTATTTCAGCGGCCCCATCCCCCATCACTTTGTATGTCGGCCAGAATCAGCAATTGACTGTGACGGCGAATTTGGACAACGGGTCCACCAAAGACATCACCTCCGGTTCCAATTTCTCCTTCTCGGTAGATGATTACAGCGATACTGATGACGGAATTGCCACATTAAGCGTACCGAACAATCCAGTTCCCAAAGAAAATAGTGGCGAAATGCTTTCCACAGCCCTAGATCGCCTCACCAGCACCGGTGGCGGATCAGGCGCCTTCATGCCTGCTATCTCCTTAGGTGTTCCGATGTGGATTGGAAATGGAGCGTCCCTGGTCGCTGGTGAGGCCAAGGGCACTGATCAAATCCAAATAGCCTATGTTGATTACTACTATGGCGGCTTCTATTACGCCACGGTCCCTGTGACCGTCGAACAGGCGCAGACCTTTACTGTGACCTATTACGGCAACGGCAATACGGGCGGAAGCTTGCCCATCGATAAAACTGCCTATACTGCGGGGGCGCAAGTCACTGTAAAGGACGCTGGTAATATGGTAAGAACAAACTACACCTTCATTGGGTGGAACACGCAGGAGGACGACAGCGGTACGAACTACAAGGCGGGAGCCACCTTCTACATCGAGGCCGACACCATGCTGTACGCTGTGTGGGGCGGAGGCGGAGGAACGGAGAGTTTCCCAATACTGTCAGCAAAGCCAAGCTACTTCGAGCAGCTATAGAGTATGAGGGGGCGAGCATCTCCATCCTCTCACCAGTAACGTTTACGGCGGTGCACGGAGCACGACGAGAGAAAGGTAAACTTTAGTCACACTGAAAGGTCCTTGGTTGCGGGCGGAAATCCTCGATTTCCGTAAAGAGGTTTCCTGAGTGGTCATAAAATGACCTAAAGTGGGATTATGACCGCCGATATCGGGAAAAAATAATGCAGAATCGATTTCTTTAGATGCAGGCGATCCTGTATAATCAAGGTCAAACAAAGTCAAAACGGGTATTGCCTGTTCAGGGAGAAGTTGTCCATGTGGTCGCTGGTTTCGGAGATCGAGTACTACATCAAGTCGCTGCTCCGGGAAAGCCCCCGGGGCTGGATCCAGATCAGCCGCAAGGATCTGGCTGAACGCTTCGAGTGCGTGCCGTCTCAGATCACCTATGTGGTCAATACCCGTTTCACCACGCAGCATGGTTACTACGTGGAGAGCCGCCGGGGCGGCAGCGGTTTTATCAGCATCTGCCGGCTTGGCGCCCTGCGCCAGAAGGAAGCCGAAGAAGGCGGGCGGCAGGTCCGCAAGAGGAGCAGGGCCGGGGACAGCCTGGAGGGCATGATGGAAAACTTCCAGGAGGTGCTGTTCAACCTTGCCCAGCGGGGCATCCTGACAGACCGGGAGTTCACCCTGCTCTGCACGGTTTTCAGGGCGCTGGAAGCGAACGTTTCCGGCAATGAGTGTGAAAATCTGCGTTTTCGCATTTTAAAGGAGATCCTGTCCAGTAGCGAATACTGGGGGGAGGATGAGCGTTGATGAATTGCCAGGAATGCAAGCAGCGTCCGGCCACAGTGCACCTCACCAAGATCTTCAACAACCAGAAGACCGAGCTGCACTTGTGCGAGGAGTGCGCCAAGCACCACGATGAAATACCGTTCAACTTCGGTTTCAGCATGGAGCCAAACTTCTCCATCCAGAAGTTTCTGGCGGGACTGCTGGGAAGCGCCGTCGCGCCCGCAGGCGGCGGCGACGGGTCCGGTGGGCCTGGTGCCACTGACACCGGTGAGGAAGCGGAAGAGGCGCTGGCGGCGGTGCCCCATTGCTCGAACTGCGGGATGACTTACAGTCAGTTCAGGCAGATCGGCCGGTTTGGCTGCAGCCAATGCTACCTGTCCTTTGCCGGACAGCTCGAACTGCTGCTGCGCCGGGTGCAGGGCAACAGCCGCCATACCGGCAAGGTGCCTCTGAGGGTTAGAGGACTCTTGGGCTACAAGCGGGAGATCGAGCAGTTGCGTCAGGAACTGCAGGCCAACATCAGCGCCGAAGCCTACGAAAGGGCCGCGGTGCTGCGTGACCGGATTCACGCCCTGGAGGGCAAAATTGGTGGTTAGGAGAATGAGCCATGTCGATTCAGGAAACATTGAATAATGCCTTTACCAAGTGGATGGAGGGAGAGGGTCCCGAGGCCCAGATCGTGATCAGCAGCCGGGTGCGGCTTGCCCGCAACCTTGCCGGTCAGCCCTTTCCCCACCTGATGTCCCAGGAGACGGGGCAGGCTGTGGTCAGGCTCGTTCAGGACGTGATCGCCGATCCGGCAGTCCGGGAGAAGCTGGGGCCGCTGTTTTACGTGCCGCTGAACGACCTGTCTGCACTTGACCGGCAGATCCTGATGGAGAAGCACCTGATCAGCCCGCAGCACGCCCAAGATGAGCAGGCGCCGAGGGGCGTGATCCTGCGCCCGGACGAGGCTGTCAGCATCATGGTCAACGAGGAGGACCACCTGCGGGTCCAGGTGCTGCTGCCGGCCTTCCAGTTGGGAGCGGCCTGGCGACTGGCCAACCTGGTAGACGACGTTTTTGAGAGCAGGCTGGATTTTGCCTTCGACGAGCAGTACGGCTACCTCTCCTGTTGCCCCACCAACGTGGGCACCGGCCTGCGGGCCTCGGTAATGATGCACCTGCCGGCCCTGGCCATGACCAACCAGGCAAACGGGGTGTTCACCACCCTGTCCAAGGTCGGTTTCGTGGTGCGGGGTCTTTACGGCGAGGGCACCGAGGCCAAGGGAAACCTGTTCCAGGTTTCCAACCAGGTTACCCTGGGGCTGAGCGAGATAGAGATCCTGGACAAACTGGTGATGGTCAGCCGCCAGGTGATCGAGCAGGAGCAGATGGGGCGCCGGTCGCTGATGCAGGAGCGCCGGTCGCAGATCGAGGACATGGTCTTCCGGGCCTACGGGCTCCTGACCAATGCCCGGCTGCTCAACTCCGAGGAGACGATGTTCTACCTCTCCTGCCTGCGCCTGGGTATCGATCTCGGGCTGCTGCATAATGTAAGTATAAGAACCCTGAATGAACTCCTGGTGCGCACGAGGGCCGCCTTCCTCCAGGGGGATAACGAGGACGCCCTGGATGCGTTCAACCGCAGCCTGAAGCGGGCTGCCATCATCAGGAAGGCCCTGGCGGCAGACCCATCCTCGAGCGCGCCCGGCGGGTGCCCGCTTGCGGGCGCGGACCCGACACCGCCGCTTGCGGGCGCGGATCGAGGTTCGAGGTTCGAAGGGGAAGGCAATGATCAGGAGTCGCCATGATGACCTTTGGAAAGCTATCTCAGGAAACTATTTTCAGGGCGGTGTTGGGCCTATTCCTGGCGCAGGCCAGGCAAGGAGGTGCATGATATATGTTTGGAAGATTCACGGAGCGCGCTCAGCGTGTTTTCCTGCTGGCGCAGGAAGAGGCAAGAAGATTGAGGCATCCGGCGGTGGGCACGGAGCACCTGCTGCTGGGGCTGTTGCGTGAAGGCGAGGGCATTGCGGCCAGGGCGCTGCAGTCCCTGGGCCTGGACCTGAGCAAGGTGCGGGAGGAAGTGGAGCGGATCGTGGCCCCCGGAGAAAGCCGGGTGGGCGACGAGGTCGGTCTGACCCCCCGGGCCAAGAAGGTGCTGGAACTCGCCCATGAGGAGGGACGGCGCCAGGGAGTCAGCTATGTGGGCACCGAGCACCTGCTGCTCGGCCTGATCCGCGAGGGCGAGGGCGTGGCCGCCCGGGTTCTGATCAACCATGGCCTGACCATGGACAGTGTGCGGCGCCAGGTGTTGATGCTGCTCGGCGGCATCGGAGCCGCCGCCCAGGCTCAGGCCGGCGCCGGGGCGGCCCAGCCGCGCAGTCAGACCCCGACCCTGGATGATCTTGGCCGGGACCTGACCCAGTTAGCCCGGGAGGGCAAACTGGACCCGGTGATCGGCCGGGAGAAGGAGATCGAGCGGGTGATCCAGGTGCTGAGCCGCCGCACCAAGAACAATCCCTGCCTGATCGGCGAGCCCGGAGTTGGCAAGACCGCCATCGCCGAGGGCCTGGCCGAGCGCATCGTGGCCGCCAAGATCCCCGAGATCCTGTTCGACAAGCGGGTGGTCACCCTGGACATGGGCGCCGTAGTGGCCGGGACGAAGTACCGGGGTGAGTTCGAAGAGCGCCTTAAAAAGGTCATCGACGAGATCCGGTCGGCAGGGAACATCATCCTGTTCATCGACGAGGTGCATACCCTGGTGGGAGCGGGGGCGGCCGAGGGGGCGATCGACGCCGCCAACATCCTCAAGCCGGCGTTGGCCAGGGGTGAACTGCAGTGCATCGGCGCCACCACGCAGGACGAGTACCGCAAGAACATCGAGAAGGACTCCGCCCTGGAGCGGCGCTTCCAGCCCGTGAACGTCGGCGAGCCGACCGTCGATGAGACCATCGATATCTTACGCGGCCTGCGGGACCGCTACGAAGCGCACCACCGGGTGAAGATCACCGACGGCGCCCTCAAGGCGGCCGCCCGGCTGGCTGACCGTTACATCACCGAACGCTTCCTGCCGGACAAGGCCATCGACCTGATGGACGAGGCGGCCTCCAGGGTGCGGCTGCAGATGTTCACCACCCCGCCGGACGTCAAGGAAGTGGAGGAGAAACTGGAGTTGCTGCAGAAGGAGAAGGAGGCTGCCGTGGTCGGACAGGAGTTCGAGAAGGCGGCGGCTCTCCGTGACCAGGAGCAGCGCATGCGGGCAGACCTGGAGCAGATCAAGAACAACTGGAACCAGCGCAAGGAACTGGAGGAGTCCATCGTCACCGAAGAGGACATCGCCACCATCGTCTCCAGTTGGACCGGGGTACCGGTCAAAAAGCTGCGCGAGGAGGAATCCGAGCGCCTGCTGCACATGGAGGACGTGCTGCACGAGCGGGTGATCGGCCAGGAGGACGCGGTGGCCGCCGTGGCCCGGGCGATCAGGCGGGCACGGGCCGGACTGAAAGACCCCAAGCGTCCGATCGGCTCCTTCATCTTCCTCGGGCCCACCGGCGTCGGTAAGACGGAAGTGGCCCGCGCCCTGGCGGAGGCGCTGTTCGGGGACGAGGATGCTATGGTCCGCTTTGACATGTCCGAGTACATGGAGAAGCATACAGTCTCCCGCCTGCTGGGCGCCCCTCCGGGCTACGTCGGCTACGAGGAGGCCGGGCAGTTGACCGAGGCGGTGCGCCGGCGTCCCTACTCGGTGGTGCTGTTCGACGAGATCGAGAAGGCGCACCCGGACGTGTTCCACGTGCTGCTGCAGGTGATCGAGGACGGGCGGCTGACCGACGCCAAGGGGCGTACGGTGGACATGCGCAACAGCGTGGTGATCATGACCTCCAACGTGGGCGCCAACCTGATCAGGAAAGAGTCCCGGATGGGCTTCAAGCCCGAGGGTATGGACGCCGCTGTTAAAGATTATGAGGCCATGAAGGAGCGGGTGACGGAGGAGTTGAAGCGCACCTTCCGCCCCGAGTTCCTGAACCGGGTGGATGAGATCATCGTCTTCCACACACTGAGCGAGGAGCACATGAAACAGATCGTCGGGTTGATGCTGAAGAGCGTGGCCAGGCGCATCGCCGAGTACGGGCTGTACCTGGAGTTCACCGATACCGCCAAGGACCTGCTGGTGAAGAAGGGCAATGACCAGATGTACGGAGCGCGGCCGCTGCGCCGGGTGATCCAGCGCATGGTGGAGGACCGGCTGTCCGAGGAGATGCTGCAGGGCAAGATCAAGGACGGCGATGTGGTCACCGTGGGCGCCGCCGGGGACGATCTGACGTTCAGCATCAAGCAGGCGCCCGCCCCCGCCGCTGCCAAGTAAGGGTGGGTGGTTCGCCAAAATGGGGTATTATGGTGATTTCTTTGGCAGGGAAGTTGCATTTTACAAGGGTTTGTATTAAGATAGTCTAGAAGTCAGGAAGAACTGAAAAGACTTTTGCCGCCTCCTGATATATGGAAAGGGCAAGGTGCTTTGAAGGTATTCCGCTTTGAATGAAATATGGAAGGAGGCGCAAAGCAATGCAAGGGAAAGTCAAGTGGTTCAACGCCGAAAAGGGTTACGGCTTTATCGAGCAGGATGAAGGCGGTGACATCTTCGTCCACTATTCGGCGATTCAGGGCGAAGGTTACAAGACCCTTGAAGAGGGACAGAGAGTGCAGTTCGACGTCGTCCAGGGCAACCGCGGGCCCCAGGCGGCCAACGTGAGCAAGCTGTAAGGCTGCAGGGACAAAAGAATGTAGTCTCCAAAAAGGCTCCAACCTCGAAGGGAAGGAGCCTTTTTTAGTGCTCGGTAAAGCAAAAAGGGTTAAAATTTTTGCCCGGGGCTAACTTTGTTGCACACAGTTACCACATATGTGGATACCCCCAAAAATGTGCTAAAAGTACCGATCGTCGTATAAAATTTAGGTTGCGGCTCTTAGCGGTCTACGACCAAATTGTGGTATATTATTATTGCAAACTCATCACGGAGGAGAACAGATGAGCAAGGCCGCTTCGATTATTTTCAACAAATCTCTGGCTGGCTTCCGGTACCGCAGGCTGCTGGATTCCATCTGCATTGCCCTCCTGCTCGCCCTGATTCTCGCCTGCGTTGTCTTAACGGGGAATGCCAACAGCCCGGTGCGGGTGCTGCTGCTGATTCCGGTGATCATCATGTCCACCGCCCGGGGCAAACGGTGGGGCGTGGGTGCCGCCGTTGCTGTCGGAGCCTACCTGCTGATTGCCAGCCTGCTCACTTCTCATGGCTCTCCTGACCGGCTCTTCCAGATGAATGCAGTCTATGCCGGTGTGATCGTCCTCGCTGCCTGGCTGGTGGGTGGCTTTTCGGATATGAAAAAAGAGGCCCGGTTGAACCTGATCGATATCAATCAGGGTTTGGAACGGGTGATATCGGAGCGAACCCGGGAGTTGGCCCTGGTCAACCATGATCTGTCAACCAAGATCATCGAGCGCAGGTGGGTGAAGGACCGGCTCATGGAGAGCGAGGCCCGTTTCCAGTCGCTTTTCGCCAACGCTTCGGTCGGGGTGGCTCTGATCGATAGGGATGCCAGCTTTCTGATGGTCAATGAAGCCTTCTGCGGCTTCCTGGGTTTTCCCCGCCAGGAGATCCTTTATAAGAAGATAGCGCAATTCGTGCCAATGGAGGAGAACAGCCTGGAAAAAACCCTGAACGACAAACTGGCCGGCGATCGCCAGACATGCATGCTGGAGCAGCGGTTTGTGCGCAAGGACGGCGAGGTGGTCTGGGGACGCCTGAACGTCTCGCTGGTCAGGGATGAGCAGGGGGCTTACAAGCACAGGGCTATTGTTTGCGAGGACGTGACTTCCTTAAAAACGAAAGAAAGCGAGTTGCAGGCCCAGAGCCGGATCTATGAGGCGATGCACAGCGCTTTGCAGGAGATCTTTGAACCGTCCAAACAACTGATGGCCGACACCGGCGCCAGGGCGGCGGTGCCGGGTCCAGGGGACCGGGCGCGCCCTGGCGGGCGCGGTGAGGCCGTTTATGAGGAGGCGGTGGCTTCCCGGGTTATCGAAGTAGCCCGGGAGATCACCGGCGCCGCCTGGGTGGAGTACTACTCCTATGACGCTGACAGCCGGGTGCTCTGTCTGACCAGCAGCGCCGGTATGCCCGAGGAGCTTTTTTTGCAAACCCGGCTGCAGCTCCGGTTCAACCTGGATGAGGAGCGGGGGTTTGCCGACCTGGTCGCCCGGGAGCGCAAGTCGCTGTACATACCGGACGTGTATACCAAACCCGGGTGGGTGAGGCTGGAGCCGAGCATCAAATCCTGCTACCTGGTGCCTATTCATTACGGGGAAACCCTGTTCGGAGTGTACGAGCTTCTGTCCAAGCAGGTAAACGGGTTTTCGGGGCAGCAGCGGGCCATGGCGGATACGCTCGCTCTATACATCTCCACCGCCATGGAAAACGCCCGCCTCTTCGGCGAGGTGCAGCGGGCCTTCGAGAGGATCAACAGCATTCAACAGCAGCTCCTGCAGTCTCAAAAGATGGAGGCGGTCGGGCAACTGGCCGGAGGGATTGCCCATGACCTGAACAATCAGCTTACCGTGATCCAGGCCAGCGTGGACCTGAACATGGGCCTTGCTCACGAGAATACCTCTTTCAGCAAGGCCTTCAAGAGAATCCGCCTGGCCACCGAAAAATCCGCCAACCTGATCCGCCAGTTGCTGCTGTTCGGGCGCAAGCACCCCCAGTTCAAGGTGCTGCTCGACCTCAACGCTGATGTCAGAGAACTCCAGGAGATGTTGGAGCGTCTCATCGGGGAGGACGTGGCAATCTGTTTGGACCTGGCGCCGGACCTCCGGCCGGTGTATGCCGACGCCACCAACATCGAACAGGTGGTGATCAACATGGCCATCAACGCCCGGGATGCTATGCAGGGTGGCGGAATGATCGCTATCAAGACCGAGAACGTGGTGTTTGACCAAACCACGGCGCCAGTCCGGGGCTATGCCGGAAGCTTTGTCTGCCTGTCGGTGAGCGATACGGGCATAGGCATCGAAAAGCAGTATCTGCCTCACATTTTCGAGCCCTTTTTTACTACGAAAGAGGTGGGCAAAGGAACCGGGCTCGGCCTGTCGGTCGCTTACGGAATCGTGGAAACCCATAATGGATGGATAGACGTGGAAAGCATACCCGGCGCCGGCACCACGTTCAGGGTCTACCTGCCGGCACATGACCTGGCTGACGAACCGGAAGATGTTCAGGACGAGCCGATCTCCACGTCCTGCCTGCGGGGCAGCGGAGAGAGCATCCTGCTGGTGGAGGACGATCCGGACGTGGCCGCCCTGACCTTGAGCCTGCTGGCAGAGAATGGCTATACAGTGCAGTCGTGCAGGACGGTGATCGAGGCCTGCCAGGCCTTCGAGCAACCAGGCGCCGGTTGGGACCTGCTGCTCAGCGACGCCGTCCTGCCGGACGGCCAGGGGATCGACCTGGTCCGCCGGTTGCGCCTGCAGCAGCCGTCTCTCGAGGCGATCCTGTTCAGCGGCTACGCAGATGAACGGGCCAGCCTGGACCAGATCCAACGGGAGGGGCTGCTCTTCCTGCCCAAGCCTTATACTGCGGCAGAACTGCTGAGCAATGTCCGGGAGGCCATAGAGCGCCGGAGCGGGATATGGCAACAGGGTGAGTGTTTCTTGGGCTGTGATTCGGAGAATCTTCCCGGAACGGGATGAAGAGTGAGCAACTCGTAACTTCAGTCGTGAGTTAGGCCAGCGAAAATATGTTTGCAATTTGCCCACATGGCATGGTATAATACTCCAAGGGAATGATCTAGTGACAACCAAGCTAGATCAAAATTCCTG
>JBEKFU010000072.1:0-15152 GCA_050013155.1 Thermacetogeniaceae bacterium | reverse complement strand
ACGTTTAAAAAATATCTGGGCTGCAAAGTCTTACTATCCGATCTCCGGACGGACATGCTGCAGCGGGCGGTAAACGAGATGTCAACATCGGGGCATCTGGCCGCAGTTACTATTTACAACCATTTCCAGAGATTCCACACAATGATGGGGCATGCCGTCGAGCTGGGCTATGTCGTCAAAAATCCGTGCCAGGGCGTGATTATTACCAAACCCGAGCTGACAGAAAAAGTCGTGTGGGATGAGCAGCAGGTCAAACACTTTAATAGCTTCCTCAAGACCTGTCTGTTGCGTTACACTGCGCTGTTCATGTTGTTACTCAAGACCGGGGCGAGAATTGGTGAGATCCTGGCGCTACGTTGGACGGACATCGACTTTGTGGCTGGCACAATCTCTATCACCAGAACCGCAACGGCAAAGGGGTATAATCCGCCAAAGTCAAAATATGGCACAAGAAAAGTGCCACTCGACCAGGGCACCATAAAGATGCTATCGAAGCATAGAACTCAACAGGGTAAGGAAAAACTCCTCCACGGCGAAGGGTACAATCCTGAAAATCTGGTATTCTGTAAACGTAGAGGTGTAAGGTTGCCCTACCGTGAAGCACGGGAAGCTTACGTTTGCTTGGTTAGTGGATCAGGCCTTCCTTACCTTCCGATGCACCGGCTGCGTCATCTGCACGCCACGATGTTGCTCAAGGATGGGAATCACAGCATAAAAGCAGTAGCCGAGCGTCTGGGGGACAGCCCGGCTACCATCGAAAAAACCTACGCCCACGTTTTAACGGGAATGCGTGAAGCGATAGTTCAAACCATCGAACAGATGTACGAAGAAAGGCCTTAATATACGGGTACAAGTGTACGATGTGATCTTGACGTGATCTTGAAATTTGAAACCATTGCAGCACAAGGACTTTAGCTCCAAGAATTACATCATCGGCATGTTAGACATTGACGACATCTTCGGCGCCGCATCCTCCTCCGCCGGTTTGTCGGCGATCAGGCACTCGGTGGTCAGCAGCATGGCGGCGATACTGCCGGCGTTCTGCAGGGCGGAGCGGGTCACCTTGACCGGGTCGACGATTCCCGCCTCGAACATGTTCTCGTACTTGCCAGTTAACGCATTGAAGCCCACATCCTGCTCCATCTCCCTGACCTTCTCCACCACCACGGAGCCTTCAGCGCCGGCGTTGCTGGCGATCTGGCGCATCGGCTCCTCAAGAGCCTTTCTCACGATGCGGACTCCTGTCGCCTCGTCCCCATGGCCCTCGATCCGGCTCAGGGCGGGAATTGCCCTCAGCAGGGCCAGGCCGCCGCCGGCGACGATGCCCTCCTCAACTGCCGCCCTGGTAGCCGCCAGGGCATCCTCGATCTGGTGCTTCTTCTCCCGCAGTTCCACCTCGGTAGCCGCTCCCACCTGGATCACCGCCACGCCTCCGGCCAATTTGGCCATGCGCTCCTGCAGCTTCTCCCGGTCGTAATCGGAGGTGGACTCATCAAACTGGTACTTGATCGTGGCGATCCGCTTCTCGATCTCCTCAGTGTTGCCCCGGCCTTCGACGATAGTGGTCTCCTCCTTGGCGACCACCACCCTCCCGGCCCGGCCGAGCATGTCTATGGTAGCGTGCTCCAGCTTGTAACCCGCCTCCTCGCTGATCACCGTGCCTCCGGTGAGGATGGCGACGTCTTCGAGGATGGCCTTCCGGCGGTCGCCGTAGCCCGGCGACTTCACGGCCACGCAGGTGAGAGCGCCCCTGATCCGGTTGACCACCAGTGTGGCGAGCGCCTCGCCCTCCACGTCCTCGGCCAGGATCAGCAGCGGCCTGGCAGCCTGGGCAACCGCTTCCAGGATAGGAACGATATCCGCAATGGTGGAGATCTTCTTGTCATACAGCAGGATGAAGGGGTCCTCCAACAGGGCCTCCATCTTATCGGCATCGGTGACCATATAGGCGGAGAGGTAACCCCTGTCGAACTGCATCCCCTCTACCACTTCCAGCGTGGTACCGATGGTCTTGGACTCCTCGACGGTGATCACCCCGTCGTTGCCCACCTTCTCCATGGCGGCAGCCACCCAGTCGCCGATCTCCTGGTCGGCCGCCGAGATCGAGGCTACCTGGGCGATGGCTTCCTTACTCTCCACCGCTCTGGACATCTTCTTGATCTCGGCCACTACCGCCTCGGTTGCCCTCTCGATACCCCGCTTGACAATCATCGGATTGGCGCCGGCGGCCACGTTCTTCATGCCTTCCCTGATCATCGCCTGGGCCAGCACAATGGCGGTGGTGGTGCCATCGCCGGCCACATCGTTGGTCTTGGTGGCCACCTCCTTGACGAGCTGTGCCCCCATGTTCTCCCAGGCATCCTCGAGTTCGATCTCCCTGGCAATGGTCACCCCGTCATTGGTGATCTGGGGCGGGCCCCACTTCTTTTCCAGAACCACGTTGCGCCCCTTCGGCCCCAGCGTCACCTTCACGGTGTTGGCCAGCTTGTTGACCCCTCTTTCAAGCGAAACACGGGCTGCTTCGCGAAAACTGAGATCCTTTGGCATCCGCTACATACCTCCCGGTTTTTAGTCGACGACGGCGAGAATGTCCCGCTCGCTCACGATCAGATACTCTTCTCCCTCAACCTTGATCTCGGTACCGGAGTACCGCCCAAAGATAACCTTGTCCCCGACCTGCACATCCAGGGGGATTTTCTCTCCACTGTCCAGCATCTTGCCGGATCCGACCGCCAACACTGCCCCCTTCTGGGGCTTTTCCTTGGCGGTGTCCGGCAGCAGGATGCCGCCTCTTGTCTTTTCTTCCTGCTCTACGAGCTTGAGTACGACCCTGTCGCCCAGCGGTTTCAGCTTCACAACCAGACCTCCTTTTTCCATATTTTTCCTAACACTTGTTAGCACTCGACTATATTGAGTGCTAACACCTATATATAATAATAGTTTCTGCTAAAAAGAAACGCAAACCCATAGAAGACAATGACAGGCAATTATCAGGCATTTCGCACACCAATGGAGATGTTTTGGCTTCATATCTCCCGCGTTAATCATTTTTAGAAGCAAAGTCAGGCGCTGCTTGTGCTGTTAATTCTTGATGCCTACTTCCTAAGTTTTCCCCTGATACCAGCAGAATATACCCCTGTCTGCGCAGCCGGGTGCCTGCCAATTGTGTCGGGCGTGCCGAAATCAACCAACCAATTAACTCTTTCAAGGCAGAATATGATTTGATTTTTCGGAAACAATATAGGCAGGTTCACAGCAGCCGAGCTAAGACTACTGCAGGTCTCAAAAGAAATCTGCAGTAGTCGAGCAAAGGTCTTTGCAGGTCGAAAAAGGTATTCCCTTGGCAGATCTGCAATGGCCGGAGTTAAGGTCGATATGGGTTCAATAAGGGTTTGCCATAGCCAGACCGGTTATGGCAGGCTCGAGAGGTTGGATCCATACCGGCCGAGCGCAGACTGGCTGGGGTTCCGCAGGGGTTTGCAAGAGCCGGAAGGTTCTTGCAGGCTCCGAGGGGATCCCTGACCGGTCGGGCAAAGGTTGGTCGGGGTTCGAAAGAGGTTTGCAGGAGCCGAAAGGTTCTTGCAGGCTTCGGGGTAGGATCTCGATCAGCCGGAGCGCAGGTTGCTGTGGGCCTACTGCTTTATACCACGCTTATCCCCATTTACTTGAAGTCGCTCTCTTCATTGAAGATCAGTGCTGCAGTAGTTGCAGCGGGTGCTCGGTTCCCTGGTGGCAGATAAGGATGGCCGCTCTATTCCCTGAACAAATGCTCTTTTGCAGCCTACGGATGCTGATTGTCCGGGCGGGCGCACTCCCCGGCGCTCCCTTGCAGGATGCCCAGGGCATGAGGCAGTGCCGGCAGGATCACCGCCAGGTTTTCCCGGACGGCACGGGGGCTGCCCGGCAAGTTGACGATCAGGGTGCGGCCGCGGCTTCCGGCCACAGCGCGGGAGAGCATGGAGTGAGGTGTATGCTGCAGGCCGGCGGTCCGCATCGCCTCGGGAATACCGGGGATCACCCTGGATACCACGGACAGGGTAGCTTCCGGGGTCACATCCCGTGGGGCCAACCCGGTGCCGCCGGTGGTCAATACCAGATCAACCCGGAGAACGTCTGCGTATTCGATCAGCTTAGCTGACAGTATATCTCTCTCATCAGGAACCACATCGTATGCGACCACCTCCGCCCCGATGGTAGCCACCATCTCTCTGATAGCGGCGGCACTGAGATCCTCTCGCTCACCGCGCGATCCCTTGTCGCTGGCCGTTAAAATCGCCACTCGCAACAGTTGCCACCTCCAACAGGTGTCGGATGCATGTCTTTTTAGCCTGCAACAACATCCACCGGGTCTCCGACCTTGATCGGGCCACCCCGCAAGACCCGGATGAAGATCCCCTCCCGGGGCATGATACAGTCCCCGGCCTGATAGTAGATAGCGCACCGGTCATGACAGACCTTCCCGATCTGGGTCACCTCGCCGAGAGCCTCGGCTCCCAGCTTGATCCTGGCGCCGATGGGCAGGGTGAACAGTTCTATGCCTTCAGTGGTGAGATTTTCGGCAAAATCACCGGGGCCGACGTTCAGCCCCAGGGCTCGCATCTTGTCGATGCTCTCCACGGCCAGCAGGCTCACCTGGCGGTGCCAGGGCCCGGCGTGGGCGTCCCCCTGCAGCCCGTGGTCCGTCACCAGCAACCCCTGGCCGACGTCGGTCTTGCGCTCCTCCTTGTTCTGACTGGTGCATACCGCTATGATCTTGGCCATTGTTGCTCCCCTTCTCTGAGATAGGCGCCGCTCTTGCCCCCGGACTTCTCCACCAGCCGGATCTCTCCGATCACCATGCCCCGGTCGACCGCCTTGCACATGTCGTAGATGGTCAGGGCGGCCACGCTCACCGCGGTCAGGGACTCCATCTCCACGCCGGTCCGGCCATGGTTGCGGACCCAGGCCTCGATCTCCACGGCGCTCCGCTGCTCGTCCAGGCGAAAGTCCAGCCCGACCTCATCCAGCAGCAGCAGGTGGCACATGGGGATCAGCCCGGATGTACGTTTGGCCGCCATGATGCCGGCGGTCTGGGCCACTGCCAGCACGTCACCCTTGGCTATCCCCCCGGCCCTGATCAGGTCCAGGGTTTCCGGTTTCATGGTCACTGCTGCTCTGGCCCTGGCCAGGCGCTCTGTTTCCTGCTTGGCGCCGACGTCGACCATGCGCGCCCGCCCGCGCTCGTCAAAATGGGTCAACCCGGACATTGATTCAACCCCCGATCTGACACATGCCACGCCCATTCGCCGGGGCGCCCGTCGCCTCGTGGTAGTTCGCCGGCTTCATCAGCAGGGCGGTCCGGAAGAGATCCTGCAACTCCGTATCGCTAGCTCCGGACCGCAGGTCCTGGAGCAGTTCCACCTCCCGCTGGTCGTGGAGGCAGGGGCGGAGCTTGCCGTCGGCGGTCAGCCGCAGGCGGTTGCAGCGGTCGCAGAAGTGGTTGCTCACGGCGTCGATGAAGCCGATCGTCCCCTGGGCGCCGGACAACCGGTAACTGCTGGCGGGTCCATTGCCGGCCACCGCTTCAGCAGGGTCCAGCGCCCCCAGGGCCTGCTCGATCCTCTCCCGTACCTGGCGGCTGGAAGCAAAGTGGCTTCCTGCCAGTTCCCAACTGGCGCCTACCGGCATGATCTCGATAAACCTGACGTGCAGAGGATACTCATATGTAAGGCGGGCGAACTGCACCCACTCCCGGTCATTGAATTGATTCAGGGCGACCACGTTGAGCTTGACCGGCCGGAAGCCCACGGCCAGGGCATCCATAATGCCGTCCCAAACCTGGTGGAAGTCTCCGTCCCTGGTCATCTGCGTGTACTTCACCGGATCCAGGGTGTCCAGGCTGACGTTGAGGCGCCGCACCCCGGCCTCCCACAGTTGCTCGTTCAAATGGGCCAGCAGCATACCGTTGGTGGTCAGACCCAGGTCGGCCACACCCGGCAGCAGGGCCAAGGCCTGGATAAAGGGGACGACCCCGCGCCGCAGCAGGGGCTCACCGCCAGTCAGCCGGAACTTGTTGATCCCCAGTTGCAGCGCTATCCTGACCAGGTGGAGCAGTTCCTCCAGGCGCAGGATCTCGTCGCGGGGCTTCACCCTGATCCCCCCGGCAGGCATGCAGTAGAGACACCGCAGGTTGCAGCGGTCGGTTATAGAAATACGCAGGTAATCGATCGTCCTGCCGAAGCCTTCGGCGAAGGCGGAAGCCATAGTTGCACTGATCCAGGGGCTTAGTGCCACTTGGCTCCCACTTCAGTGGGAGTTTAGTGGCGGTTAGCCATCGGGTAACTCGTTAATACAGTGACGTAGCCGCTCTTATCCCACCGCTTCAGAGAAGCGGGGGTATTAGAGCGGGTAGTCATCTGTGATAAACCGGAAAGACTCATTCAAGTGCAATCGGCGATCGAGATGAACCCGATCGCCCCTGTTTTCCTTCAAGAGAGCGTCAGGCTCATGGAGACAGATTGTACCTGGCCTGCGCGGTCAGACTAGCCGCAGCCTGTTGACGGCGGCATTCGGGGCAGCGGTCGGCCTGCTGGAACTCCAGGCCATAACGCTGCTGCAGATGCCCGGGGAGCGGCTGCGGCGCAAATGCCCGTCCGCAAACCGCACACCTGGACAGCGGCACGTCTGACTGCCAGTGCTCGCCAAAGAGCCGTCCGCCGCTCTCGGAGAAGACAATCGCACCGGTGGGACAGCTTTCCTCACAGGCCCGGCAGCCAAGGCAGCCGGCCGCCCGGGCGCCGAAAGGCGCCGTCACCTGACGCCGGGAACCCCGGAAAGCGAAGCCGATGGCGTTTGCCCCCACCTGCCGGCACACCCGGACGCAGATACCGCACAGGGTGCACTGGCCGTCACCGTGCCGTGCCAGCACAGGCTGCCCGACCCCCAACTGCTGGGCCAACTCTCGTACCCGGGGAGCATCCGGCGCCACCGCCAGGTGCAACTGCATGATCATCTCCCGGATCTCACGCACCCGGGGGCTATCCGTCCCCACCATCAGCCCGTCAGAGACATGCAGGGCGCAGGAAGCAACGATCCTGCCGCGGTCTCCGGAGCCGGTCTCCACCAGGCAGAGCCGGCACGCCCCGTAGGCCTCCAACCCCTGGTGGTGGCACAGGGTGGGAATCCAGATCCCCTCTTCCCGGGCCACATCCAGGACCGTCTGCCCAGCCTGCACCGGGATAGTTCTTCCGTTAATATCAATCTGCATCGACAACCGCACCTCCCCGGGGGATCACCCTGACAGCCCTGTGAGCGCAGGCATCCAGGCAGGAGCGGCACTGGACGCACCGTTCCTGATCCACCAGATACTTCTTAGCTGTCTCCTGACCGGCCACATCCCCGATCACGCTGACCGCCTCGGCCTGGCACACCCTGGCGCAACGCCCGCACCCGGTACAGGCCTCCTGGTCGATCACGAGGCGGAACAGCCCCTTGCAGACTCCAGCGGGACAGAAACCGTCACGGATGTGCGCCTCGTATTCATCCCGGAAATACCTCAGGGTGCTCAGCACGGGGCTGGGGGCTGTCTGCCCCAGCCCGCACAGGGATGCGTCCCTGACGGCCAGGGCAAGCCTCTCCAGCAACTCCAGGTCCTCCATGACCGCCCTGCCCTCAGCGATCCGGTCGAGTATCTGCAGCATCTGCCAGGTGCCCTCCCGGCAGGCCATGCACTTGCCGCAGGACTCATCCCGGGTGAAGGAGAGGAAGAAGCGGGCCACATCGACCATGCAGGTGCGCTCGTCCATCACCACCATACCGCCGGAGCCCATGATCGAGCCCGCGCCGGTGAGCGCCTCGTAATCCACCGGGAGATCAAACATGCCGGCCGGGATGCACCCGCCCGAGGGGCCGCCGGTTTGCACCGCCTTGAGGGCAAAACGCCCGGCACCGCCGGCGGCGTCAACCACTACCTGGCGCAGGGTGGTGCCCATCGGCACCTCGACCAGGCCGTTGTTGGAGATCTCTCCCACCAGGGCGAAGACCTTGGTGCCCTTGCTGGACTCCGTTCCGATGCCTGTAAACCACCCGCTGCCCCGCATGATGATCGGGGGCACGTTCGCCCAGGTCTCCACGTTGTTGATGCAGGTAGGCTTGCCCCACAGGCCGGCCTCGGAAGGATAGGGCGGGCGCGGGTGGGGCTCCCCGGCCTTTCCTTCAATGGCGGCGATCATGGCGGTCTCCTCGCCGCAGACGAAGGCGCCCTGCCCCTTGACCACCTCGATCTGGAAGTCAAATCCGGAGCCGAAGATGTTCTTACCGAGGGCGCCCACCCGGTTGGCCTCACCGATCGCCTCCTGGAGCCTGACTACGGCCAGCGGGTACTCCGAGCGCACGTAGATGATCCCGCTCCGGGCGCCGATGGCATAGCCGCCGATGATCATCCCCTCCAGGACGGTGTGCGGGTCCCCCTCGAGGACGCTACGGTCCATATACGCCCCGGGGTCTCCCTCGTCGGCGTTGCAGATGACGTATTTGACATCACCGGGCTGACGCCTGGTGGCCTGCCACTTCCGTCCCGTGGGATAACCGCCGCCGCCCCGGCCCCTCAGGCCGGAGGCGGTGATCTCGTCGATAATCTGTTCCGGCTGCGCCTGCAACGCCTTCCACAAGGCCCGGTAGCCGCCCCGGGCGGCGTATTCGGCAATGCTGCCGGGGTCGATATAGCCGCAGTTCCTGGTAACAACCTTCAACTGCGGAGCGTAAAACGAGGTCTGATCCAGGACCGGGCCGGATTCAGGCTCTCCGGTCAAAAAGATCCGCTGCCCGGTCAGCAGCACCTCGTCGGCATAGATCTTGCCGATCAGCCTGCTCTCGGGAAAGCTGCCACCGCCTGCGCCGTCCAGGATCTCTCCGGTCAGGGCCTGGTCAACCCGGCCATAGACCAGGCGGGGTCGACCCGGCGCCTGCACCGTGACCAGCGGTTCCTGCTGGCACCAGCCCAGGCAGCCGGTTGAGACGATCTGAAGATCGAGCCGTCTTCGATCAGCTTCTTCTCGTATGTATTGGTAAACAGCATCCGCTCCGGCTGCCAGCCCGCAGGTCGCCCGGCCGACAGTGATCCTGATCCGGTCCGGGTACAGCGAACTGAGGCCCTGGCGCTGCAGGGATTCTAACACCGCCTCCGCAGAATTCAACGCCGATCGCCTCCCCGCCAGTCTGACAACACTGCCTCTACCGTATCCGGCTTCATTCTTCCGTAAGCACGACCGTCGATGCTGACCACGGGCGCCAGGCTGCAGCAGCCCAGGCAGCGCACGGACTTCAGCGTGAACTGGCCGTCCCCGGTGGTCTTACCGATCGCCACCTGCAGTTCCCGCTCCAGGCTCTCGCTGACCCGGCCGGCGCCTTTGACGTGACAGGCAGTACCGTGGCAAACGCTGACCAGGTGCTGGCCCTGCGGCTCCAGACTGAAGGCTGCGAAGAATGTGGCCACCCCGTAAAGCTGAGTCAACGGCAGGCCAAGCTCCCCGGCCACAATCCGGAGCGCCTGCTCCGGAAGATAGCGGCAGCGCTGCTGCAGGTCTTCCAGGATCGCCGTCACCCTGCCGTTACGTTCCTGATGTCCGGCGATCACATCCCGGATCTCGGCATCATCCACATACATCACCCCCGTCTTATGGGATGTGAGAGGTCGGGTACCCCCTTAGCGAGCGCCTTAGCGGTGAGATTCTTGTTGGCATTGTCCAGCACTCAACCAAGGCGACAGCTTCATTAACCTGCAGAGGCGTCTGTTCAACCGGAACTGATCATCAGGGTTGAGTGCTGGACTGCGCGTCAACTCCACCAATCCCTTCGCGCCCGCAAGCGGGTACCCGCCGCTTCCAACATCCCACATCACACTTCTCAAATTCCAAGGGCCTTGCGCTTGGCTGCAATATGCTCCAGGATCAGCGAGGCTGCCTTCAGGGGGTCCGGCTCCACGGCAAAGACCGCTCCCAGCACTCCCTCGGCGCCCCTGGTCAGCAGGTCGACCAGGCCCTTGCCGCCCAGCACCGGCGGCACCGTGCCCAGCACGGTAAAGATGCCGGAGCCCACCACATAGGCGCCGATGGCCACCGCTTTCTCTGACATCCATTCGGGGGCGGCGCCGGCCACTGGCAGGTCGCTGATGTCCACGCCCAGGGCGCTGGCCACCGCCGACGCCATCACCAGGATGCGGCTGATGTCCACGCAGGAGCCCATGTGGAAGACCGGCGGCACCTTCAGCAACTCGCAGACCGCCCGCAGGCCGGGGCCAGCCTCGGCGGCAGCCTCTGGCAGCAGCAGGCCGTCCTTGGCACAGGCGATGGCGGCGCAGCCGGTCTCCACTACCAGCACGTCGTTCTTGATCAACTCCCGGGCCAGGACAATGTGCCCCTGGTCCTGGGTGGTCTTGGGGTTGTTGCAGCCGACGATGGCGGCGATCCCCTTGATCTGCCCGGCCTTGATGGCATCCAGCAGCGGGTTCAGGCTGCCCCCCAGGGCTTTTAAAATGGCTTCCACGCTCAGGCCGCCGATGAAGGACATCTGCCGGTCGGGAATCTGCACCAGGTTCTGCTTCCGCTTGGGATAATTCTCAACAGCCATCCGGATAATCTGTTTGGCTGTGTCCAGAGCAGAGTGCTCATCGAACTGGACGTGCTCCGCCCCGGGGAACTTGGCCTTGGGCGAGGTGGAGATCAGCCTGGTGTGGTAGCACTTGGCCACATTCGCCAGCGCCGGCATGATACACTGGACGTCGACCACCATCGCCTCCACCGCCCCGGTGATCACTGCCAGTTCCTGTTGCAGGAAGTTGCCGGCGATGGGCACACCGTGGCGCATCAGCAGTTCGTTGCTGGTGCAGCACATGCCGCAGATGTTGATCCCTTTGGCGCCGACATCCTGTGCCTTCTGCAGCAGTTCCGGATCGCCGGCGGCCAGCACGAGCATCTCGGACAGGGTGGGCTCGTGGCCGTGAACGATGATATTCACCTGGTCCGGCTTCAACACTCCCAGGTTGCAGGTTCCCTGCACCGGCGCCGGGGTTCCGAACAGGATATCGGAGAACTCGGTGGCCAGCATGGAACCGCCCCAGCCGTCGCTCAGAGCGGTGCGCACACCGTGCAGGACGAGATTCACGTAGTCGTTGTCCACCCCCATGTGGGTGCGGTGCATCGCCTCCACCACCTCGCGGTCGATCCCCCGCGGGGCGATCCCCAGCTTCTCCCAGAGGGCCTGCCGCTTGGCCGGGGCGCGTTTCAGGAACTGCAGCGTGCCCTTGGCCATCCCGAACTCTTCCATCGCTGACCGGGCGAGGTCGGCGGCGATCTCCTCCTTGCTCCGGCCCTCGGTGGCGATGCCGAACTCCGCCGCCAGGGCGCGGAGCTTGGCCTCGTCCTTGATCTGGTAGCCCTGGGCCTCGCCTTTGGCAGTGGCGTACAGGGTGGTTACCATATCACGCCCGTGGTCGGAATGGGACGCCGCCCCGGCAGCGATCATCCGCAGCAGGTTGCGGGCGGCGATGATGTCTGCCGTTGCCCCGCAGACTCCCTCCTCCGGGCCATCCCCGAAGGGGTCGATCCGGCAGGGCCCCATGTTGCAGTTCCGGCAGCAGAGCCCCAGCAGTCCGAAGCCGCACTGCGGCTGCTGCCTCTCATAACGGTCCCAGGCAGTCCCGATATTTTCACAGGCCGCCTTCTTCAACATCTCCAGTGAAGCCTGATCAACACTTCTCTCGGCCATAACCCTACGCCTCCTTTATAGTTGCTGAGCGGCAGTTGCAGACTCTCCGGAAAAAAGCTGCTCTGCGGTTTGTTGACGCCTTCTCTGCTGTACCTCCCAGGCAGAGATGAAGAGGAGCGCCCGGGTCGGACAGGCTGTCACACAGGCCGGGGTCTCCAACCCGGGACAGCGGTCGCACTTGGTGACGATCTTGCTGCCGGCATAGCGCGTGATCACCCCAAACGGGCAGGCCATCTCACAGAAGCCACAGCCGATACAGCGGGTGCGGTCGTGCGTGACGATGCCGGAAGCCTCATCCTTATGCATGGCGCCCGTGGGGCAGACCACGACACAACCGGCCTCCTCGCAATGACGACAGTTGACGGGAACACCGTGCCGCTCCACTGCCTGGACAAAAATGCGCCGGCGCGGGGGCACTGCCTCAAAAACCGCCCCCAGCAGCGACTGTGACTGTGAATGAGCGACAGCGCAGGCGAGCTCGCACGACTTGCAACCCACACAACGGTTCACGTTGACGTACACCTCTTTCACTTTGGTCACCTCCTCGCCTTGTTGGTTGTAAGTAATCCTTTCGCTGTAAGTACCTGAAGTCCTTTCCCTGCCATGTGATTTTTGGATGGAAACGGACACCGGATGAGCTGGACGTCCTCGCTCTTTGAGCGGTCATAGACCTCAGGAAACTGAAGTCGATTTTTACCGTCTATGAGTGACTATTTCCCGGCCTCACCCACGATAAAGCGGGTGTACTTGTTGCTGTCGAGCCAATGGGTGATCAGGCAGGAGATAACGATGGCCGCCAACGGGCCGATGATCACCAGGAGATAACCGGGTATGGCCTGGTTCCACACATATGAATGCAGGAAAAATAACACCGCCGGGTGCATCAGATAGACACCCAGCGAATTGCCGGAAATTATCCTGATCAACGCCAGCAGTGACCCATGTTGATTCATGGCCAAAGACAGCCGGAACAACACGGCGACTACAAAAAGGCGGTCGGGGCTGAGCAAAACCCGATCCATCCTCTTATTCGTAGCCCAGGGCATCGGCAGGGTTGAGGTAGGCCGCCTTGCGCGCCGGGTAGTAGCCGAAGAAGACGCCCACCGCGAAGGAAAAACCGACCGAGACCAGGATAGAAGCGATGGAGATGGGAGTCGCCATCTTGGCTAAGAGGGAGACGGCCTCGGCGCCGGCGATGCCGAAGACGATCCCGACCAGGGCGCCCAGTAGGCTCAGCATCACCGCCTCCAGCAGGAACTGTAGGAGAATGTCCCGCCTGGAGGCCCCGATGGCCATGCGCACCCCGATCTCCCGGGTGCGCTCGGTAACCGAGACCAGCATGATGTTCATGATGCCGATGCCGCCGACGATCAGGGAGATACCGGCCACGCTCGCCAGGAAGGCGGTCAGGATGCCGGTGATGCTCTCCGCCGTCTGCTGGATCTGGGCCATGTTGGTGATCCGGAAGTCATCCACCTGGCTGGCGCTCAGCCGGTGGCGCTTGCGCAGCAGGGCCTCCAGGGCGTTCTGGACGCTGTTCATGTCATCCTTTGACGCCGCCTGCACCTCCATCTGGTTGATGGTCTGGTTGGTGATCCCCTGCAGCCGGATCTGGGCGGTGGTCACCGGGATGTAGATGACGTCGTCCTGATCGCCGCCTCCCGCTCCGGCTCCGATAGTCTGCAGCAGGCCGATCACCGTGAAGCTCACGTTCTTGATCCGGATCTGGGTGCCCACCGGGTTGCCACCGTTGGGATAGAGGGTCTGGTACACGGTCTGCCCGAGCACCGCCACCGGGGCAATACTCTGCACATCGGTGTCGTCGAAGAACCGGCCCTGGTCGATGGTCAGGGAAGAGAGGTCGACAATGGCCGGGGTGGTGCCGGTGGTCGAAGTGGTATCGGTCTGGTCGCCGTAGGTCACCATGCCGCTCGCCCGCACCGTCGGGGCCACCTCTGCCACGCCGGGCAGACCGGCGGCAGCCGTGGCGTCACCGAGGGTCATGGTGTTGGTGGTTGTGGTGCGCACCCCGAACTGCCCGGACGCCCCCGGCATCACCATGAGCAGGTTGGTGCCCAGCCTAGCGAGGTTGGCCGCCACCTGCTGCTGCTCGCCCTGACCGATGGCCATCATCAGCACCACAGCCCCCACGCCGATGATGATCCCCAGCATAGTCAGAAAGGAGCGCATCTTGTTGGCCTTCAAGGCCCGTATTGCAAAATCGCTCAGAATGCTGAATTTGACCGCCATTAACTTACACCCCCATGGGAACATTCCTCCGAAGCTTTCAGAGGCGTGTCCCCTCCCTTATGTCCCTATTCCCAAACGATGTTCGATTTTTTCCCTTCGAACTTCGAATCGCGCCCGCAAGCGGCGGTGCCGGGTCCGGTGGACCGGGCGCGCTCGAGAATACATCCCCTTTATACGTCGTGCCAGTCAGGCACCCGGTCGTTACTGACGATCCGGCCGTCCCGCATTACCACTTTGCGCTGGCAGAAGTCGGCCACAAAGGGCTCGTGGGTGATCACCACCACCGTTGCGCCCTGCTGGCGATGCATCTTTTGAAAGATTTCCATGACCTCCCTGCTGCTCGCCGTGTCCAGAGCACCGGTGGGCTCGTCGGCCAGGACCACCAGCGGCTGCTTGACGATCGCCCTGGCGATGGCCACCCGCTGTTGCTGCCCGCCTGACATCTGGTTCGGCCAGTGCTCTGCAACCTCCCTCAGGCCGACCAGGTCGAGGGCGGCCATAGCCCGTTCCTCGGCCTCGGCGCCCGCCATCCCGGCGTAGAACAGGGGCAGTTCCACGTTGTACCAGGCGGTCGCCCTGGCCAGCAGGTTGTAGCGCTGGAAGACGAAGCCCAGTTTCCGGTTGCGGGTGGCGGCCAGCTCGGTCTCACCCAGGCTGGACACGTCCACCCCGTCCAGGTAATAGTCGCCGCCGGTCTGTCTGTCCATACAGCCGATGATGTTCATCAGGGTCGACTTGCCGGAGCCGGAGGGTCCCATGATGGCGATCATCTCGCCACGGTTGATGTCCAGGTCGAGGCCCCGCAGGGCGTGTACCTCCACCCCGGACAGCGGATAGATCTTGATCAGGCCGTGGCAGTGGATGAGCGGATATGTCGAAGACCCAACCGATGCTCTTGTCGCCAGTTCACTAACCGCCAAATGATTAACCTCCTATTCCAAGGCGACGCCGGTCCCCATCCTGCCTCTAACGCCTGCCACCGGCGCCTCCATTCCTTATTCTTACTCCTGTTCTGTTGCCGTTCCGTGCGTTGACGGGCGATTCAACTGGGTCTTGGCTTCAGTGGGGGATTGCTTTCCCCCACTGAAGCTTAGAGCCAGTTAATACAGTGATGTAGCCGCTCTTACCTGTGTGCCCGTTTTCCCGGTGTGCCGGCGGGC
>JBEKFU010000071.1:0-13837 GCA_050013155.1 Thermacetogeniaceae bacterium | reverse complement strand
TCCGGGCTAACGCCCGGCCTGAACGCCGGCTCAAGGCTCCGCCTTGGCTGAAAGCCCGCCGGCACACCGGGAAAACGGGCACACAGGTAAGAGCGGCTACATCACTGTATTAACGAGTTACCCGATGGCTAACCGCCACTAGACTCCCACTGAAGTGGGAGCTAAGTGGCGCTAAGCCCCTGGATCAGTGCAACTAAGGCTTGCGCCTTCGCGGGGTACCCGACCCAGAGGGTACCCCGGTCGGCTCGGCGCAAGCCAAGTTTTACTGATAAGCTTCAGTGGGGGAAGGCAATCCCCCACTGAAGCCAAGACCCAGTTGAATCGTATCCGTTTTTAACATAACACCGAATTCATCTCCCGCTTCTACAAGCGGGAGATGAATTCGGCAGCTTAGCTTGTATTCTAATTCAGTGGGTCTGCACCCCCACTGAATCCCCGAGCGAAGCGAGTTGCTTCAAATATGTAAAGCTACCTGAAAAGTTCCTTTCTTTAGTGCCGGGCAAGTCTCTCTTCCGGCATCAGGTTTACATTTTACCGAAATGCGCCGAAAACCGCAATATCCTTCCTTCTTTTTATTGTCAGAACACTTGTGCTTGTGTTAAAATTAGACCAGGCAATTCGGCCTTTACTCTCAGGAAGTGATCACATGACCATCATCATCGATAACCGATGCCATGACGAATACCCATCCAAACTGGACGGCAAGACCTGGCTGCGTTACTCCATCAGCATCTGGGATGATGTCAAGACAAGTGAAGAGCGCGCCTACGGCCATCCGGCAATGTTTCCCTGCGCAGTGACAGACAAACTGTTGGAGATATTCAACCGGGGAAGGGGTATCGTGCTTGACCCCTTCATGGGCAGCGGGAGCACGATGTGTTCCGCCTACGGCAAGGATATGCCCTCGGTCGGGTTTGAGCTTTCACAAGAGTATCTGGAATTAACCAAAAAGAGGCTCGAAGGGATTCAGGGAGCTCCGGAATTCTACCCGCGGCTGATCAACGACAGCAGTTCGAACCTCCTGCAGTACCTGGCGCCAGAATCTGTCAGCCTCTGTGTCACATCGCCCCCCTACTGGGATATCTTGCACCAAAAGCGCACGGCAGACGGAAAAACCATCCGGAATTACGGTAATAATTCGGACGATCTCGGCAAAATAGAGCGATATGATGACTTCCTCAAGAGCTTGCAAGAGATCTTTGCCAGGGTCTACCTGTCACTGACTCAGATGGCCTACTGCATCGTGATAGTGATGGACATCCGTAAAAAATCCGATTTCTATCCCCTGCACATGGATGTCACAGGAAAGATGCTGGAGATTGGCTTCGCCCTCGACGACATCGTGATCTGGGACCGGCGCCAGGAGTACAACAACCTGCGCCCCCTCGGTTATCCATCAGTATTCCGGATCAACAAGGTGCACGAGTTCATTCTGATATTCCAGAAAAGATAGGCAGGGGGGGAATTAAAGGGACGACCCTTTTGCTTCCCCCAACTCCTGCTTCAGTGCAACCGTTGGCACACCCACACCCGGACGAATATGTCCAACACCGAAGAAGTCTCCCGCTTCTACAAGCGGGAGATGAATTCGGCAGCTTAGCTTGTATTCTAATTCAGTGGGGGTGCAGACCCCCACTGAATCCCCGAGCGAAGCGAGTTGCTTTCCATGTCTTCACCCCGTGGGGAGTCCCGTCCCATCCTGGGCAACGACAGCCCGCAGGGGGTTGGAACTGCTCCCCATCAGTCCGAGCAGGGATACGGTATAGGTAGTACCGGGCGCCAGGATAATAGACGGCATGATCATGATAACCTGTCTCGTCCCGGTCGGAGACACCTGCAGCGAATAGGCGCCCGGGCTCAGGGCGATGTAACCGGTGCGCGCGTTATTCCCGACATTGCTGAAGAGTACAGTGCCGTCCGGCAGGGTAATATCCACGTTCGGGACGTTGGGCGACAGGTTCACGAACCTGATATAGGACTGTCCGGGGCTTATGGCCGGCAGTTGCTCTGGAAGGGGCAGCATGGTTACGCCCCCGGGATAGCCGCTGAGGGCAAACGTGTAGTAACCCCCGGGGGTTAGAGCGATGCTGCTGCTGACGAACGGATTAACCAGACTTCCTGCCGGATACAACATGATCTGATTGAGGCCATCCGGAATATACAGGTAATCGGAATACATTCCGTAATTAAGATTTGAGTACAGCCGTCTCCCGCCGGCATAGACATCAAAGTTGGAGGTGCCCGGAGACCCATGCATGAATCGAGCGTAAGCCATTAAAGCCACCACCTCGTATGTTTGATAATTGGCGATTCCAATATAGTATATGAACCATTACATAAATTGGTTATCCTGGCGCCTGCCATGAAAAAAGCCGGGTCACTGCGAATGCAGCGCCGGCCTTTTGGGGATGTGAGAGGTGATCATGTGGCGCCTGGCGCCATGGTGATCATGACGCCTGCTGCTGTGGCTGGCCCTGGTTCCGGCCTTGAAATCCCTGGCAGCCATTTTGCAACTGATTGATCCAATTACCGGAGGCGATGTTTTGCTGGAGCTTGCTGTAGGCCTGGTCGGCCTGGGCCTGGGTCAGTTTGCCGCTCTTGACCGCCTGACCCAGCCGGGCCTTGACCGCAGCCAGTATCTTGTCCTGGACCTGGGTCACCGTCATCCCCTTGGATGCAGCCAGATCGGAGACCTTCTTGCCGCTGCTCAGGGCTGATATCACGTCCTGCGGAGCCATACCCAGGGCATCGGCAAGAGGTTTTAAAGTGGTCTTGAAACCACCCATGGCCCCATTTTTGCCACCTCCCATTTTCATCCAAAAGAACGGGAACCCCTGGATGATATGTGAGCGCATCTGGTCAGCCTGCTGCTGGGTAATCTGGCCCTCCTGCAGCGCCTGGTCTATCGTCTGGTTGGCGGCCGTCTTCAAGGCCGCATCCAGCTTGGCCCTGTCAATGCCCAGGGCGCCGGCCAGCTTGTCCAGGAAAACCTGTCCCGGATTAGCCGGACTCTGGGTATTGGCTGCCACCGCCGAGCCTGCGGCGACGGTTCCCAGGATCACTGCAGCAAGGGCAATCACCAGCCATTTCTTCCACTGTTTCATTTTTTCACCCCCTTCAACGCAGATTGTTTTCAGTAAAAGTGTGTCCCCGTTACACGATGGCTACCCGCTCTAATGCCCCCGCTTCTTAAGCGGTGGGATAAGAGCGGCTACGCCCCTAGTTAACTGGCTCTAACCTTCAGTGGGGGAAAACAATCCCCCACTGAAGGTTAGAGCCAGTTGAACCGAAAACAATCTTAAAACAAGATAAAAAATGAAGGAAGCAAGGGGATGATCCTTTTTACCAGATGACTACCCGCTCTAATGCCCCCGCCGGCACACCGGGAATGCGGCGCACAGGTTAAATGGCAGGAAACCAGCAGGTAAAGCGGCTACCCTTCCCCACCTCGCTGACCACCTCGATCCGTCCGTCGTGCTCGGTGGCGATCCAGCGGGCGATGGCCAACCCAAGGCCGGAGCCGCCGGTCGGGCGGTTGCCGGCCTGGTAGAAGCGGTCGAAGACGTGCTCCAGGTCCTGGGGGGCGATCCCGGGTCCCGTGTCGGCGACCTCGATCCCCCACCAGCCATCCCGGTGCAGGCCGGTCAGGGTGATCAGGCCGTCTGGCGGCGTGAACTTGAAGGCGTTGTCCAGCAGGATCAGCAGCAGTTGCTTCAGGTAGTCCTCGCTGCCGGCGACCACTGCCTGCTCCAGCAGTTCCAGGTGTTCAGTCTCAAACCTGGCCTCTCCCAACAACGGCGTCTGCCGGGCCTCGGCCTGGACCACCTGGCCCAGTTGCACCGGGCGCTTGTCTATGTGGCGCCCGGCCTCGGCCCGGGCGATGACGAGCAGGCTGTGCACAAGCCGCACCATGCGCCCGGACTCGGAGACCGCGTCCGCCAGGATCTCCTTCTGCTCCTGGTCGCCGTCGGTATCCAGGCGCTGCAACAGTTCCAGGTTGCCCCGAATGGTGGTCAGGGGCGTCCGCAACTCGTGGCTGACGTCGGCCACGAAGCGCAACTGGGTGGCGTAGGCCTCCTCCAGGTAGCCCCGGGCTGCGGCCAGACGATCCAGCATCTTGTTAAAGGTAGAGGCCAGCCGGCCGATCTCGTCGGCCGGCCCCTGGTGCTCCACCCGCTTGCCCAGGTCCTGGGTCTCGCTGATGTGGGCGGCCACGTTGGTCACACGCTCCACCGGCGCCAGGGCAACCCGCGCCAGAACGAATCCCAGGCCGGCGGACAGCACCAGGATAATCAGGCTGAATAGGCCAAGGAACCTCGCGATACTAGCAACGAGGAGGCGCTGCATCTGCTGGGAGCGCCCCACCTGGAGCACACCGGCCAACTGCCCCTGAACGATGATCGGGGAGTTGTAGATCCTGAGGCTCTCCCCTTCCGTCTCTGAGTTGCTGAAGTAGGGACTGCCTGCCTTGGCCGCATCGATGGTCCGGTCATCGTGAGGCAGGGTCTGCTCTCCGAGGTTCAGGGACTTGGTCACCACATTACCCTGAACGTCAATCACCTGAAGATAGACCAAGGAATTGGAAAAGACGTTGACGTTCGGCAGGACGATGTGCAGGTGAGTCGGATCATCAATGACCTGAAAACCGCTGCTCACATGCAGGCCAGTACTGACCAGCATGCGGTCGGTCTGCTGTTCCAGGTAGCGGTTGGCCAGGCTGTACAGGCCAAAGACAAACAGAAACAGGCACAGGGCCAACACACCGGTGTAATACAGGGTCAGGCGCATTCTCAGGGACAAATCCGGTCACCTCTAATCCTTAAGCACGTAGCCGACCCCGCGCACCGTGTACAGCAAGCGCTTTTCACCGCCGCTCTCCATCTTGCTGCGCAGGTAGCCGATGTACACCTCAAGCACGTTGGATTCCCCGCTGTAATCGTAGCCCCAGATCCGCTCCATGATCTCCTCGCGGGTCAACACCCGGCAGGCGTTGGATAGAAACAGGCGCAACAGTTCGTATTCCTTGTTGGTAATGTCCAGCAGCCGGTCACCACGCCGCACCTCCCGGCGCGCCGGGTCGAGGCTGAGATCCTCGAAGACCAGGGTCTTGTCCATCTCGGTCGCATTACGCCGCAACAGGGCTCGCACCCGGGCCAGCAGTTCCTCCAGGGCGAAGGGCTTCACCAGGTAGTCGTCGGCGCCGCTATCCAGACCGCGGATCTTATCGGAGATCTCGTCCCGGGCGGTCAGCAGCATGATCAGGGTATCTCCGCTGCTCCGCAGGCGGCGGCATACTTCCATCCCGTCGAGTTCGGGCATCATAATGTCCAGGATCACCAGTTCGGGCTTGATCGCCTCAGCGACATCCAAGGCCTCCAACCCGTCGTGTGCCTCCCGCACCCGGTAGCCTGCGTAATCCAGGCTGCGCCGCAGCATGGTCGTGATCTTGACATCGTCATCAACAACCAGGATCAGGGGTTTCAATCAGCATCCCTCCACAATTGATACCATAAAATTGTTGACAGTCGCTGTCAATAGTGTAGATTAATATGGTCCCTCATTTAATAAAATTTTTCTAAGAAATTAGGAATTAGACCGGCGAGAGGGGTATTCCAGTGGCCATCGTTGAGAAGACCGTCAACCGCGGCCTGCTGCAGCAGATCCTGCATCTCAACCGGGGTACGGAGTACGGGCAGCATTACCGGTTTGCCCGGATCACCACCCCGAAATCCTACAAGCAAGCGGAGGGGGCGGTGTGCAACGCCGTCTCCGAAGTGATGCTGCAGTGCGGAGCGAACCTGGTGGATTTAACCGCCATGGTGGACTATGAGGTCTTCCCGTGCCGATACACCTTCTACGTGGAGATCGGGTATCCGGATCAGGATGAGGTGGAATGCAGCGAAACGCTGCTGGAGGACGCGCTATGCCATATCAACCCGCGCTACCGTTCCATCCGTCAGACCGATCGACTGGGACAGTTGGCCCTGCGGGTGGTACGGCCGGGCACCTTTGAAAAGCTGAAAAAAGCGCTGATCGCCAGGGGAGCCTCTGCCTGCCAGGTCAAGATCCCCCGGGTGATCAGGGACCGGGAACTGGCGTCGCTGCTGGAGGCCAATACTCTCCATACTGCAAGCGACACACTGCTGGCAGTTTAGCGGCCTCCTCAAGGGGAAGCAAGGGGACGGCCGTGTTGCTCCTTATGTAATTACTGTATTTCCAACGGCCATCTGTGGTCAATGGTCGTGGTCACAGTCATGATCATGACCGTGTATATGATCCTGTTCATGTATATGATCGTGGTCGTGTCCGTGATCATGATCATGACGATGGCTGTGCTCGTGGTCGTGGTCATGGGGATGATCATGATCGTGGTCATGGTGGTGAACGTGCACCTGCTCCTCCTGGGGCACGGGAGCGCCCACGGCGCAGATCACCCAGCCGGCAACAACCGAGCGGGCGCTCAGGAACACGCCTGCATGAGTGCGTCGATCTACAAACTCCCTGATCTTCCCCCTGATCGCAGGGGTCAGGTCAAGGTAGGGATAGACCGAGTCCTCCAACTCCGCCCGGGCATCATCCGGAGTAAGTTGGCGCAGGGAATAGGAGTGTTCCATCTCCAGGTCCGGATAGTAGCCGGAGGCGTACAGCCAGTGATAGGCATAGAAGGGGTCGGGGCAGAAGTCGGGCATCTCGCCCAGGCCAAGTTCCTGCCACAGCTCCCGGCGCACCGGGTCGTCCCGCCGCAGGTGCCCGCCCGCCATGAACACTCCCCGGCAGGCGGCCAGCATCTTCTTCAAGTTGGCCGCCCCGTTGAAGGGCGGCGCCATCAGGGCCAGCACCGCATCAAAGGCGCCGCGCCAGCCGGCCTGGTCGAGGTCGACCTCCTCCCAGGCCTGATGCATTGTTATGATATTGGTCAGGTCCGCTTCGGCGGCGCGCTTTTTCAATATCTCCAGCATCTCCGACGCAGGGTCCAGGGCAACCACCTGGTGCACCCGCCGGGCGATGGGGATGGCATAGTTCCCCGGGCCGGAGCCGATGTCCAGCACCCGGGAGTCCCTCTTCAGGGCATCCTTATGCCCCAACATGTGTACCACCTTCATGATCCGCTCAAGAACGCCGCTCTCCTGGGTCTGGGCGGTAAACCGGGCGGCACGCCGGTTCCAGTAGTCGCTGCCTGACCTTCCGGGCTGCTGCCGGTGCAGCAGGGACTGCTCCCAGGCATTCCGCCAGGCCTCCTCCCAGAACTCCGGGTCCCGCCAGACGCCGGCCAGTTTTGCACCCATCTCGAAGCTCATATCCCGACCTCCCTACATCTACATATCTGCAGTAGCCAGCAGTTTTATCCCCTGCATCGACTCTTTGTCATAAATAATTCTGGATGCGGAAGTCACTTCCTGCCCCAGGAGGGCAAGCCAGCGTAAAATAAACAGCGCCCGGCATGAACAACACGGGCGCCATGTATTGGATAGCAGCAAAGAATTGATCTGCTACATTGTTGGAGCGGCGGCAAGCACGGTAGCAGGAGTTTTTATCCAATGAATAGAAATCAGAGAAATGAACATGATTCCCATATACAGGAGGTGACAAAACAATGGCGGTACATCTTCCTCCCTTTGTCCAGCAACTTGAGAGCCGGGACCCGGAGCTTTACGAGGCTGTGAAAAAAGTGACCGAAGTGGCCATGACCCCGGGAGCTCTGGACGCCAAAACCAAGACCCTGATCAGCCTCGCCCTGGACGCTTACATCGGGGCGGAACGGGGCGTGATGGTGCTGGCCAGCCGCGCCAGGGACCTCGGCGCCACCGAACAGGAGATCAACGAGACGCTGCGTATTTCCTATAGCGTCTCCGGTTCCAGGTGCCTGGCCGCCAGCGCCGGCGCCTTTCAGAAGTAGCCGGCAGATCCCGTTCAGGTGGCTGGGTATGTCACGGGCCAAGTCCGGTAATAATAACGGTGCTTGAATTTAACTTTAGGAGGAATTCCGATTGCAGGGAACAGTCAAATGGTTTAACGACGGAAAAGGCTACGGCTTCATCGAGAGCGATGGCGGAAACGACGTCTTCGTCCACTTCTCGGCAATCCAGGGCGAGGGTTTCAAGAGCCTGAGCGAGGGCCAGCGGGTGCAGTTCGACATCACTACGGGGCCGCGCGGCCAGCAAGCGTCGAACGTCGTACCGCTCTAAGCCGCTCTATACGTCAACTTCCTCCAGGCTGGAGATCTCACAGCAGCGGGGAAGGGCATTCAGAAACCAGCGGCCGTACCATTTGGTCCGGATACGGAGATCCAGGATGGCCACCAGACCACGGTCATGCTGTGTCCGGATCAGCCGGCCGAAACCCTGTTTTAGCCGCAGCACCGCCTCCGGCAGTGTGTAGCTCGTGAAGGCATTCCTGCCGGAGTTTTCGATTGCCCTGACCATCGCCTCGGTAACCGGGTCATCCGGCACCGCAAAGGGCAACTTGACCAGGATCACGCAGGCCAGGGCCTCCCCCTGCACGTCCACCCCCTCCCAGAACGAGGCAGTGGCAAACAGCACCGAGCGCAGGTCCTCCCGGAACGCATCCAACAACTTCTGCCTGGGCAGGTCGCCCTGGCGGAGCACTCTCCAGGGCAGGCGGTCCGCCAGCAAATTGTAGACCTCGTTCATCCCCCTGTAGGAAGTGAACAGCACAAAGGCGCGCCCATCCGTGCTCCTTAAAATGGACTCGATCACCGGCGCCACCCGGGCGTGGAAGTCCGGGCGCTGCGGATCGGGCAAGTCTGGCGGCACATAGAACAGGCACTGCCTGGAAAAGTTGAAGGGGGACGGCAGGGAGGCCTCCAGGGCCGATGCACAACCGACGGCGTTTTTCAGGTACTCGAAGCTGCCGGCGACACTGAGGGTTGCCGAGGTCATGACCACGCTGGAGATCTCCTCGTTTTCGAACAGAGACTGGGCCAGGTGGCGGGAGATGTCCAGGTGAGTGGCATGCAGGGTCACCAGCAGATGCCGGGCGCTCTGTCTCTGCTCCACCCAGAACACCTTGTTGTCGTCATCGGCGTCCAGGATCTCCCGGAGATCGCTGCCGTAGCGGTCCAGGCAGCCCAGCAGAGCTTCCTCCCGCTCCCCGATCAGGTCTGCGGCAAAGCTGGTCTTCACCAGCGCCACCATCTTCAACAGTTCCCCACCCAGCGACCGCAGCCTGTCGCTGTCCGGCAGCAGAAACCGGCCCGGATCCCCACCGCCATTGCGGCCGGGTACCCGGCCGCCGGGGCCACACTCAGCCACCGCGGCGAAGAACCCGTCATTCTGCCCCAGGGCGCTGTTCACCACCTCCAGGTTGCAGCCTGAGAGGCGGCGCACCTGGAACAGCAACACCGGCAGCCGCATGCTGGAGACCTTGGTGCTCATGCTCTGGCGGGCAACGTCCTCCACGTGGTGCGCCTCATCCAGCACCACCGCCTGGTAGTCGGGCAACAGGAATGCCCGCCCCCCGCTGACGGTGCGCACATTCAGGTCGGTGAAGAACAGGGCGTGGTTGCAGACGATCAGCCCGGCGTCCTGCAGCTTTGCCCGGGCACTGAAAAAGAAGCAGTCCCGGTAGAAGAAGCACTTCTTTCCGGGGCAGCCGTCATCCGGGTTGACCCGGCTCCAGACCTCGCCCGGATTGAAATCCAACTCCGACCGGTCGCCGGTGGCGGTGTGCTCCGCCCAGGCCAGCAGCCGGCTGAACAGGTCCGCCTCGAACAGGGACGGGGACTCCATCTCCTCCCGCAAGCGCAGCAGGCAGAGGTAGTTCCCCTTGCCCTTGGCCAGCATCGCCCGGAGGTTGACGTCCAGGGCCTGCTCCAGGAAGGGGATGTCCTTGCGGATCAGTTGCTCCTGCAGGGCAATGGTGCCGGTGCTGACCACCGCCCGCGCCCGGTCCACCGGACCCGGCACCGCCTCCAGGCTGAGAGCCAGGGGGACCAGGTAGGCGAAGCTCTTCCCGGTGCCGGCGCCGGCCTCCACCAGGGCGTGCCGCTCCTGCTGCAGCGCCCGCTCCACCAACAGGGCCATCTCGATCTGCTGTTCTCTTATCTCGCAATCGGGTATCTTCTCCGGGAGCACCTCCCGGAATATCTGCTCAGCGGGTGTTAAGTGCGTCACCTTCCTCATCCCACAAAAAAGAGGTCTTGCTTGTGATCAATCTTTTTCGCAGCCACCCGTCCCTTCCCCTCCGTTCTCCCAGGGGAGAATGCCCAACCGGCAGAAGAAGTAGTGGCTGTAGAGCGCGATCAGCACGCAGACCACGCCTACAAGCGTCAGGAAATAGAGACCCAGCCCGATGGCCATCCCCAAGCCGGCGGTGGCATGATGACCCCGGCGCCCAGGAAGCCGATGCCCGTGACGATCTGGGCGGCCACCCGCCCCGGGTCGCTCGCATGCATCAGGTTCCCGAGCGGAACCACCTGGATCCCGTAGGAGCTGACAATCATGAACATGGTCGCGCCGGTTCAGACCAGGGAGTAGGTCCTGATCCCGGCCGGCTTATGTTGCAGGGTGTGCTCGAAACCGGTGATCAGCCCGACCACCAGTGAAACCACCAGCCTGAGCAGCACCTCCTGATTCGTGAGCACGCCATCACCCCGAATTAATGCCGTTTCATGCATTATAACAGAATCTTTGATTCTGATCCTCGGGCATCAAGCCCGAGGGATTTGTCGTATTTTCTATAACTCCTCTTCCGGCACCGGCTGCGACCAGGGGAAACTGCGGATGTCCTCCAACCAACCGTTCAGTTCGGTGATCTCCATGGCCACCGCCGACGGGGCCGGCCCCCCGGGCAGGTCGCGCCGGACGACGCAGGCCTCGATGGATATGTATTCGTAGACGTCGGAGTCGAAGGCCGGTGAGAATGAATTGTACTCCTTGAGGGACAGTTCCTCCAGGCGCTTTCCCTTGCTGATGCAGTACAGCACCACCTGCCCGGCGATGCGGTGGGCGTCCCGGAAATTGACATCGTGCCAGGCCAGGTAGTCCGCCAGGTCGGTAGCGTTGGTGAAGTCCTTGCCGGCGGCCGCCCGCATGCGCTCCTCATTCGCCTGCAGTGTCTCCACCAGCGGGATCAGGATGCTCAGGCAGTCCCGCACCGTATCGACGGTGTCGAAGACCGCCTCCTTGTCCTCCTGCAAATCCTTGTTGTAGGCCAGCGGCAGCCCCTTCAGGGCGGTCAGGATGCCCGTCAGGTGGCCATATACCCGGCCGGTCTTACCCCGCACCAGCTCCGGCACGTCCGGGTTCTTCTTCTGGGGCATGATGCTGCTGCCGGTGGTGTAGGCGTCATCTAAGGCAACGAAGCCGAACTCGCTGCTAGACCAGAGGATCAACTCCTCGGCGAAGCGGCTCAGGTGGGTCATGATCAGAGAGGCGGCAAAGATGAACTCCGCCACGAAGTCCCGGTCCGACACGGCATCCAGGGTGTTGTCGGCGATGTCCCGGAAGCCCAGCCTGCGAGCGGTGTAGGGCCGGTCGATGGGGAAGGTCGTCCCGGCCAGCGCCCCCGCCCCCAGCGGGCAGACATCGGTGCGCTTGTAGCAGTCACGCAGGCGGGCGTAATCCCGGCGCAGCATCTCGCAGTAAGCCAGCAGGTGATGGGCGAAAGTGATCGGCTGCGCCCGCTGCAGGTGGGTATAACCGGGCATGATCGTCTCCCTGTGCTCCCGGGCGCGCTGCACCAGCGCCCCGATCAGGCCCAGCAGCAAGTTGCCCAGGGATTCGATCTCATCCTTGAGGTAGAGGCGCAGGTCGGTGGCCACCTGGTCGTTGCGGCTGCGGGCGGTGTGCAGCTTCTTCCCCGCCTCGCCGATCCGCTCCACCAGACAGACCTCGACGAAGGAGTGGATGTCCTCCGCCCCGGGGTCGAATTCCAACGTCCCTCTTTCAATGTCATCCCGGATCTGCTCCAGCCCCCTGACGATCTCCTCCGCCTCGTCCAGGTCGATGATCCCCTGACGCCCCAGCATCCGGGCGTGGGTGATCGACCCCCTGATGTCCTGCCGCCACAGCCGCGCATCGAATGAGAGGGAGTTCAGAAACTCCTCCGCCTCCCCCGCCGTCTCTTTTGCAAACCTGCCGCCCCAGAGCTTGTTCAAGTCAGGCCCCCCTACAGATTCAGATCATATCCTCTCGATGCCGGAAGCGTGACATTCGATGTTCGATTATCTTCGAGGTTTGATGTTTGATTAACCTTTCCCTTCAAACCTCGAACCTCTAACCTCGAACTCCGAGGGTGTCTTTACTTGTTCTCCAGATACATGAGGATTTCCTCGTATGATAAACCTCCATAGATAATCTCTCGCCTCTCCGGCGTAGTCGATATTGATCCTCGGAGTCGCAAGAATATCTGGTTCGGGAATTCTTGTCCCGCCGTCGAGTAGATAGAGGCTACCGGAGCATAGGTTTGACCCGTATTGCCTCATGGTGATCTCCATCGCCTGGCACATCCGGCCCGGCCCGCCCGTCAATTTAGACAAGCGACCCGGCCGGATATCGGCAATCTTCCGCCGCCTTGCCATCAACTCCAGGCCTGCAACCGGCTCCAGCGCCCTGACCAGCACCACCTCGGGCTTGCCCGGCGCCTGGGTGACAATGTTGAAACAGTTGTACATGCCATAGATCCGGAAGACATAGGCATAGCTCCCCGGACCGTACTGGATCTCAGTGCGCTTGCTGCGCCGGTTGTTATATGAATGGGCGGCCCTATCGCCCGGCCCGATATAGGCCTCCGCCTCGACGATCCGCCCCGCTGTCACCCCGTCCGGAGACTCGTGCACCAACAGCTTGCCCAGCAGTTCGCGGGCCACCGCCAGCGTCTCCCTCTGGTAAAACTCCGGCTGCAACCTGTTCACGCGCACTTCAGCCTTTCCTGGTCTGGCAGCATGCCTCTTGCATCACTATATCACCGGGTCCCTGCACTGGTCTAGTTATAATCATCCGTCGCCAAAGTATCTGGCTAGCGGCTCCCCGGCCTGGCCAGGGTTTTCACGATGTCGGCAATGCCGACGATCCCGACGATCGCGCCATTTTCCAGCACCGGAATCCGTTTGATGCCATGGTCCACCATCAGGGCGGCCACCTCTTCGATTTCCGCATCTCCACCAACCGTGATCACATCGGGAGTCATTATTTCAGAGGTTTTGGTGGCGGCCAGCTTTTTGAAGTCCTCCCGGAACCTGGCCACACCGCTGACGTAGATGATGGCGCCCAGTATATTGAAGAAGCCTGGGGTTCTGGGGTTCGTCTCCTTATGGATCAGGTCCGCATCAGAGACAATCCCCACCAGCTTCCCCTCTTTATTGATTACGGGCGCTCCTGAAATATGGTTTTCTGTCAAAATTCCGGCCAATTCCTCGATGGTAGCATCTTCTTGGACGCTAATAACGTTTCTATTCATGATATCCCTTGCCAACACAGCGATCACCTCATCTTAGATTATCTTTTAAAATGGATTTTAATACAATTGAACTCCTTGCCGTCGATCCGGGAGTTTCGCCAGGGTATTTCTGATCAACTCATACATGTAGGTCCTTCCGCTTTCCTGCTGCCATGACAATAGCGCCAGGGTGGCTCTGGCGTCATCCGCCGCCCGGTGTGCCTGCAGGACCTCGATCCCATGCCAGGAGAGCAGGTTCTGCAGACCTCTGCTCTGGAAACCCTTCGCTCTCCAGTCAATGCCGCTCATGGAGCAATACCATGGCTTCATTCCGGCAGTTGGAAACAGGGGCACGACGAAACGCTCATCAAAGGCAGCATTATGGGCGATGAGGAGTTCCGTCCGGAACAGAATATCCTCTACCCGCATAGCATCGATG
>JBEKFU010000070.1:0-9634 GCA_050013155.1 Thermacetogeniaceae bacterium | reverse complement strand
TGTGGCGGTCGCTGGAAACGGGGTAGATGACCCGCTTGAGGGGGACACTCGCCCGAAAGGGGAGAAACGGCTCGGCCTCACAAGGTCTGCACTGCTACCGCGCCAGCCTCCGACCCTACGGGGAAGGAGATGGGTCGTGATTAACGGTAGTACCAGGGTCTACGGCATCATCGGCGATCCCGTGGCCCATTCACTGTCCCCGCTGATGCAGAACAGGGCGTTTGGCGCTTGTGGGCTCAACTGTTGTTATGTTCCCTTTCAGGTTGATGCCGCCGGGCTGCCGGCTGCTGTCGCCGCCGTGCGCGCCCTGGGCATGGGCGGGGTCAATGTCACCATTCCCCACAAGGAGCGGGTGGTGGAGTATCTGGACGAGGTTGACCGGAGCGCCGCCCTGATCGGGGCCGTGAACACGATCGTCAACCGGGACGGGCGCCTCATCGGCCATAACACGGACGGGGCCGGCTTTCTTGCCTCACTGCATGACAGCGGGTTTGATCCGGAGGGCAAGAGGGTTGTCCTGCTGGGCGCCGGAGGGGCTGCCCGGGCGGTATCCTTTGTCATGGCGCAGTCCGGCATCAGCAGCCTGGTCATCTTCGACGTGATCGGGTCTAAGGCCGGGAAGCTGGCGGCAGACCTGGCGCCGGTCGCCGGCTGCCCGATCGCGGCCGGGGAGTTGGCAAGCGGCGCCCTGCCTGTTGCCTTGGCGGAGGCGGACCTGCTGGTCAATGCCAGCCCGGTAGGGATGTTCCCGAACCATGAGGCGCGGCCTCCGGTTGACCCGCAGCGGTTGACCGGGGGGACGCTGGTCTACGACCTGGTCTACAATCCGCTCAGGACAAAACTGATCAGCGAGGCCGAAGCCAGGGGTTGCCGGGTATTGAGCGGCGCCGGGATGCTGGTTTATCAGGGTGCGCTCGCTTTTGAGCTGTGGACCGGACGCAGGGCGCCGGTGGAAACCATGCGGCAGGCTTTGGAAGAAGCAGTACAAAGATGAGCGGAGAGAAGCGAGGAGTTTAAAATGCGGTTTTTGACGGCGGGGGAATCACACGGACAGGCTCTGACGGTGATTATTGAAGGTTATCCGGCGGGAGTGCCTTTTACCGGGGCGCAGATCGACGTCCAGTTGGAGCGGCGCCAGGCCGGCTACGGGCGTGGGGCGAGGATGCGGATCGAGCGTGACCGGGTAGAGGTCCTGGCCGGCATTCGGGACGGGATCACTCTGGGAAGTCCGATTGCCTTGCTGATCAGGAACCGGGACTGGGAAAACTGGCGCGATGTGATGGCGCCTGATCCCGAAGAGATCGATCCCGGAAGGGCGGCAGACAAGAGAGTGACCAGGCCCCGGCCGGGGCATGCCGACCTGGCGGGCGGTCTGAAGTACCGGCAGGATGACCTGCGCAACATCCTGGAACGGGCGAGCGCCAGGGAGACTGCTGCGCGGGTGGCCGCCGGAACTGCCGGGCGAATCCTGATCGAGCAGTTGGGATGCAGCATCTTCAGCCACGTGGTCCAGATAGGGGCGGCAAAGGTTGAAGAGCAGGAACCGCCTGACTACGACACCCTGAAAGAGGGCGCCGCCGCCTCCCCGGTGGCCTGCGCCGACCAGGCCGCCGAAGCGGGAATGATACGCCAGATCGAGGCGGCGTCAACTGACGGGGATACTCTGGGCGGGGTGTTCGAGGTGGTCTGCCTCGGCCTGCTGCCCGGCCTGGGCAGCCACGTGCACTGGGACCGGCGTCTCGACGCCTCCCTGGCGGCAGCCGTGATGAGCATCCCCAGCGTGAAAGGGGTGGAGATCGGCCTGGGCTTCCGGGGCGCTGCCGTGCCCGGCTCATCCTACCATGATGCCATCCACGCCGGCCGCGGGCAGGGGCTTTACCGGGCCACCAACAGGGCTGGCGGCATTGAGGGAGGCATGACCAATGGTGAGCCCCTGGTCATCAGGGGGGCGGTCAAGCCGGTGCCGACCCTGGGTAAACCGCTGCCGAGCGTCGACCTCGCCACCGGTGAGAGCGTACTGGCGACGGTGGAGCGCAGTGATGCCTGCATCGTCCCTGCTGCCGGGGTGATCGCCGAGGCGATGGTGGCCTGGGTGCTGGCCTGCTCAGCCATTGACAAATTTGGCGGAGACACCCTGGAGGAGATCAGGGGGCGGGTGCGGGAGTACCGGGATTATGTCAACAACCGGCCATAAAAAGATCAAATGAGTGGAGGGCCGGATAATCCTCTTGCAGAGTTGATTGGAATGGTTAAAAACGGGCCATCAAATGGCTCCCGTAAATATAGGGAGGATTTATATGGTGGCGAGAAGCCTCTCTAACATAGTGCTCACCGGCTTTATGGGAACCGGCAAGACGGTGACCGGCCAATTGCTGGCCGACAAGCTGAAGATGCTCTTCATCGACACCGATAAAGAGGTGGAAGCGGCTACCGGCCTCGACCCGTCCGAGATCTTCCGCCGGTACGGCGAGAAACACTTCCGGGCAGAAGAGGGTCTGGCGGTAGCCAGGGTTGCCCAGCTTGAGGGATGCGTCATCGCCACCGGGGGCGGGGTGGTTTTGAATGCTGACAACATGGCGAACTTGCGCAGGAAGGGCGTGATCATCCTGCTGGAGGCCAGGCCGGAGATGATCGCCGGACGGGTCTCCCGGATCGATAACCGCCCCCTGCTATCCGGAAGCCAGAAACAACAGCAGCAATTGCTGGAGAGGATCGAGTCGCTGGTACGGCAGAGAGCCCCCTATTACGGCGATCACGACTTCAGGGTCGACACGTCGGAAATGAGCCCGGAGCAGGTGATGGCCGAGATCCTGGCCTATTTGGAGCAGATGCCGGAAGCAAGCGGTCGGAAGCCAGAATAGGAAGCAATCAGAGGCAAGAAGCGGATGTCCACCAGGAGGGTACCCGGGCGCGCGGTGAAAAAGACCGATGAGAGCTTAAAAGATATCTGAGAGACGGCGCCTGGTCCGCGCCAGGTTCCCTGGCACCGGGCACTGCCGGGCGCAGTAGAAAGCGGAGTTGGATACACCCGACCTCCGATCAACTGAGTTCTTAGCTTCAGTGGTGGTTTGCTTTCCCCCACTGAAGCTTAGAAATCGTTATCGGAGACTTATCCGCTCTTATCCCGCCGCTTCAAAGAAGCGGGGGTATTAGAGCGGGTTAGTCCGTGATAAAGGAGACTGACTATGGAACGACTGACTGTGGATTTGGGAGAGCGCAGCTATCAGATCCTGATCGGCTTCGCCGAACTGGATCAACTAGGGGCAAACCTGCGGGCGCTGAACCTGGCTAATCGTATCTGCCTGGTCACCAACACCACTGTGGGCAAGCTCTATGGCGGCAGGGTGAAGTCGGTGCTGGCGGATTCCGGCTACACCGTCAGTTATTACGAGGCGCCTGACGGAGAGGGGTACAAGACGCTGCAGTCTGCCGCCGCTATCTATGACCACATGGTAGATGCCGGAATGGAGCGGGGCAGCGCCGTGGTGGCGCTGGGAGGGGGCGTGGCCGGTGACCTGGCGGGGTTTGTGGCTGCCACCTATATGCGGGGAGTGACCCTGATCCAGGTACCCACGACTCTCCTGGCCCAGGTGGACAGTTCTGTCGGGGGCAAGGTGGCTGTGAACCATCCCCGGGGTAAAAACCTGATCGGCTGCTTCTACCAGCCCAGGCTGGTCTTTGCCGATCTACAGACGCTGAGGACGCTGCCGGAGCGGGAGATAAAGGCCGGCATGGCCGAGGTGATCAAATACGGCGTCATCTGGGACGCCAAGTTTTTTGCCTTTCTGGAGCAGCACCTGGAACGGCTGCTGGGGCTGGCGCCCGAGGTGCTGATGGAGGCGGTCAGGCGGTCCTGCGCCATCAAGGCGGAGATCGTCTCCAGGGATGAGTATGAGCAGGGCCTGAGAGGGATTCTCAATTTTGGCCATACGATCGGGCACGCCCTGGAATCCCTGACAGGTTACAAGGTGTACCGGCACGGAGAGGCTGTCGCTGCCGGGATGGTGGCAGCAGCCACAGTGGCGGCTCACCGCGGCATGCTGGAGGCGGCGGACAGGGAGCGGCTGGTATCGCTGCTCAGGCGAACCGGCTTGCCGGTGAGCATCCCTTATCCGGACCGCGACATCTTGGAACTGCTGCCTCACGACAAAAAAGTGCGCCTGGGCAAACCGCGTTTCGTCCTGCCGCTGCAGATTGGCAAGGTGGAGATCTGCGACGGTATCGAGAATGGCGAGATCCTGTCGGCCCTGGCGGCATGCGCCGATCATTGAGCCGCCTCCACGGGGTCACATGTTCTTCCATGTGGTCCTTAAATCTTTGAACATCTCGTGGCTAAAGTCACGAGATTCCTGTGACTCCAACCTGAAAACCATTCGCGTAAACCCTCGTATCCGTCCGATCGGCAATAAAAACCCATAAGTTACAGAATATTGACAATTATACTTCTTTAATGATATCTGTTCTCAAAGAAGGAATTATCGGTTATACTATGAATAATATTCATTAGTTAATGAATTATTGTGACGATAGTCCCAGACAGCCCTTTAGAACTGGGTAGTTGCGCCGATAAAGATGTTAAGTAGCGGAATAGCAAGCCGGCGGAAAATGCAGAGAAGGACTATAGACCCAATGAAGTGGTAAAAAGGTGGGGGATGGGCATGGCCGGGAGAAAAATACTGGGAGAGAAGCTGATCGACAAGGGACTAATTACCCAGGATCAATTGTGGCAGGCTCTGTTGGAACAGCAGGAGTCGGGCGAGCTGTTGGGTCAGGAACTGATCAAGCTGGGATATATCAAGGGCAGCGAACTGGACGGAGTCATCCAGTTGCTGGATGACGAGAAGAACAAGAGGCTGTTTGTCATCGAGCAGTATTCGTCCCAGACCGAGGATGTCGACTTGAACCTGCTCTCCCTGATCCCCGAGGAGATGATGCGCAAGTATAAATTCTTCCCGGTCAAGAAAAAGGGAAGCCGGCTTTACGTTGCCATGGCTGATGTTTTCAACGTCATGGCCCTGGATGATCTGAGGCTGCTGACCGGTTTCGACATCTACCCCCTCCAGACTACAGAGAAGGAGATCGCCACTTTCCTCGACCGGCGCTTCGGGATGCCTGAAGTGGAGCAGGCAATTCAAGAAGTGATCCAGGACCTGGACAGTGAAGAGGATGAGGAAGTTGCAAGCGCCGAACTGATCGATGAGGCGCCTGTGATCAAGCTGGTGAACTCGATCATCCTCAAGGCGATCACCGAAGAAGCCAGTGATATTCACGTTGAACCGACGGAGCGCGGCATCCAGGTGCGCTTCCGGGTAGATGGCCTGCTGCACAAGGTGATGAACCTGCCGCGCAAGATGACCTTTCCGGTGATATCCAGGATCAAGGTGATGTCCAACCTGGACATCGCTGACCGCAGGACTCCCCAGGATGGCCGCATGCCCCTGAAGATTGCCGACCGCAGCCTGGACCTGCGGATGTCGACCATGCCAACCATCTTCGGTGAAAAAGTGGTCATCCGGATCCTCGACAAAGAGAACATCAAGAATTACACCCTGGACAAGCTGGGATTTTCCCGGTACAACCTGGAGCGGTTCTCGAATTTTCTGAGATCGTCGTACGGCATGGTCCTGGTCTCGGGGCCGACCGGCAGCGGCAAGACCACGACTCTCTACACCGCCCTGAAGGTGTTGAACACCGTCGACACCAACGTCGTCACCGTTGAAGATCCGGTGGAGTACGTGCTCGACGGCATCAACCAGGCCCAGGTGCACGCCAAGATCGGAGCGACCTTCGCCACCTACCTGCGGTCGATCTTGCGCCAGGACCCGGACGTGATCATGATCGGCGAGATCCGCGACCAGGAGACTGCGGAGATCGCCATCCGTTCGGCAACCACCGGTCACTTGGTGCTGTCCACCTTGCATACCAACGATGCCCCTGGTGTGATCACCAGGCTGATCGACATGGGAATCGAGCCTTTTATGGTCGCCTCTTCAGTGACGGGAGCGGTCTCCCAGCGCCTGGTGCGCCGGGTCTGTCCCAACTGCGGCGCCAGGTACACCCCAACCGAGGCGGAGGCGGCTTTTGCCGGAATCGCAGGCCGGAACGCCGAGCTATATGCGGGAAAGGGCTGCGATCGCTGCAACCAGACCGGCTACCGCGGCCGCATCGCCATTCACGAACTGCTGACCATAACTCCCGCCATACAAAAACTGATCCTGAAGAGCCCGTCGAATGACGAGTTGCGGCAGGTTGCCCTGAAGGAGGGGATGATCCCCTTGAAAGACGACGGGATTGACAAGGTGCTGCAGGGTATCACCACCATCAAGGAGATCATGAGAGTGGCCTTCCGGGAGGATGAAGTTTAGATGGAGGCGGCGGAGATTCTTTTGCAGGCTGCCAGGCTCAATGCCTCTGACGTGCATATCACGGTAGGCAGGCCGCCGATCTTCAGGATAAACGGGTCCCTGAATCCGATCAATGCGCCGGAGATCAGGGAAAAGCTCAGTGAAGAGCTGAAGAGCGAGATCAACGCCCTGACCCCCGCGGACACCGATGCCTTGGCGCGGCAGATCATGAGACCGGATCAGTTCGAGAAATTCATGAGCATCGGTGAGCTGGACTTCTCCTACTCTGTGCCCGGGGCGCTGCGGGTACGGGTCAATGTCTTCAAGCAGAGAAACAGCACCGCTCTGGTGATGCGGCTGCTGAGCGCCAAGATCCCCGGCTTCAAAGAACTGGGCTTGCCAGACGTGCTGAACTACCTGTCACGGAGACCGCACGGCCTGATCCTGGTGACGGGCCCTACCGGAAGCGGCAAGTCTACCACGCTGGCGGCCATGATCGACCTGATCAACCGGGAGAGCAGGCTGCACATCATCACCCTGGAGGACCCGATCGAGTACCTGCACGGACATAACCGGTGCACTGTCAACCAGCGGGAGATCGGCCAGGATACCGGCTCCTTCGCCTCCGCCCTGCGCGCTGCCCTGCGGGAGGACCCGGACGTGATCCTGGTGGGCGAGATGCGTGACCTGGAGACGATCGCCATCGCCATCACCGCTTCCGAGACCGGGCACCTGGTGCTGGCCACCCTGCACACTCCCGGTGCTGCCGAAACCATCGACCGCATCATCGATGTGTTTCCCACCAGCCAGCAGCAGCAGATCCGGGTCCAGTTGTCCAATAACCTGGAGGGCATCGTATCGCAACTGCTGCTGCCCAAGTTGGACGGCTCCGGCCGGGCGCCGGCCCTGGAGATCATGGTGGCCACATCAGCCATCAAGAACCTGATCCGTGAAGGCAAGACCTACCAGATCATTTCCCAGATCCAGACCGGGGCCAAGTATGGCATGCAGACCCTGGACATGTCCCTGCGCGACCTGTACCGCAAGCAGCTCATCGGCAGGGAGGAGGCCCTGATCTATGCCCGCGACCCGGAGAACCTGAAGAGGGACCTGGTCTGAGATTTGTATCAGGTTTGCACGCCGGTTGCCCGATTACTTCGGGTAACAGATGACTGTGGGAGAGTGAGCGGATGACACAGACTTTCAGCTACCGGGCCAGAAATCTGTCCGGCGGGATCGTGGCGGGCAGTCTCCAGGCGGAAAACACTGCTGCGGCAATCTCCCTGCTACGGGCGCGCAATCTTTTCGTGGTAAAGGTCAACCAGCGGCGCCAGGCGCTGAACATCGGTCTGGACGACCTGTTCGGCAAGAGACTGAAAGTGAAGTCGCTGGCCATCTTCTGCCGCCAGTTCGCCACCCTTAACCAGGCGGGCATCCCGATCCTGCAGTGTTTGAACATCCTCGCCAGGCAGACCGAGGACCTGAAGCTGCGCGCGGTGCTGGAGAGCGTGACGCTGGAGATCGAAAAGGGGAAGAGCCTCAGCGACGCCTTCAAGGGCTTCAAGGAGTGTTTCCCGGAGATCTTCGGCAGCATGATCGCCGCCGGGGAGCTCAGCGGCACCCTGGACCGGGTGATGGAGCGCCTGGCCATCACCTTTGAGAAGGAGCAGAACACCAGGGACAAGATCAAGGCAGCGATGACCTACCCGGCACTGATCGGGTCGTTTAGCGTGCTGGCGGTGGTAGTGCTGCTGGTGTTCGTGGTGCCGATTTTTGTCGGCGTGTTCAAGTCGCTGGGCGCCCCGCTGCCGCTGCCGACCCAGATCTTGCTGGATATCAGCAACGTCATGGTGCATTACTGGTTCATCATCCTGCCTCTCGTATTTGTGGTGATCCCCTTATTGTTTACCAGGGCGCTAGCCACCAAGAAGGGCCGGACGGTCTTCGACCGCGCCATCTTGCGCCTGCCTGTGGTGGGGCCCCTGGTTGTCAAGACAGTGGTGGCGCGGTTTGCCCGCACCCTTTCGATACTCCTGACAAGCGGCATTCCCCTGATGCAGGCACTGGAAACGATGGAGGATGTCGTCGGTAATACAGTGGCGGCCGGGGACATTGCCAAGGCCCGGGAGAGCATCAAAGAGGGGGAGCGGATGTCCCCGATCCTGGCCCGGAGCAACTTCTTCACACCGATGGCGGTCAGCATGATCTCCGTGGGCGAGGAATCGGGCGCCCTCGATACGATACTGGAAAAACTGGCGGCATTCTACGAGGCGGAGGTCGAGGCGGTGATCGCCAGTCTGTCCAGCATTATCGAGCCGGTGATGATCTTGATGATCGGCATGGTCGTCGGGTTCATCTGCATCTCGATCTACCTGCCGCTGTTCAGTCTGCCGGGGGCGATATCGGCTGGTTCCGGAGTGCCGATGTAATAGGGGACTGTAGACCTATACAATTATGGTCTATAGTCCCATATACACCCCATTGACAGGCATTATTAAAGGCTTTAGAATTGTGATCAGATTATGATAATTTCCAAGGACCAGATGTGGTTAGTGAGCATGGATCGAGATGGCAACAACGAGAATTAACCCGATCGTATTTTTTCGAGAGGACCCTCGTGGAAATGATGGTCGTGCTGGTGATCATCGCCGTGTTGATCGCCGGTGGCATCACGTATTACCTGGGTTACATCTCAAGAGCGAAGATCACCAAGGCTGACGGGGATATTGCATCTATTCAGGCTTCCTGTGAGTCGTATTATGCACAGAATCAAACATATCCCATTGACGGTCCATCCTTAGCGGCAGCAGGCTGCAGCAGCGTCATGGTGAATTATGGCGCCCCTTTAACAGGTGTACCGTATGTGTATACTGACCCTACTGGTGGTACTACTTACAACGTTTATACCGCAGCAACTGTAGATTCAAATAAGGATTATGTATTAGGTACTGGTACATCCGGAACGTCTAGTGCGGCTGTTTTAACACCAACTATTCCATAAGTCATATGCCGGCATCAATGTCTTCCGATGTACACAAACAGTTTAAACTATTAATTAGAGTTCACAAAGCAGCCTTTGAACAAGGTTGCTTTTTCTTACCGGTGACATTGCGGGCACTGCTGAGCTAAAAATCAGAACTCGCCGGTGTTGATGGCAGAAGACAAATTAGCCTGATAAGGGAGAACCAGGCATCAGGTCAGTTCAGCCGAACAGATTGTTATCTTTGCAGGAAAAGTGAAAAATGTATCGAACAGTAATCGTATATTAGTCCTATATTTGGGTGCGTTGC
>JBEKFU010000069.1:0-12377 GCA_050013155.1 Thermacetogeniaceae bacterium | reverse complement strand
TGCTTGCAGGACAAGGCTTACAGCCTTTAATACCAAAGACCCGGGGCGATAACCCAAGACCGTAAAAACCCGTAAAATTCCGCAAGAAACCCTAAGAACTTAGATAGAAACTTGGATGGTTAGCATAATCTGGTAATGTAAAAACTGTGGGCGAGAAATGGCTCGCAGTTTTTTTATAAGCAATTTTACATTGAACCGTGTTCTTCATTGACACGGTTTTTTTATTTCTTTCGAGAGGAGCGATAAGCGATAGATGAGTTCAGACACTATTATCCGAGTAAGCAAAGATTAGAGGAATCCCGGTATCTGCAGATAAAATTCGCCTGATCCGGTTTGCGCTTGGAGTGTTTGCATTTCCCAGGGGTGGCGCCCGCCACGGAGCAGGCCGGAAACTTGGAAGCGGCATGGCCGGTCCTAGAGCAAAACCCGGCCTCATAGCGCGGAACTGGTTCTTTTAAGGTTTCCTGAGACAGGCTGCAGAATCAATTTTGATTATTGTAGAAATATCGAGTATCAGGGAGAACGATTTTCGATACATCAATACATATACAAATAATGATTAATAGAAGCGAATATCGAGTTCGAGAATTTGACCCGTCTTGGGTATGCTTATGATTGAGAACCCCTCTCAGCAGGCTCGGTTGCCAATGGTTTAATGCCGTTACCGGAAAGGAGGAATCCCGATGAGGAGATATATGCTGCGGACTGTTGCCCACTGCAAGGAAGGTGCCTGACTATTGTCCCGGGTAAGACCTGAAACTACCCCCGGGAGGCTAGAGAAACTAGCATCCCTGATTCCTTATCTTGCTTGAGCCACTATCCGCGGAGGCCCACAGGCCTCCATCAAGAGAGAAGGGAGCAAAAGGTTATGGCTAGCGATGTCTACTTTGCCAATCTACGTGCCAGGAGCGTGGAAGAGAACAAGAGTGCCAAGATCAGAAAACTGTTCGATCGGGCTGGTTTTGGCGACCTGATAACAGAGGGCGGACTGACTGCCGTCAAGATTCATTTTGGCGAATCAGGGAGCGACGGATTCATCAACCCCGTCTTTGTCAGACAGGTGGTCGATAAGATCAAGGAACATGAGGGCAAGCCCTTCTTGACGGATTCCAACGGAGTCTATTCCGGTACCAGGCATAACGCGGTGGATCACCTGGAAACAGCCATTCTGCACGGCTTCGCCTACGCGGTGGCAGGCGCCCCGGTGGTGATTGCCGATGGTATCTTTGGGGAGAACGCCAAGAATGTCGAGATCAATCTCAAGCATTTTCAAACCGCCAAAATTGCAGGAAGCATCGTCAGGGCTGACAGCATGATCGTGCTCACCCACTTTAAGGGACACATGATGGCCGGGTTCGGGGGAGCCATCAAAAACCTGGCCATGGGCTGTGCCACCGCCGCGGGAAAACGGGAACAGCATGTCATGAGGTTCGAGGTGGACCGGGAAAAATGCGAAGGCTGCGGCGACTGTGTGGAGGCATGTCCCCAGCAGGCGGTCTTTCTGAAAGAGGAAAAGTCCACGATCACCAGAGAGAACTGCATTGGCTGTGGGGAGTGCGCCACTGTTTGCCCTGCAAAAGCGATCACCCCGGTCTTTGGCGACGGTGACGTGTTGGGATTCACCGAGAGGCTGGCCGAATATGCTTTGGCGGCAGTCAAGGACAAGCATGGCCGGGTCGGATACATCAACTTTGTGCTGAACGTGACTCCGGATTGTGACTGTGTTCCCTGGACCGATGCGCCGATAGTGCCCGATATCGGTATTCTGGCCGCAAAGGATCCGGTAGCCATCGATCGGGCAGCGCTGGATCTTATCAACAAGGCGCCTGCTGTCAATAATACCTTATGGGGTGAAAGCTGCCAGCAACATGACGGGGCCTCGGACAAGTTCAAGGCCATCTGGAAGAATAGCCATGGAGAACATCAACTATCCTATGGAGAGTCGATCGGCCTCGGCAGCAGGGAGTATCGTCTGATTGAAATCTGAGTATTGAAGTATGAACAAACGGAGGGTTTAACGATGGAGAGCAAGGTAGTTTATTTCGAAGGCATGGACCCCGCCAATACGGAGATCGTCTTTAAGCTGGCCCAGGAGAGGGCAAAAGCATTGGGAATCAAGAAGATCGTGCTGGCTTCCACTACCGGCGCCACTGCCAGGAAGGCGCTGGATTTTTTCAAGAATGATGGTATCCAGTTGATCGTGGTGCCTCACCAGTGGGATTTTCACCGGCCCGTCAATCCCTTCCCTCAGGAGCTGGTAACAACGCTGAGAGAGTCCGGGCATGAGGTGCACTTCGGCACCATGCTGTTCCATACGGACAATCTCTATGGGTCATCGGCGCCCACTTTGATGGCCAACCTGTTGCGCTGCTTCAGCCAGGGGTTCAAGGTGTGCTTCGAGATCGTGATGATGGCCACGGATGCGGGATTGTTGAAAAGCCAGGAAGGCGTGATCGCCATCGCCGGTACCGCTCGGGGATCTGATACCGCCCTGGTGATGCAGGCAGCCTCTTCACAACACTTCAACAAGATCCGGGTCAACGAGATCCTCTGCAAACCTCTGAAACCGTTGACTATTGAAGAAGTGCACGAAAGGATGGCTCAGCAGGAGAAGAGCGGTAGTTAGTCAGTCGGGGAAGGGAAGACGAAACCGGAGAACGAAAACAACTGCAACTGATACTAATTGTAGCTAGGCGAAAGGGAATGTCCTGGCCTGGCAATCAAAAAAACAACACTGCCAACAATCAGGTGTTAGCAGCGTTGTTTTTTTGCCAAAGTCGAATGATAGCCAAGGATCAGATCACGACTGAGGTCTCGAGTGAGCGGCCGGCAAAGCATTAAAGAAGAGCATATCGCCCTAATGGGCGATCGCGTTGAATTGCGATATAATAGGCATAAAATTGAACAGGCAACTGGAGGCGAGCGAGACGGACATATTTGCTGCTATTGGCAACACGCCGCTTGTGGAATTGAAGGTTCTCAACAGGGAAAGCAAGGTCAGGATTTTTGGCAAGCTGGAAGGAAATAATCCGGGTGGCTCGGTCAAGGACCGCCCTGCCTATTACATGATCAAGAAGGCGGAAGAATCCGGCGCCCTTTCAAAAGGAAGGACGATCTTGGAGCCAACCTCCGGCAATACGGGGATTGCCCTGGCAATGATCGGGGCGGCGAAGGGGTATGCTGTCAAGCTGGTGATGCCGGGCTGTGTAAGCGTGGAAAGGAGCCGCATCCTGGAGGCTTTTGGGGCGGAGGTGATCCTTACTCCTGCAGAGGAAGGGACGGACGGGGCGATCAGGGAGGCTCTCCGGATCGTCAGCGAGGAGCCGGATAGGTATTATATGCCCAATCAGTTCACGAACGAGAACAATAGCCTTGCCCACTACGAGACGACAGGGCCTGAAATATTGTCCCAGACGGAAGGGGAGATCGATGTTTTTGTCGCCGGCATGGGGACTACCGGAACGTTGATGGGGACAGGCAGGTACCTGAAAGAAAGAAAGCCCGGCATTAAGATTGTCGGGGTTGAGCCTCTCAGGGGCCATACAATTCAGGGGCTGAAGAATATGGAGGAGGCTATCGTTCCAAAAATCTACCACCCGGAACAGATGGACGAGAAGATCAATATCGAGGATGACGAGGCTTACGAGACTGCAAGGCTGTTAGCCACCAAGGAAGGGATCTTTGTCGGCATGTCCAGCGGGGCGGCGGTGGCGGCGGCCTTGCGCCTGGCAAAAGCAATGGATACCGGCACGATCGTGGCCATCCTGCCCGACCGTGGCGACCGTTACCTGAGCACCACGCTATTCAGGTCGATCTGTGCCAAGTGTTCGCCCTGATCCCTTGCTAGTTTTTTACTGTCATCTTTCTGACTGCTGCCAGGAATGTCCGGGCAAGGGGAGAGAGGTCCTTGACCTCGTCATTGATGATTATTGTCCGACGGTCAGCATCGTTCAGGATACGGATAACGGTGATCATCATGATGCTCCTTTCAGCCTGGAAGTGTCGGATCATTCTTTGATGTCATGTTATTACCATTTCCTTAAGAAATCCTGAAATAAATGTAAGATTTCCATAAGAATGATTGTAAAATATTTCCGAATATCGCTTGCTTCAACCTGGCGAGACCGTTGCCTGCAGCGCAGCGGTCTTTTTTGTTGATCAGGTCGCTGCCAGGACTGACTCTCTATCTGTTCGTGTTCCGGGCGGCGGCGCTGCTCCTGATCGCCGGCGTCTTCATTTTCGGCGCAGGATGCACGAGCGATACCTGTTTCCCGCCGTTGCCCTGGCGATCTTGGCCTTCATCTACCTCGGGGACCGGAGACTGCTGCTGCCAGCCCTCGGATTCAGCGCCACCAGCTACGTCAATACCCATGTCGTTCTCTTCGAGACGTTGCGGGGGATCAATGCCGCATTATATGGCCCGGCGCTGATCGGCGCATCGGTCTTGAACGTACTGCTGTTTGCTTACCTGGTCAAGGTTCTAATCGATATTGCTGTTCTGAAAAGGACTGTACCTCTCGAAACATTACCTGAAGGTTAAGAAATAATTTCTTTGTTTTTTCTTTTAAGGTTTATTTAAGCAAGTGGCGCTAGGATTGAACAAAAGGCAGAACACTGGAGAGGATGGGCAATGTTGCAAACTGTCGGAAACTTTTTCACAAGAGCATGGTTATTAATCAAAGGCTTCCCGGGACGGCTTGTCAGGAATCGCACAAGCCTGATCGTCACTATCCTGGTGGTGCTGGCAGCCGGTGGCTTGGGCTGGCGTTACCTCGGAACAAAGAAACAAGACAGTGGTTATGTCACCTCCAAGGTAACCTACGGGAACATCCAGGAGACCGTCAGCGCCTCCGGTGAAGTGGAGGCAGTGCAGTCAGTCACCCTTACTTTCGAGTCGTCGGGTTACGTCGAGGCCTGCAACGTGAAGATGGGAGACACCGTTAAGTCCGGGCAGGTGCTGGCGGTGGAGCAGTCGACCGACCTGCAGACTGCGGTGGATCAGGCCGAGGCCAACCTGGAGAGCGCCCAGGCCAGCTACGACAAATTGGTCTCCACCGAATCCCAGCAGGTAGATCTGGACCAGGCCCAGGTCGACCAGGCCGAGGTTACCCTTGACAACGCCAAATCCACGCTGGATCAGGATAATCAGTTGCTGGGTATGGGGGCGGTCTCCCAGAACGATGTGAATACCGCCAAGAGCAGCTACCAGTCGGCCCTGACCTCGTATAAATCCGCTTTGTACACCCTGGCGCAAGACAAGAGCCAGGCGAATATACTGGCCGCCGCCGCTTCGGTCGAGAACGCCCAGGCCGCCCTGGCAACAGCCCAGGAAAACCTCATCAATGCCGAAATAACAGCTCCCTTCAATGGCTATATATCATCCATCACCGGTAATGCCGGTCAGTGGACCGGAAGTGGAACGGCGGCGACATCCAGCAGCAACCAGTTTGAAATCGTCATGACATCTACTGACCTGCAGGTAGTCGCCGATGTCAACGAGGCGGATATCAGCGAGGTCAGCGCCGGTCAGGCGGTACAATTTACCGTGGATACCTATCCCAACGATACCTTTACAGGCAAGATCGCCGCGCTGTCTCCGAGTGCTACCACGGTCAGCAACGTGCAGATGTACGAGGCCATAATCTCCATCGACGATTACAGCAAGCTGAAGAGCGGCCTGCCGGCAACCATCGACATCATCACCGCATCTGCCAACCATGTCCTGGTAGCGCCACAGACCGCCCTCACTTACGGCAGCACCTACCTGGCGTCAGTCACGGCTAAGGGCGGCAGCGCCAAGCGGACGGCTGCAAGTCCGGGAGGATTGTCTGCGGGAGGAGCATCTGCATCCACGGGAGGCGCAGCCACAACTACGGGAGGCTCGACCACAACTCAGAGCGCCACTAATTCCTCCCAGGGCCAGGGTGTGGTGGTGGTGCTCGTGAACGGGCAGCCTCAGATCAAAAGTGTCGAGACAGGCCTGTCCGATGATGTGAACATCGAGATCGCATCCGGCCTGTCCGAGGGTGACACCATAATCGCCGACAGTCTCACGACGACGACATCGTCCAGTTCTTCTTCCTCAAGCAGTTCCAGCAGTTCCAAGAGCAGCAGTTCTCAAGGTGGCGCTGGAGGCGGACCTCCGGGCATGTTTTAAGACGGGGGCTAAGACAGTGAGCCGTAGCTTGGCGATGCGGGACGGCAGGATCGTCGACTACTACCAGGTGCCCTACTAGCACGATTGTACGAGGAGGTATGAAGCTTTGGCGGTTAAATTCAGTATATTAAGCGATTTCGCAATACGGGCATTGACGGCTAACAAGATGCGCTCCTTCTTAACCATGCTGGGGATCATCATCGGCGTGGGGGCGGTGGTCGTGATGATGTCCATCGGGCAGGGCTCCTCGGCGCAGATGATGGCCAGGATCAACAGCCTGGGGACCAATATGCTGATGGTGATGCCGGGCGCCTCCGGGTCGTTTGGAGTGCGCACCACCACCACCAACACCCTGACTCTCCTGGACGCCGACGCTGTCGCCAAGCTGTCAGGAGTGTCCTCAGTGGCCCCGATGGTGCGGGCAAGCGGCCTGATCACTTACGGCGACGAGACCTGGACGACCTCGACTACCGGCACCACGCCGGCCATAGTCCAAATCTCCTCTCTGACGCTCGCTAAGGGCCGGTTCTTCGACGATGCCGATGTGCAGAGCATCTCCCCGGTGGCCGTCATCGGCCAGACCGTGTACACCAACCTCTATCCCACCGGCGCCAACCCGGTGGGAACCAAGATCCGCATCGGAAGTGTGACTTTCAAGGTGATCGGTCTGCTGAATACACTGGGCTCGTCTTCAGGTGGCAGCGACCAGGACGATGTCATCTACGTCCCGGTCACCACTGCCCAGATCCGTCTGTCGGGAATCACGGACAAGACCATCAACGAGCTGGAGGTGCATGTGGCGTCCAAGGACGAGATGACCAGCGTGCAGAACAACATCGAGACGCTGCTGCGCAAGCGCCACCGGCTGACGGGAAGCCAGTCGGACGACTTCCGGATCACCAACATGACCCAGATCCAGGAGACGGCGGAGAGTATCTCCAGCACCATGACTATCTTCTTGGGGTGCGTGGCCGGCATCTCCCTGGTCGTCGGCGGCATTGGCATCATGAACATCATGCTGGTCTCGGTCACCGAGCGCACCCGGGAGATCGGGGTGCGTATGGCCATCGGCGCATCTAGACAGGACATCCTCCTGCAGTTCCTGCTGGAGGCGGTGATGCTGAGCCTGCTGGGCGCCCTGGTCGGAATCGTCGTCGGCATCGGTGGCACTAAGGTCTACGCCTTATTGGCGAGCACGGCTACCCCTATTTCCATCTCCTCCATCCTGATTTCGGTGGGGTTTGCCATTGCGGTGGGCGTCTTTTTCGGTTACTACCCGGCTACCCGGGCGTCCCGTCTCAACCCTGCCGATGCCCTGGGCTACGAGTAAAGGCAGGGTGTTGCACCAGTTCGGCACAAAAAGAATGAAGGTATAGAACCCCAGACACCCCGGGGTTCTTATTTTTTGTCAACGAGTCTTAGCTTCAGGTGGGGGCATGTCTTCCCCCGCTGAAGCTTAGAGCCAGTTAATACAGTGATGTAGCCGCCCTTACCTGTGTGCCCGTTTTCCCGGTGTACCGGCGGGCTTTCAGCCGAGGCGTCAGCCTCGAGCCGGTATTCAGGCCGGGCTGTAAGCCCGGATGCGGAGGAAGCGGGGGTATTAGGGCCGGGTGCCCTCTAGGTGCGGCGTTTCTTATCAAATTATAGGAACACTGGGTGATAAAGGATTCGTGCTTCGGAAAGATTAATGAAGAAGAGCGAGTGACATAGTATTTATGCTAAGGCATATAATAACCGAGAACGAATGCCGGAAGCATTGGTATTGTTGCTCTTGAAGCAACCGGACACTGCTTGACTTACTAAATTTCACGCATCATGTATTGACGCGGTTTATCGCCACGGAGGGGGTGTATTCTTTGGCCTCTGATATCATTATAGGCACTATCGCTTATCCCGACGAAGTGCGGGAAAGGCTGAACGCGGAACTGAACTTTTTGACCGGTGAAGGCCTGGCCTTGGAGTTGGAAGAATCGGTAAATCCTCCTTGGTCTTTTTTTATTCTGCACGTGCCGCGGGGCAAGCGGCAGGGTGAAAAAGGGGTTGCCTGCCGCTTTGCGGTTGCCAAGGCGGTCTCCGACCTGTTCGTCAATCATGTGGAATCAAACTTCGTCAAGGAGTTTATCTCCAGAAACTACAACTACTGGTCGGTAAACGACCAGGAGGACCTGATCGAACGCAACGCCGAAAACATGAACAAGCTCCGGATTGTCCGGAGAAACCGGATCTTGCAGAGCCTTTACGACTACCTGGCCGACTCCCAGGTGCTGATGATCGAGGGATTCGCCAGGTTCCGCCTCAAAGACTACTGGAAGCAGTTGCAGCGCATGGTCAAGCGCACCAGCCAGGAGTTCATGGCGGCCAAGGATTACCTGGAGTTCGTGAGGTTGCTGCGCTGTTTTATCGACATGCAGGAGCCCAAGATCGGCGAGGTGCATATCTTTATCAACGCCGAGGGGGCATTCTTCCTCTGCGACGAGGCCGGAGAGGTGATCCGCAGCGAGCACCTGCGCACGCCTTCGTTTACCGTGAACGACGGCGAATTCAACTACAAGGACTACCTGCTCAGCATGCTGATCACCATGGCGCCGCGGTCGATCATCTTCCACGTCTCGGACCTGATCTGGGACTGCGACCCGCTGCAGACGATCCAGCAGGTCTTCGGGGAGCGGATCACCCGCTGCCCGGGATGCGCCAGGTGCAAGCAACTGCATGCTCACAAGAAGTGAGGGGACGGTGCGTCCTCCTTGAAAGGCTACAACTGAGACTGAAATAAAAACGCCCGTTGGTCAGCAACGAGCGTTTTTATTTTAACTTCGCCTAAGAAGTCCCCCGCCTCCTCCGCATCCGGGCTACGCCCGGATGCTTCGCCTGCGGGAACATTCTCGAAGAGGCGTGCCCGCATTCGTTCGAGATGACGGTTCCCTAGTTTCCTGGAAAACCTGTTTCCATTGTTCGTCTAAAACATTGATATGTGCCTGCTTTTCTACCAGTTGTTATCCCAGTTGTTATCCAAGTTCCTATCCCAGTTTTTGATGTTATAGTCCGATCCTTGATTCCTGCTTCTATTTCTATTTCTATTTTCACTGTACCAGTTGTTACTGCCATTGCTGCCATTGTTATCATAATTAGTGTTGCTACCGTTATTATAATAGTTGCTGTTGCTGCTATTGTCGATGATGAAGCGCGCTCCAGTCACACTGCTCCAGTCACCTGACGAATCCTTGACGGCAGCCAGCACGATTTCGGACTCGGATACGGTGAGGGATCCGCTATATTCGGTAGCCGTGCTGCTCGTCCTCGGGTCAGGCCGTGCTGCTCGTCCTCGGGTCAGACCGGTCGGTCGTATAGTAGGCGGTGTCGCCGCTGCCGATGTTGCCGATGGTCACGGTCTGAGACGAGGTATATTCCCCGCCGTTCGGAGAGATAGTGGGGGCATCGATGGAGCTAGAACTGGAGCTTTCATTGTAGTTGCTGCTGTTATCCCAATTATCACTGTTATTCAGATTCTGGTTAGATAGTTGTTCAATTTGCATCAAGAGCTGCATTGCCTCGCCCATCTGGTTGTTGTCAATAGCGCTGACCAGTTCCTGTGTCAACTCGGAAATCTGGCTGCTATCGCTGTTTGTCGACTGGTTATCGATGATGAAGCGCGCTCCAGTCACACTGCTCCAGTCACCTGACGAATCCTTGACGGCAGCCCGCACGATTTCTGACTGGGACACGGTGAAGGATCCGCTGTATTCAGTAGCCGTGCTGCTCGTCTTCGGGTTGGAACCGTCGGTCGTATAGTAGGCGGTGTCGCCGCTGTCGATGTTGCCGATGGTCACGGTCTGGGACGAGGTATATTCCCCGCCGCTCGGAGAGATGGTGGGTACTTGCGTTGCCGATGCGAGCCCCGCCTGGATCAGCAGGACGGACAAAAAAACTACGGCAAAAACGAATTGGGAAATCCATCTGACACATGTTTTAATTTGCAAAGCCGCTTCCCTCCAGTTTTGTTTGACATTCCGGGTCTCAGCCCAAATTGACAACCTCATCCATGCTTGTGGCATTGGGGGCATTTCCCCGAAAGGGGTGTGTCCCCACTTTGTTTGAAGCACCACCTCCTTAAAAACCCCAACCACAATTACACCAGACCTGAAAAGGTGATACCGGTTCTTTCTTGGCTAATAGGTTAACATGCGAAGCTTAAAATAATCTTTAGATTCAATCAAGAAGAAGCGAAGCTATATTCGTTGGGTTGGATGCGTTTCGTTAAGACCTATTTCCTATTTAGCTAGGACTATGTTACTATTTTTCTGATATTGATTGATAATTGTTTGAAGTTTATGCAAAACCAAAGGGTTTTCAAAGATTGGATAGCGATATTGGGATCAGAGAACGGAGCTATACACCGGTAAAACCAAGGGAGGTGTAATATGCATAATTCCTTCGCGTATCTGAAATAACCACAATGTAAGAGCGTCTACAATAAGGAGGAACGATTATGAATATTTCATCGTTGTATCAGTATGGTTCGCTTTACATGCCGGCGTATAATGCGTACGCTTCATCTGCGACCCAGAGCTCATCCCAGGCTGACACCGGCTCTGAAGATTTTAGCACGATCTATGGCGCCACGCTCAGCAACTCTGATGGAGATAGCGTGCAACTGAGCTCTTCGGGGATGGCAGGCATGCCGCCCATGATGGGCAATGACACGACTGCTTCCGACATCCAAAGCTTTATGAACGAGGTAGCGAACGGAACCGCCACCGACACCGACCTCAAGAACATGGAGACCGAACTGGAGCAGGCGGCGTCTTCGACCGGCAGCAGTACGACATCCTCGACCGGCAGCAGCACGACCGCCTCGACGGGAAGCAGTACCGGCGTCTCGAACTTGAGGGCCGACATCAAAAGCTTTATGAACGAGGTAGCGAATGGGACCGCCACCGACACCGACCTCAAGAACATGGAGACCGAACTGCAGCAGGCGGCGTCTTCGACCGGCAGCAGTACGACATCCTCGACCGGCAGCAGCATATCACAGCAAATGCTGAATTCAGCGATGTACGCATACTCAAACAACAATACAGGTTATTTGTGGAACTCGACGCAGAGCATGACAGCCTGAAAAACTTGTTCCCCGGATTTCCATGACGCTTCAACCGGTTCAACGGGGAATTGCTTGACGAGAAACACCCGCAGCCTTGGACCTGGACTTGGATAAGGCGACGGACGGCACAATGGATTGTTTGACGAGAAACACCCGCAGCCTTGGACCTGGACTTGGATAAGGTTACGGACGGCACAATGGTGAATTGCTTAAAGGAAACATCCGGAATCCATCCCAGCAAATTTGGGCGCCGTGCGTAGAACAGGTTCCGTTCTCGTTATCAACAGAGTTCCCGGCTTCAGGGGGAGTTCTCATCTTCTCCCCCTGAAGCTTTTTCCAAACGTGGCATCATTTACTTCAAGCAGATAGTAGCCAATTCCTCGAGCTGTTTTGATGTCTGATGTTTTAAGCTTTTTCCGCAGATAATGAATGTATAGGTCGACATTTGCCACATCGATCTCCGAATTATAGCCCCAAACTTTTTCCAAAATGCGTTCCTTGGTTATGACATGCCCATAGTTGTGCATTAAGAGTTCAAGTACCTGTGATTCTTTTGCGGTTAGATGAATGAGCCTACTCTCTTTTATTACCTCGCATTTTAAGGGATCAAGCGTCATTCCGGCTGCACTGATTACATTTTCTATCAAGTCCTTACTTTTTCTGCGCGCCAAGGCACGGAGTCTCGCCAGCAACTCTTCGGTTGAAAACGGTTTGGTAAGATAATCGTCAGCGCCGGAGTCCAGTCCTTCCACGCGATCCTTGGGGTCATCCTTCGCGGTTAAAAATATAACAGGAGCGTCGAAGCCATAGCTACGAAATTCTTTTAAGATCGAGAGGCCGTCCCGAAGCGGTAACATGCGATCTAAAATAACAATGTCATAAACACCTGTGGTGGCCAATTCAATACCGGCCTCACCGTCCGTGGCGGTGTCCACTGTGTACCCGTTTTTTCTAAGAATGTAGGACAGTGCTTCCAGAAGTCTTACTTCATCATCAACTAAGAGTAGTTTCAAAATGGCGCCCTCTTTCAATTATCTCCAGGATCATGCTCTTTGTGGCGCTTTTGGAATTATTTAAAATCAAAGGATTTTCTAAGATTGCCTACCGATATGTTATTTAAGT
>JBEKFU010000068.1:0-9270 GCA_050013155.1 Thermacetogeniaceae bacterium | reverse complement strand
GTTCGACTTGCATGTGTTAAGCACGCCGCCAGCGTTCGTCCTGAGCCAGGATCAAACTCTCCAAATAAGCTTTTTAGAACTTAACGCTCTGCACGGCTATTCAGTTTTCAAGGACCTGCTGTTGCCCGCCTCCAGGTGAGGAGCGACAACGGTTGTTATCTTAGCACGGTCATTAACACTTGTCAAGAACCATTTTCCCTATCTTCGCACTTTGTTTGCGTTTTTTTCGAATGTAATACTAATATACCACTGCCCTCGTTTTTCATGCAAGGATCAGGATAGTGGCTCAATCTGTGAGATAAATGTGCATGGTGGTTAATTCTCAAAATAGTTCAATATAGTACGGGATAGTGCGTGCATACGAGTTTATGCTTTCTTTTACGGCGAACCGCCGGTAAAGAAGTTTGCGTAAAAAGTCGGAACCGGGCCCACGATCACAGTATCCGTAATCGGAACCTGGGTGCTGACGGTGACGTCGGAAGAGACCAGGGGCACTACGACTTGCACCTGGGTTTCGATGTCCAGGTAGATGCGGTGCCTCGTCTGATTGATCCCCGCAGCCTCAAATTTGTCAAAAACACTGGTGCGGACGGTTCCGATCGGGTAGATGGAGACCTTGACCCGGGGGCCATAGTTTGCCAGCAGTTGACTTCCCAGCACCTGGCCAACCGGAATGGAGAACTGTTCATTGACAAGCCCCTGCAGAGCGGATTGGATCGAGAGCGTGATGTCTGAGGCCAGTTGGTTGATGCGCACAATATTCGGCTGCATCAATACGATCTGGCCCTGGTTGTCTTTCTGCACCATGATCAACTGGTTGTAATCGACATTGGCGATCTTGTCCCTGATCGCCCGGTTGACCGCATCCGTCGCCACCCAACGCGCCTCGGCCTCGGCAATTGTCTTGATCGTGGGCCTCAGGTCGCTTTCGAAAAGAATGAAGCCACCGACCAGGATTACCAGGGCCGCAAACACGGCTAACGGGATCCACCTGATATCCGGCGCCCGGCGATACAAAGCTGCCACCCCCTCATAGTTACCCCCTCCATTATATGTAGACGGGTGCGAAGAGGTGACAAGCCTCAGGCAAAAAATGCCCTGTTAAAATTATCTATATTTGTGACTGTTCAGGTATCCAGAATTCAGTAGTCCACCGCATCCGGGCTTACGCCCGGATAACGGCGCCCACCGCTTCTGATGTACTCCGCATTCTTCAGGCCGGGCTGTAAGCCCGGATGCGGAGGAAGCGGGGGCATTAGAGCGAGTAGTCATCTGTGGTTAATAATACACCTTTAAGAAGTTTTTCTTGCCCTTTTTTAACAGAATACAACCATTGTCAACGCTATTGAGATCGACAATAACTTCAGCGTTATCGATTTTCTTACCGTTGACCGCGACACCACCTTGCTGGATGACTCTTCTTGCTTCAGACTTAGAGGGCATAAAGTTGGTGAGCGTTAATACGTCAACTATATTTATGCCATTGACCAAAAGATCACGATCTATCTTATAGCTGGGAACATTATCGAGATCCATGCTATTACCGAACAATGCGCCGACAGCCTTGATCACCTTGTCCGCCTCGGCAGCTCCATGCACAAGCTTGGTAATTTCATAAGCCATCAGTCGCTTCGCGGCAACAATATCGTTTTTGCATTGCTCCTCGATCTGTTCGCTTGGCAGCGAGGTGAAAAGCTTGAGCAACATCTCAGTATCTTCATCGTTCACATTGTAAAAGTACTGATAAAAATCAAACACAGTGGTTTTTTTCCTGGCCACCCACAAAGTGCCCTGTTCAGTTTTGCCCATCTTTTTCCCTTCTTTGGTCATCAGAAGAGGATTGGTCAAACCGAACATTTTATCTATATTTTCATCGATTCCATCAAGGTAATTGAGTTTTCTGCCTAAATTAACGCCTGCAACAATGTTCCCCCACTGATCGCTGCCGCCTATCTGCAAGGTACAGCCATAGTTCCTGTTCAGATACACGAAGTCGTATGCCTGCATCAGCATATAACCCATCTCCAGGAAGGTGAGGCCGCCCTCTTCCAGGCGCTTGGCATATGTTTCAGCCGTCAACATGGTGTTGACATTGAAATGAATACCGATCTCTCTCATGAAATCTATATAGCTATAGGGGTTTATCCAATCGGCGTTGTTGACGATGATCGCCGGATTATCTCCGTCAACCTTGATAAAACGCTTGGCCAGAGTTTTAACTTCCTCCAGGTTGCGTTCGACTTCTTCTTTTGATAGCAATTTACGCAAATCACTTTTACCGCTCGGATCGCCAACTAATGCAGTAGCGCCTCCGATAACAAGGATACCCTTATGTCCGGCTTCTTGCAGACGCCTGAACATCATCAACGCAAAAAAATGGCCTATGTGAAGGCTGTCGGCCGTGGGATCTATGCCAAGATAGAAAGTTATCGGCGGACCATCGATTGCCCGTCTGATCTCGTCTTCATGCGTTGCCTGATAGATGAAGCCTCGATCCTTCAATGTATCAAAAACACTGCTTTTCATTGATCTCACCCTTTACCTTTAAATAATATTTAGTAATCAAGCATAGCTATTCAGGGTAGCCCCTCTTCGGGGCAAGATGCTGTTTTAAGGCATGAAAATGAGGCTCACCCGGATCCGGGATTCTTCAAGTGTTCGTCAATCGCCTGGTTTGCCAAGGCATCTGCCCGTTTGTTGCGCTCCCGCGGCACGTGAGCCACCTTACAGGACTGCAACCGGCCAGCCAGTCGGCGGGCCTGCTGCATCAGAGGAACGAGGCCGGGGTTCTGGACGCGGTACTCTCCGTTCCACTGATTGGCCAGGAGTTCGCTGTCCGTTTTTACTTCCACCTGGACAGCCCCCATGTCAAGGGCCTCCTGGAGAGCCAGGATGAGCGCCTGGTATTCCGCAACATTGTTAGTCGTCTTTCCCAGGTATTTCTTTCTCTCAAGCACCGGCTTTTGCTGTTCGTCAAGGATCACCACGCCGGCCGCGGCATTCCCCGGGTTCCCGCGCGAGGCGCCGTCAATATAGATAAGCAGCTTTCCGAAGCCGGATGCCGGATTTTCCTTGCTTGCTTCCGAATCTTGCTCCTGTTTTTCTCCGACCTCCGACTTCTTGCCTCTGACCTCTGTGCCCGCTAAGCGGGCACCGACTTCTTGCCTCTGACTTCTGAAAGGATCGGTGTTCACCTGGCTTACAATAACATCCAACTGGGCGCCGGCAGCAGCAGCTTTTTCGGTTAGATAGGCGGCCATGGCCGGTACAATAATCTTTTCGGTGGCATGGTGCCCGGCGTCGATAACTGCAATTCCCTGACCAATGGCGTTAAGGGCGTCATGGTGCTTGACATCGCCGGTTACATAGACGTCGGCGCCCGCCTCGATGGCCCGCTTCAGCAAAGACATGGCGCCTCCTCCGCAAAGAGCGACGGCAGAGATCGGCCGCTCAGGGTCGCCTGCCAACCGCACCGCCTGCAGGCCCAGGGCATCTCCGACCTGTTCCGCGAAAGCGCGCAGGGGCTTGGGGTCGGGCAACCGCCCCACCCTGCCCAAACCGGTCTTGCATGGCGCCTGATTCTTGATCGGGTAGAGATCGTAAGCCACCTCTTCATAGGGATGGGCAGCGAGCATCGCCCCGATCACCGCCCTTAGCCTGGTTTCCGGGACCACCGTCTCCAGCCTCGACTCTTCCGCCCGCTCCAAGACGCCGATCCGGCCCAGAAAGGGATGAGTGCCCGGCAGCGGACGGAAAGTACCGGTTCCTCCCACCTGAAAGGTGCACTCGTCATAATTGCCGATCCAGCCGGCCCCGGCATTGCAGATCGCTTGGCGTACCTCGTCCTCATGACCCCGGGGAATAAAGACCGCCAGCTTGTACAGCTTCTCCTGCGGCGCCGGGCGCAGGACACTGACCCCGGTAAGGCCCAGGCGTTCTGCCAGCAGATCGTTCACCCCGCCGGGCGCCGCATCCATGTTGGTGTGAGCCGCGTAAAAGTGGATCCTGCTTTCAACCAACCGGACCGCCAGTGATGCCGGGAAACTCTCGTAGTCAAGCCTGGCCAGGGGGTCGCGGATCAGAGGATGGTGAGATACGATCAACTGCGCCTTTTCTTTGACCGCCTCCGAGATCACTTCCGTTGTGACCTCCAGGGTAACCAGCACCCTCTCTATTTCGGTACCCCGCGAGCCCACCTGAAGCCCGATATTGTCCCCATCCTCGGCCAACAGGGGCGGCGCCCATTCCTCCAGCCAACCGATCACTGTCTGGCATACAACCGGCATTCCAGCCACTCCTTTCAGAAGTCAGATTTATTCTGACCTCTGACCTCTGGCGTCTGACCTCTGAAATGGTCGCCAGATCTCGAATGGACCATCCGTCTCAGGATCAGAACGCAGGTTTAACTCATCGATGATCGTCTTATAGAAGTCGATCTTCCTGATCCATTCCTGCTTGCGCTGCCTGGCTGCCGGAGTCTGGGCACGCCTCAAGGCTATCAGCACACTTTCCATGTCCCGGATCTGCTTGTCCAGGTAAGCAGCCAGCAGGTGATGCTTTTTCTCTAGCAGTCGGGGGCCAATCTCCAGCAGGAGATCGCCGCTATCATCATTAGCGGAATGGGGGTGCACCCCCCCTGGAGGAATGGGGACACACCCCTCCGGGGAATGTCCCCGATGAATGTCCCCGTAGGTATCAGGACCTGCCTCCCGCAGGCGTTTTTCTTCTGTACCCGGGCGCTCGGCAACGATGATCTCGTAGAAGCGCTCATCATCAATCACCAGGTCTTCATCGACCAGGTCCCAACCGTTGCCGAGCAGCCAGCGGCGTACCTGGCCAGCCCCTGCCGACGGTTGCAGCACAAGACGGTCTGCCTGCTGCAGCACTGCCCCGGCCCTGCTCAGAATCTCGTTGATCTTGACACCGCCCATGCCGGCGATGATGATCACGTTGACCTCTCCGGGTTGGATAATTTCCAAGCCGTCCCCCTGCCTGAGATCCACCTGCTTCCACAGGTTAAACAGACCAACATTCGAGATGGCAGCTTCCAGAGGGCCTGCGTGCAGGTCAGTTGCGATGATCTTGCTGCAGATCCCCTGCCGCGCCAGGTACACAGGCAACAAGGCGTGATCGGTGCCAATATCCGCCACGAGGGATGACTGCGGTACATAGCTTGCAATCCGCAGCAGTCTTTCCGGTATTTTCATTTCCACCACTCCCACAGCCCACGGCATCGTTCGCAAGCGAAACAGCCAAACGAAAGCCGAATTGCAAATTTTCCTCCATTAGAATACCATATTCTCGGGGCACACACTACCTGAAACATCCAGCAGAAACACTGAACACCGGGGAAGAGCACTGTCATAGAAGGGTGGCTGCGGTTGGACACCGTTGGAGTCGATCAGTTCCTGACTGAGATCAAGGGCTACAGCCATACGGGTGAAGGCGTCGGTGACTACCGGGGGAAGCCGGTCTTCATACCGCTGGCTGCCAGGGGTGATGTTGTCCGTTTCAGCGTCAGCGAGGAGAAGAAAAACTATGCCAGGGGCTGCCTGGTTGAGGTGGTCCGGCCCGGGCCATGGAGAACCGGGGCTCTCTGTGCGGACTACCGGCACTGTGGGGGTTGCCAGTTGCAGCACCTGACCTACAACGAGCAGCTCTATTTCAAACGGCAAACGATTATTGCCGCCCTGCAGCGCATCGGCGGGCTGGAGAGAGTACCGGTGCAGGATTTCCTGCCCATGGACAATCCCTGGCACTATCGCCACACGGTACGTTTGCATGTGCAGCGCGGCCCGATGGGAACGGTGCTGGGCAACTACCTGCCAAAAAGCCATTCCGTCTGCCCTTTGACCACCTGCTCCCTCCTGCCCGTCGAGTTTCCGGCCATCCTTGCCGACCTGTCAAGGCTCCTTGACACCTACGGTGATGAGTACCCGCTAAAGGAAGTGGTTGTTCGCAAAGGCAGGGCGACGGGGGAAATACTGCTGCTGCTGTTGACAGAAGGCGGCAACCATAGTATCCCCCAGACGGTCTGGAGTGAATTGCGGACTCTACACCCAAACCTGGTGGGCATTGCGGTGCAGAGCGACAGCGCCACGGCTGGACACAGAGATACGACGGTCATCGGGCAGAACTTTTACAGTGAGATCGTTTCCAGCATCAGGTTTCACATCCCGGCCACCGCCTTCTTCCAGAACAACCCGAAACAGACGGAAGTGCTGCTGCGGCAAGTGAAAGCGCTGTGCGAACCGGCGCCGTCGGAGCATCTCCTCGACCTATACTGCGGAGCAGGGCTTTTCACCCACTATCTTGCCCATGATTACGACCTAGTTACCGGTATCGAAGAAAACAGCATAGCAGTGGCGGCCGCCAGGGAAAATGCTGAAATCAACAACAACAGCAACACAGTATTTATTAGTGGGAGAGTTGAAAAAACTCTTGCCCGGATTGCCAAGAGCGGCCCGGCGCCGGATACGATCATTCTCGATCCCCCCCGCCAGGGTTGCCTGCCGGGTGCCATTGCCGGTATAGCGGCTCTCTCGCCCAGGAAGATCATCTATGTCTCCTGCAATCCGGCTACCCTAGCCAGGGACCTGGCGCTCCTAGCCAAACAGCGCTATCGCGTCCAGGTTGTGCAACCCATCGACATGTTCCCCCACACCTATCACATCGAATGCGTGGTGAAGATCGAAAGACAGTGATAGATAGATTGTGCATAAAAAAATTTATCAAAAACCCTAAAGTTATATCCTCTTATGCCGATAAAATATCAGGTGCTTTTTTACCTGGTATCTTTTTTGCTGTCCATTGCAATCGGATCAGTTCAGCAGTTCTGTTTCACAGAGGCGTTCTTTATTTTATTGCCAAAGGAGTGCTTCAAATGATCAGTGTCGGTATTGTTGGTGGTGGAAGTGGAGGCAACGCCGTTCTCAGGTCTATTCACAACCTGACAGACGTGAGCGTGATCGGCGTCTCTGATCTGAACGAGAATGCCCCGGGGGTGGTTTACGCTCTCAGTATCGGCGTGGACTACTACCGGGATTTTCAGGAACTGTTGCAGAAAGATCCGGACATGATCATCGAAGTCACGGGCAACTCTGAAGTGCGAGAACGGATTCACAACAGCAAAAGCGAGCACACCAGGCTAGTTGGATCCGATGTTGCGAAACTGATCATCGACATGTTCGATGCCAAGGAACGGATGATCAGCGACTTGAACGAGCAGTCCCGGCAACTGGGTGCTATGGCGCAGCAGCTCTCCGCCACCGTACAGCAGTTTACCGCAACAGCTCAGGAGATGGCTGCAGGAGCGGAAAACCTGGCCGAACAGTGCGAACACCTGGGAACCAATACCGACACCACGAAGCAGAGCCTGTCCGAAACGAGCGAGATCCTCAATTTCATCAAACACGTGGCCACCGAAACCAAGCTGTTGGGTTTGAATGCCGCCATAGAGGCCGCACGCGCCGGAGATTCCGGAAGAGGATTCGCCGTCGTGGCCGATGAGATCCGCAAGCTGGCAGACAACAGCGCCTTGTCAGTCTCCCAGATCGGCAAGATCCTGAAGCATATCGAGGAGTCAGTGAACAGCATTCTCGGCGGCATCAGGGAGATTTCCCTGGTGAGCGGGCACCAGGCTGCGGCCACCGAAGAGATGGCTTCCAGCCTTGACGAACTCGGCAGGCTGGCCATTGACCTTAAAGATCTGGCAGAAAAGATAGCGACAGTGGACTAGAAGGAGGATTTCCCGTGCCTGTGAGCAAAGTGCGGCCCCGCACCGTGATGACCCCCGGAGATCTGGGAGACTCCAAGACAAGGAGCGCATACAAGAAATCAGGGCCCTGCATCGTGTATAAGATGAGAGAGGTGAACACAGTGACCGACAGAACGCTGAGAGGCCTGGTGACGCTGCCTTTTGATCAGGCCAGGGAGGCGGGGCTGGACCTCTGCAAGGAGATGAGCGACAGCCAACTGAAACAGTTCTGGTCCGTCCCGCTCAGTTATGTGCGAAGAATGAGATACCTGCTGGGGATCGAAAAGGACCGGCAGGGCACCATCTATATCAGGGACGGGCATCCCGACAAGTGGCCGCCGTTTTTCAGGAAGGATGACCGGCCCGGGAGTGACAACAGGCACGCTGCGACGCAACCTGGCGCCGGCCGGGAGCCTTCTGGGCGCGGCCCCCGGGCTGCAGGTACGGACACCGGGTATACAGGTATGCCGGCCACTATGCCTACGAAACAGGAAAGAGATGCCCTGAAAGGTTTTACCCTGAGCTTCAACGGAGTCTTTCATGCCAACGACCTGAAGTCCAGAATAGAAGCGGTCAAGGCGCTCCTCAGCGGTTCTCCCGACAGCAAGTACGCCATTGATGTCACCCTCAGAGAGATCGGCAACGGCGGCAAGACAGAGCATGACAAAGCCGAAGCGCTATCCGGCAGAGACCTGCTGGTTTCAGATGCCGGCAGCAAGAGGCCGGATGCCTGAAAAACAGATGAGAGAAGCAACTCGCTTCGCTCGGGGATTCAGTGGGGGTCTGCACCCCCACTGAATTCGGAGACTAAAAGCTTTTGCCAAATTCATCTCCCGCTTATAGAAGCAGGAGACTCCTTTGGCGGTTAGTTGAAATAAGGTGCTTACGGCACGGCACGTTACATCATCCGTTTGTTTTTTACATGTCAAATTTTATCACGGACTAACCCGCTCTAATACCCCCGCTTCTTTGAAGCGGCGGGATAAGAGCGGATAAGTCTCCGATAACGATTTCTTAGCTTCAGTGGGGGAAAGCAAACCCCCACTGAAGCTAAGAAATCAGTTGATATGTCGAACTCTATGGGCTAATTAGAAGGAAAGTGCTATTGCTACGCAATTGGTTTCGCACTTTTCTGAATAGTTTTTTATCTTTTAGGAAAAAGGATTTATAAAGCAGAAGTGGAATATACCTTCAAAGGTTGATATCTCTTATGAGAAAGGAGGTGATAAATATGGAAGCGGCAACGCTCGCGGCGTCGATCATGCCGGTCAACGGGCAGCAATCGACAGGCAATCTTGACGCGAAGAGCGATTCGAAAGCAGTGAAAGGCGCATTCGCAGACCTCTTGCTTGCGCTCCAGGGATATGCGCCAACAGAGGCACAGAGCAGTCCAGACACAACAACGACAGATCCCACGGACAAGACCGGTAAAGACGCTGCCTCGAGCAGCCTTTTACAGGCTCTGATCCAGTTGTTGCCCGGACAATTGCAGAGCAGTCCAGGCACAACAACGA
>JBEKFU010000067.1:0-9462 GCA_050013155.1 Thermacetogeniaceae bacterium | reverse complement strand
ATCTCCCTGGGGCAATGCCCTGCGGAGTAGTGGTGCGGTGACAGCGCCCGTGGTCTGGCGAGAGCCTACGGTCCACGAACCTGGATGCCTCTCATTTCAATGGGAGGAGGAAGTCACGCCGTTTGAGGTGTATTCCACCGTTGGAGCCCTATACTTGGTGATGACGTTAACCGTATCGCGCATGTCGCGGTCTGCTGAGAAGGTATCTATCTCCACTCTCAAGGCCAGGTAAGGCCGGGGGTTGCATCGCCGGAAGGCCAGGAGCCCTCTTACGAAGCAGATATAACAAGGGCAATATTTCCTTCCTGCTATCCCGTCGCCCGTTGATGAGCAATTTGTCAACCTTGCTCTTACGATCGCGAGCAATGCAAGCGGGAAGCCAGCCAGGATTCGAGGGTTTACGGGATGTTCGGATGCGGCCATCCTGATACGAGGGAAAGACATTCCCGTGTTGATCTACGGGCCGGGTGACGATAGCCTGGCTCACCAACCAGACGAGTATGTTGACGTTGACAAGCACCTTACTGCTGTGAGATTTTACGCGGAGTTTGCCACGAGATACATAATGAGATTGTGCAAAAAAGATTGATTTGGATAGAGAAGGAATGCTCTTCCATATGTCGAAGGTATATACATCGACCGTATTACTAGGCTGTTTTCCGCCAAGAACCAGTGAATATATTACGGGAGATAATAAATGAAATGTAGTAATTGCGGTCTTGAAGGCGAAGGGCACTTTTGTAGCCAGTGTGGAACGCGATACGGAGGCGAGGCATTTTCAAGCATCCGTACTAATCGGGTAAGAGATCCTATTCATGGTTTTATACAGTTTTCCGACAAAGAAAAGCAAATAATAAACTGGCCAGAGTTTCAAAGATTAAGAAATATAAGACAATTAGCATTGACTGATTATGTATACCCTGGTGCAAAACATACTAGATTTGAACATTCATTAGGTGTTATGGAATTAGCTACAAGAATTTTCCATAGATTACACTCAAAAAATAAAACAATAATTGAACAAACATTGGCCGACATAGAACTATCACCAGAAAAAGCAAGACAAGTGCTTAGGCTAGCAGCGTTACTTCATGATATAGGTCATTTGCCTTTTTCACATGGAGGAGAGTCAGTATTACCAACGGGCATAAAGCACGAAGATGTTAGCATAGCGGTAATTCGCTATTTAGCAGCGAGAATTGATTCACTTTTTTTTGAAGGAGCATCAAACTTAGCAGCCCTTTTAATACAAAAAGGAGTGGCAATACCACCACAACTTACGTTTCTTAAAAATATTTTGTCAGGAGAAATTGATGCCGACAGAATGGACTACCTTTTAAGAGATTCTTATCATTGTGGTGTTGCATACGGCAATTTTGATTATACAAGACTTGTAGTTTGTTTCTTTAGTAAATCTCATCAATTTCAAATGGAATTATTTTCAACGCTTCATTATTTGCACTATTCATTTACAGTATATTATCAAGAGCCTCCAAGTAAAGAAAAAATTATTCAGGAGCTAGCTAAAATAAAGAGGGACAGGTTTAAAGAATATTTAGTATCAAGCGCGTACGACGCATTGGATGAAGCAGGTCTTTTTGAATGGAAATAATATAGAAGCAAGATAGATCCACCAAAGCAATGGATGTTTTGCTATATAAAAGTTTTCTGAAGGATATTCTCAACTTACCAGACAATTATGCAGGATATTCTCAATTATTGAGACAATCATTCTCAACTTTTATGAAAGCTGCGTTCATAAAATCCCGTAATATCAAGGAATCGATTCTCGCTTTATGTGACACCCTACATATGGAATCTTTTGGTGATGCTGGATGAAATGCCTGATCATGGCAAACGGGGAGTATGGCGCCCTGGACTGGTACCGCGGCCGGGCACAGGGTTATGACCGGGTGATCGCTGCCGACGGCGGGGCAGGCCAGGCGTTAAGGCTGGGCGTTGTTCCAAACTGGGTGGTCGGGGACCTGGACTCGCTGGCCCAGGCCGACAGGGAGATGCTGGACGGCTTAGGGGCGGTTTTTTGCGTCTATCCGCCGGAGAAGGACGATACCGACACCCAATTGGCGCTCAGGCTGGCCCACAAGGAGGGGGCGGATGAGATTGCCGTCTGGGGCGGGACGGGGGACCGGATAGACCACACCCTGTCCAGCCTCTTCAGCGCAGCGGGGTTTGCTGAACAGGGAATCGCTATCCGCTTCGAGCACCCGCGGGTCACCGTCTATCTGGTGTGCGGCCGCCTGGTCGTTCCCGGCCACGAGGGGGACACAGTCTCCCTGATCACCCTGGGGAACAGGGCGGAGGGGGTCAGCCTGGACGGGTTCCGGTACCCGCTGCGCGAAGCCGTACTGGACTACCGCCGGCCATATGCCGTATCCAACGTCATTGTAGAACCCAATCCGTGCGTTCGGGTAACCTCCGGGGTTTTGGCCGTCATTCACTACCTGCAGCCGGTATAAATCGAGAAGGCTGGCGCTGTCCGTTCGCTGAAGAGTTTGCGGTTGAACCGGATGGTGTCCATAGAGCGCAAACTTGTTCTGCTTACAACATCAATTGAAACGGGAGAGAACACATGATTACCTTGAAAGCGGCCCGCGGATCGGGCAAAGCCGGCGACAGCGTGCAGGAGATCGTGGGCGGCATCCTGGAACGCGTCAGGAACGAGGGCGACCAGGCTATATTCGATCTCACGGAGCGCTTTGACGGGGTCAAGTTGAGCAAACTGAGGGTTCCCCGGGAGGCCTTCAAAAAGGCCTATGATCAGGTTGACCAAGAAACCGTCAGCAGCCTGGGGTTCGCGGCGGATCAGATCAGGTATTTTGCCCAGCAGCAACTGCAGTGCCTGAAACCGCTGGAGTGCCAGCACATACCGGGGGTCACGCTCGGACACCGGCTGATCCCCATCCAGTCCTGCGGAGCCTATGTTCCCGCCGGGCGCTACCCGCTGCCGTCAACAGCGCTGATGTCCACCATCCCCGCCAGGGTGGCGGGAGTGGAGCGGGTGGCCGCCTGTTCCCCCCCATCCAGGGAGTACGGGACGATCCATCCGGCAGTCCTGGTGGCCATGGACATGGCCGGCGTCGACGAGGCCTACTGCATGGGTGGGGCACAGGCCATCGCCGCCTATACGTATGGGACGCAGAGCGTTCCCAGGGTTGACATCATCGTGGGGCCCGGCAACAGGTTCGTCACCGAGGCCAAGCGCCAGGTCGGGGGTGCTGTCGGCATCGATATGCTGGCCGGGCCGAGCGAGACGCTGATCGTCGCCGACGATACCGCTCCGGCTCAGTTGGTGGCCGTCGACCTGCTCTCGCAGTGCGAGCACGATCCCAACTCCCTGGCCATCCTGGTCACCACCAGCCACAGGCTGGCCGGGGAGGTGCAGAAGGTTATCCAGGAAGAACTGAAGACGCTCGGGACGGCGGCACTGGCCGGCCAGACCTGGGAGGACAACGGACAGGTCATCCTGGCCGACTCCCTGGATGAGGCGATCGGGATATCCGACAGTTTTGCTCCCGAGCACCTCCAGGTGATGACCGCCTGCGACGACGAGATGGCGGCCAGGCTGCGTAACTACGGCTCGCTGTTCATCGGCCGGCACGACCCGGTGGCTTTCGGCGACTACGTCTCCGGCCCCAACCACACCCTGCCCACCGGCACCACCGCCCGGTTCAGCAATGGGATCTGGGTGGGCGCCTTTATCAAGGTGTCCACGTACGAGAGGATGACTCCGGAGGGCGCCGCCACCCTGGCGCAGCATTGCTCGCACCTGGCCGGCGTGGAAGGATTGCTGGCGCATCAGCGTTCGGCCGATCTGAGGCGGGTGGTTCTTGCGACCAAAATTATAAAATAGGCGATCGGCAATATATATATGAAAAATGCATAGGGGATGTATCCGGCAGTGCCCACATTCAGGGCTGTTGTGGGCATGAGGGCGGCGATGTTCCAGGGAATGAGAGCGGAAAGGAGAATTCCGGAGTTCTCGAGGTCTAAAGCCAATTGATAGTTGTCAAGATTATCGTAGCAGTCTTTCACAATCTCCTTGGTCATAACGACAGCGATCGTCTGACTGCAACCAAAGGCGGCAGTGATCACGCTGACGATCGAGGTCGCTCCGAATAGCTTATGCCTCGATAGGCGCATGTTTAAGAGTGTATTTTTCAAACCATCGAACATTTTTATTCCCGAGCAGATGCCGGCCAGAGAGCAGGAGACGAATACCACCAGACAGGTTTTGAGCATGGAAACGATCCCCCCGCCCGTAATGATGTTTTGCAACGGGCCGGGAGCGGTTATTTTAAATCCCAAGACGATATAGCCAATCATCTGTTGCCACTGATGGCCCTGGAAAAGTACGCCCAGGACGGCAGCCGACAGGATGCTGATCAGGATGGAAATATCGATGTTTATCCTGCATAATGACAGGATCAGGATGATGATGGTCGGCAGCAGCATGATGAATTGAATGTTGAATGTTTTTACAAGGGCGCCCGGTAGACCGGTATTTATCGCTCTTAATGGATGGTACACAGATAACGTGTAAAAAAAAGCCAGTGACAGCAACAGGGGAATTGTTGCTGAATGGAGCATGTTCTTGATATTGGTGAATATATTTGTCCTGGTCAGGTTCGCCACCAGATAGGCGCTTGAAGACATCGGAGAACACCTGTCTCCAAAGTAAGCGCCTGCTATAACGGCGCCGGCTATTATATTCAAGTTCGTATGGCCGCTCCTGGCGATGATCATCAGGGGGATGCCCACGGTGCTTACCGTTCCAAAGGAAGTGCCGATCAAAAAAGAGGTCAGGCAGCAGATTACAAAGGCGGCCAGGGCAAAGGTAGAGGGCATGATCGGGGTTAGATACTTCAGACAGTAGTAAACCATGGTCGGTATCGTGCCTGAGCCCATCCAGATGCCGATGGCGGCGCCGATCAGAATCAATATTTTCAAAACGACAAAGGATTGCTTGCCCCCGTTAAATGACATTATGGCGATCTCTTTTGACGCATAGCCTTTTTTCAGCGAGATTATGGCGAACAAAACCCAGCAGGAGATTAACATGTAACCGATAAATATATTCCTTGACACGCTGTATATAAGAAGGCAGAAAGAGATCAGCAACCCTATGTATATTTCCATCCATATCGCCTTTCAGCTTTTATCTTTTTATCATATACCAGGGGGCGATAAATACATAGCCTATTTGCCTGTGCGCCGCATTCCCGGTGTGCCGGCGGGCTTTCAGCCAAGGCGGAGCCTTGAGCCGGCGTTCAGGCCGGGCGGTAAGCCCGGATGCGGCGGATGCAGGAAAGTTAAGCAGGTTTGTCAAATAACCGATATATAGCCAGTGATGTCTCATCCGGAATGCAAACCTATTTCAAGGTGCGGGGGTGGTCTTACGGCTGTTACTCTGGAAGAGATCGTGCGCGGGGTCAACGACCTGCCTACCATGCCCTGGGTGGTAACCCGGGTGATCAGTCTGACCAATGATCCCAATTCCAGCGTCAATGAGTTGAACGAGGTGATCTGCCAGGATCAGTCGCTGACGGCCAAGGTGCTGCGCCTGTCCAACTCTGCCTATTACGGCTATTCCCGCCGCATCGCCACCGTTGTCGATGCGATCGGCATCCTGGGCTTTAACGCGATCCGCAACCTCGTCATGGCGGCGCACACGTACAACATTTTGAAAAAAGAAGTGAAGGGCTATCAGATCGCCCCGGGCGATATCTGGCGGCATTCCATGACCTGTGCCATAGCTGCCCGCGCCATCGCCCGGCGCGTCAGATATCCGGCGCCCGAACAGGCTTTTATCGCCGGGCTGCTGCACGATATTGGCAAGGTGATCCTGAGTGTCTATGTGGCCGAGGTCTACGATGAGATCAACAGGCGGGTGCATGAGGAGCAGCAGCCGTTTTCGGTGGTGGAACAGGAAGTGCTGGGCTTCACGCACGCCGCTGTTGGCGCCAGGGTGGCCGATAAGTGGAACCTCCCCGCCGATCACGTGGAGGCGATAGCCTGTCATCATACCCCCATGGATGCCAGGGAAAACCCCCGGCTTGCCGCTATCGTTCACATAGCCGACGCGGTTTCCATGTCGATGGGGATTGGCCTTGGCGGCGACGGCCTGTATTATCCCTTTGCGGGCCAGGCCCTTGCCCTGGTCGGGTTGAACGAGGCGGATGTGGATGTGATCATGTCCGAACTGGTGGAACTGGTAGGCGACGAAAACATCTTTCAGTTGGAACACATATGAGCCTCTGGAAACCGGCGGTTTTACGCCAAAGTTGAAGGATGGAGCGGCAAGTGGTAAAATGACGGGTGGTAAGGCATGGAAGCTCTTGCAGCGCCTTGTCGCTCGCTGTTTTTTTGGACACTGTCATGCTTGGCTGTTCAACGAGTTCTTGGCTTCAGTGGGGGCTTGTCTTCCCCCACTGAAGTATAGAAATCGTTGAATCCTGATCGTCTATTCTTGTATTACTGTATTATACCAGCGCATCGTGCTTGAACGGTGAATGATGCGCTTTAGAAGCGGGGGGTTGAGTCTTTGGCTACCGAAAATAGATCGGTCGTTCCGGTCGATATCAACCAGGAGGTGCAGCGGTCATACCTGGATTACGCCATGAGCGTGATCGTCGGGCGCGCCCTGCCCGACGTCCGGGACGGCCTGAAGCCGGTGCACCGGCGGATTCTCTATACCATGTACGACACCGGGATGGGTCCCGACAAGCCCCACAAAAAATCGGCCAATGTGGTCGGCAACGTGCTGGCCCGCTACCACCCCCACGGCGACGCGTCGGTCTACGACGCCCTGGTGCGCCTCGCCCAGCCCTTCTCGTCCCGCTATCCCCTGGTGGATGGCCACGGCAACTTCGGCTCGATAGACGGCGACGCCCCTGCGGCCATGCGGTACACCGAGGTGCGGCTGGCGCCCCTGGCCCTCACCCTGCTGGCGGACATCGACCAGGAGACGGTGGACTTCATCCCCAACTATGACGGCACCACGACCGAGCCCTCGGTGCTCCCGTGCCGGGTGCCAAACCTCCTGATCAACGGCTCCGCCGGGATCGCCGTGGGCATGGCCACCAACATCCCGCCCCACAACCTGACAGAGGTGATCAGCGGCCTGGTCTACCTGATCGACCACCCGGAGGCCACGGTCGAGGATCTGATGAGGCTGGTCCCGGGCCCCGACTTCCCTTCCGCCGGCTTCATCCTGGGCGAGGACGGCATCAGGTCTGCCTATCAGACCGGACGGGGCACCGTCATCATGCAGGGCAAGGCGGAGATCGAGCACACCGACAGCGGGCGCACCCACATCCTGATCACTGAACTTCCCTTCCAGGTCAACAAGGCCCGGATGGTGGAGCGGATCGCCGAGCTGATCCGGGAGAAAAAGCTGGACGGGATCGGCGATCTGCGGGACGAGTCGGACCGCAACGGCATCCGGGTGGTGCTGGAACTGCGCCGCGACGCCAATCCCAACGTGATCCTCAACCGGTTGTACAAGCACACCCAGCTACAGGAGAGCTTCGGGGTGATCATGCTGGCCCTGGTGGACGGTACCCCGCTTGTCCTGAATTTGAGGGAGATGCTGTCGCATTACCTGGAGCACCAGGTGGTGGTGGTGACCCGGCGCACCGGGTTCCAGTTGAAGAAGGCCATGGAACGGCTGCACATCGTGGATGGCCTGTCCATCGCCCTGCGCCATCTCGACGAGGTGATCGCCCTGATCCGGCGCTCCCGGACCGTGGACGAGGCCCGGCAGGGGCTGATGCAGAACTTCGGTCTGAGCGAGCCGCAGGCCCAGGCGATCCTGGACATGCGGCTGCAGCGGTTGACCGGGATGGAGCGGGAGAAGATCGAGGCTGAGCGCAAGGAACTGGAGGAGCGGATCGCCGCCCTCAACAAGCTGCTGGCCAGCGAGAACCTGATCAGCGGGGTCATCCGCAAGGAGTTGCTGGAGTACAAGACCAAGTTCGGGGACGCGCGACGCACCCGGATCGTGGGACCCGCCCCCGAATTCAAGAAAGAGGACACCATTTCGGAAGAGGATATGGTGATCACTCTTACCCACCGCGGATACATCAAGCGCATCCCCCTGAACGCCTACCGGGGTCAGCACCGCGGGGGGCGCGGGGTGACCGCTCTGACCACCCGTACCGAGGACTTCGTGGACCACCTGTTTGTGACCACCTCTCTGCACTACCTGTTGTTCTTCACCAACAAGGGCAAGGTCTACCGCCTGCGGGTGTACGACCTGCCGGAGGGCAGCCGCCAGGCCAAGGGCACCGCTCTGGTCAACCTGCTTCCCTTTGCCGGGGACGAGGATGTCACGGCGGTCATTCCCTTGCGGGAGTTCAGCGACAACCGCTACATCTTCATGGCTACCAAGCGGGGGATCGTCAAGAAGGGGCGGCTGCTGGACTATGATTCCGCCCGCCGGGACGGCATCATCGCCATCCGCCTGGATGAGGGGGATGAACTGATCTGGGCGAAGCTGACCGATGGCAAGAACGAGGTGATCATGGCCACCCGGGACGGAATGGCGATCTGCTTCCCGGAGGAGGAGGTACGGCCCACCGGACGCACGAGCATGGGCGTGCGGGGCATCCGGCTGCGCCCTGCCGACGAGGTGGTGGGGATCGAGCGCAAGGATGATGCCGGCGACTTGCTGGTGGTGACCGAGAAGGGTTACGGCAAGCGCACTCCCCTGAAGCGATACCGGCGCCAGGGGCGCGGCGGCAAAGGGCTTATCACCCTTAGGGTGACCGGTCACAATGGCGGCCTGGTGGGGATCAAGATTGCCGGAAACAACGACGACGAGGTGCTGCTGATCAGCAGCGAGGGGATCGTCATCCGCATCCCGGTCGGGGAGGTCTCCCGGCAGGGACGGAGCACCCAGGGCGTCCGGCTGATGCGCCTGGACGAGGGCGACCGGGTGGTGGCGGTAGCCAAGCTCCCGCCTGCCAGCCTGAAAGAGATCGAACAGTAGCGCGCTAGCCCGGAATGACAGGGCTGCCGCGTGATGATATGGAAAGGATGGGGTTGACCGTGGAAGAGAAAGGTACCTGGAAGCTGAAGAAGGGCCTGGCGGAGATGCTCAAGGGCGGCGTGATCATGGACGTGACCACTCCGGAGCAGGCCAAGATCGCCGAGACCGCCGGAGCCTGCGCCGTGATGGCCCTGGAGCGCGTGCCGGCGGACATCCGGGCTGAGGGCGGGGTCGCCCGCATGGCAGACCCCGACGTTATTTTGCGGATCATGGACGCGGTCTCCATCCCGGTGATGGCCAAGGCCCGGATCGGGCACTTCGTGGAGGCCCAGATCCTGGAGGCCCTCGGGATTGACTATATCGACGAGAGCGAGGTGCTCACCCCCGCCGACGAGTCGCACCACATCGACAAGAACCAGTTCAAGGCGCCCTTCGTCTGCGGCGCCCGCGAC
>JBEKFU010000066.1:0-10207 GCA_050013155.1 Thermacetogeniaceae bacterium | reverse complement strand
TGTCTTAGACGGTTCTTCAAACTATTGGCTTTCGGATGCAGGCCCTGCCAATAACAGCAGTTTTGGTTTCCGAGAACGTCGTCATTACGAATACAAATAACACTATCGTTAGGAAAGAGAGGCACTACTATGAGAGCGAATATGGTCGTCAGGGAAAGCCCCGTTTTATCGTATCTCACTCACGACCAACTGGACGCCATACACAACGCTACCCTTGAGCTTCTAGCGACAACCGGGGTGCAGATCCTCCAGGAAGAGGCGCTTGAACTCCTCAAGGCAGCGGGCGCTATCATCAAACCGAACAACATCGTGAAGATCCCCGAGGTGCTGGTCAAGAATGCATTGCAGACCGCGCCCTCCCGGATTGTGATGTCCAACCGCCTCGGCAAGCGTTGTCTGTTTCTGGAGCCGGGAAGAAGCTATTTCGGCACAGGATCCGGATGCCCCAACACCATCGATATATACAGCCAGGAGCGGCGTCGCACCACCGGGGAGGATGTGGCCAACGTGGCCAGGCTTTGCGACTGTCTGCCAAACATCGATTTTGTGATGGACCTGGGACTGGTCGAGGACAAGTATCCGGATCTGGGGTACATTTACGGGTTTGAGGCGATGGCCCGGAATACGACCAAGCCGATTATCAGCAGTTGTGCCAACGGCCGAAATGCACAGGATATTATCGACTTGGCTGCGGTTATCGTGGGCGGACACGACCAATTGAGAGAGAAGACCCTGATTGCGATCTACTCGGAGGCGACCGCCCCGCTGCGGCATGCCCAGGACGCCCTGGAAAAACTCCTCGTCTGTGCCAAGAACTGGGTGCCCGTTATCCATACGATTGGCAGCCTGGCGGGGGCATCGGCGCCGGTTACCCTGGCTGGAGCGCTTGTTACCGGTAACGCCGAAGTCCTGTCGGCCCTGGTCATTCACCAGTTGAAACAGCCTGGTGCGCCGTTCTTCCACGGCGGGACAATCACGCCTATCGACATGAAGACTATGGTTCACCCTTACGGAGCGCCGGAGTTCCATGTGGCGAGCGCATGCTTGACCGAGATGGGGCGTTATTACAGACTGCCTGTATTCAGCACGGGCGGGTGCACTGACGCCAAGATGTTCGACGAACAAGCCTCCGCGGAGGCTGCCTACTCGCTCTTGCTGGAGGCGCTTGCCGGAGGCAACCTGATCCACGACATCGGTTACATTGATTCCGGACTGACCTCTGATCTGTCGACTATCTGTTTCAGCGACGAGATGATCGGTCTGATCAAGCATGTCGTGTGTCCGGTCGCAGTCGATGAGGAGCATCTAGCATTGGATGCGGCGCAGCGGGTAGGTCCTGGTGGCCACTTCCTCAAAGACCCTCATACTTTTAAATATTTCCGTAATGTCTTCAGTCCCAAGCTTCTAGTCAGGGATCGCTACGAGATCTGGGAGGAGAAAGGCAGGCAGACGCTTGGCCAGGCTGTTCGCCAGAAGGTGATCGATTTATTGGAGAGCCACCGGTGTGAGCCATTTAGCGAACAGGTGGAGAAATCCTTCGGCGATCTGATCTCTACCATTGAGAACAGGATTAAGGGTTAAAGTACCGGCCGGATATCCGTGTCTAACTAGGATTCATCCAAACCCCCTCTTTAGCGATAATAGAGAAAACGGCCTTATTGCCGTTTTCTCTATTCGCCTATCCCTGCAAACCGGCTGTTGCAACCGGGCGGGTATATTCATCTGCGAAGCGCTGCATACTAGATCCCGAAACTGCAACAGCAATCCTGGACGGGAAGGTGATCAGCAGATGTTCCTGCATCGCGGCGGGCATCCTCTTGGACGGTCGCCTCTTTCATCCCACGGTACGGGCTGTAGGGGGAAATTATTTTTTTATTGGCATGGTCGGCGATAAGTTCGAGGAACTACATACCAACAGTTGGGAGATGCAGCCGGTGCGAATTCTGATGCTTTCCTGGGAGTTTCCCCCCCGCAGTGTGGGCGGCCTCGCCCAGCACGTCTATGATCTGGCCACGGCCCTGGCGCAGGCCGGGGAAGAGGTGCACCTGATCACCTGCGCCGCTGACAAGGCTCAGGCGCAGGAAGTCGTCAACGGCATCCACGTCTACCGGGTCAACCCGTATAACCTCTCGGCCCCGGACTTCCTGACCTGGGTCCTGCACTTCAACCTGAGCATGGTGGAGTACGGGGTATCCCTGGTCAACTCCATGGGCGATCTCGACCTGGTTCACGCCCACGACTGGCTGGTGGCCTATGCCGGCAGGGCATTGAAACATGCTTACAGGGTCCCCCTGATCGCCACCATCCACGCCACCGAGTACGGACGCAACCAGGGCCTGCACAACGACCTGCAGCGCTATATCAGCGACGTGGAGTGGTGGCTGGTATTCGAGGCATGGCGGGTGATCGTCTGCAGCCACTACATGGAAAAGGAACTGCAGCGAGTATTCCAGGCACCCCTGGATAAGCTGCGCGTGGTCCCCAACGGTGTGGACATGAAGCGTTACCAGCAGGCCGGTCACGAACTGTCCAGGTCAGCCTTCGCCGCACCGGACGAGAAGATCGTCCTGTTCGTGGGGCGCCTGGTGCAGGAAAAAGGGGTGCACCTGCTGATCGATGCGGTTCCGAAGATCCTTCATTATTACTCCATGGCCAAGTTCATCATCGCCGGGCGCGGGCCGGCGGAGGATTATTTAAGAAACAAGGCCATGGATATAGGCATCGCCAACCGCATCTATTTCACCGGATATATCGACGACCGGACCAGGGATTTCCTCTACCGGGAGGCGGATGTGGCGGTCTTCCCCAGCCTCTATGAACCCTTCGGGATGGTGGTCCTGGAGGCCATGGCGGCCATGACCCCGGTGGTGGTGGGGGATGTGGGCGGCTTGTCGGAGATCGTCGTTCACGAAAGGAACGGGCTGAAGTTCTATACCGGAAACCCCGGCTCGCTGGCAGATAATGTCCTGCGCCTGCTCCACGAACCGGACCTGGCGGCCCGCCTGGCGGCGACTGCCAAGCAGGAGATATCCAAGCTCTATACCTGGCAGGAGATCGCCAGGCAAACACAACTGGTCTATGCCGAGGTCAAGGATGACTATGAGGCCAGCGCCTGGAGGACAGACTCCTGGTTGTGCGGCATCGACAGGCTGGAACAGAGCCGGGACCCGGTCAGCAGCATCGGGAGATATTATGGTGATATGTGTGGGGTGCGAGGTTATCCGCGCCCGCTGGGGCGGGCGCCCGCTCACATCACAGAAGATGGAGGCTACCGGCAAGACAGCAGCGTCGAACACTGACCCCGCCATCTATTCCCACTTCCCACTGCTTCAAAGAAGCGGGGGGATAAGAGCGAGTAGTCATCTGGTAAAAAAAGGCTCGAAGGGAGCCTTTTTTGTTTAATTCTGCCTTGTCAACCCCAAATTTGCCTTCAATATTAGCAATTTTAATATTATTTTAACATGAAAGATTGGTTCTTTAATATCATTTTAATATGCATCGAGACTACAATAAAGTTGCAAAAATTGCAGGTTGATTCCACCAGCAACAAGGTAGCCAACCAGGCCTCGATTTACCAGATGGCTACCCGCTCTAATGCCCCCGCTTCTTTGAAGCGGTGGGATAAGAGCGGCTACGTCACTGGATTAACTATTTCTAAGCTTCAGCGGGGGAAGGCAAGCCCCCACTGAAGCCAAGAACTAGTTGAAACGGAAGGAGGCTCTTGCGCATGGTCTTGCCGAAAGCGATCAACAAGCTCTTCGATGACAGTTTACGGAGCTCCGACACCACCATCCTGATTCCCCGCCTGGCAGAATCCAGACATCACTACCAGGATAATCAGCGTATATTTTACAGCGACGATCTGGGGATCAAGATTCTTTCCCCGGAGGGATGGACTGTCAGCGCCGGCAGCGAGAAAGATGCCACAGACAACAGGGGAACCCTCTCAAACAGAACGCGTTCCATTTCTATTCTGCTGAATAAAGAAACCCTTTTTCGTCCCAAGATAAACTTGATGCTTGAAGATATCGGCGACGTGAACTTTATGGACTATTTTCATCACCGGCTAAACTCTCTGAGGAGATGTGGGATCCAGGCCGTCAAGTATCATATCGACGAGAACTTCCAGATCGTCACTTTTCAATTGTTGCAGACCACTGCCAGGGGCGCCCAACTCTTCGGGCTGCAGAAATATTTTCTGCGTAAGGGAAAGGCGTATACCATCACCGTGAGTGATTTAAACCCTGAATATATAGAAAAAGAGCCCAAGCTCGTGCGTGATATCACGCAGGTGATCCAATCGTTTGCCTTTGTCGAATTTATCTGAGGCGCCCGGTTTGAGGAGGATTCAGCAATTGGAGCCAACATCGCCTGTCAATGATCAGTTGAAGGAAATTCCCCGCCTCGCCCCGCTGGATGTTTACGAAGTCCTCGGCACATCTCAGCAGGGGCTGACGGCGGCAGAGGCAGCCAGGCACAGGGAGCAATCCGGTTGGAACCGGCTTCAGAAAGGGAAAGGTCGCTCCCTCTGGGCGCGCTTCTTTATACAGTTTACCGATCTTTTTGCTGTCATGCTGCTGGTGGCGGCAGCGATCACCTTTATCACCTACCTCCTGGGCGGACTCGATCCCAGTGACCTTCGACTTGCGCTCGCCATCCTGGGGGTCGTCCTCCTCAATGCCACGATCGGATTCATTCAGGAATACCGTGCCGAGCGGGCGACCGAGGCTCTGAACAAGCTGGTGCCCGCCAAGGCCAAGGTCTACCGGGACGGCAATGAAGTGGAGGTGGACACGGGCGAACTGGTACCGGGCGATGTGCTGCTGCTCGAAGAGGGTGACAATATTCCTGCCGATGCGCGCCTTGTCCAGGCCTTCGAGATGTCCACCAACAACATCACGCTGACCGGGGAATCAGACCCGGTGCGCAAGACGGCAACCGCTGTCCTGGAAGAGGAATTGGGCTGGCTCGAAATGCCCAACCTGGTTTTTATGGGGACTTCTGTGGCTTCAGGTTCCGGCATCGCAGTCGTTTTTTCGGTAGGGGAACAGACGCAGTTCGGCAAGATCTTCAAATTGACGGCAGGGGTTGCCGACGCCCTCAGTCCCTTGCAGAAGGAAGTAGCCGCAATGGCGAGGACTGTTGCCCGCGCCGCCCTCGTCCTCGGCGTTGTCTTATTTTTCCTGGGCCGGTTCCTGGGGTTGGCCTGGCTTGACGACTTCCTGTTCGCCCTGGGGGTGATGGTCGCTCTGGTTCCGGAAGGGCTGCCGGCAACCATGTCCGTCTCCCTGGCCGTCGGCGTGCAGCGCATGGCCAAGCGCAATGCGCTGATCAAGCGCCTCTCGGCAGTGGAAACGCTCGGATCGGCAAACGCCATCTGTACGGATAAAACCGGCACGCTGACCAAGGGAGAGATGACGGTCAGGAAAATCTGGCGTCCCGGCCAAAGCCTTGAGGTGTCCGGGGTGGGATTTGAACCGCAGGGAGAGTTCTACCCGGCAGGCAGCTCGACAGTTCCAGGTGTAAAATCCGGACCCGAGGCCCCTGCCGGCAGGGTCGACCTTGACGGCTGGCGGCTGTTCATGAAGGCCGCGTCTTTTTGCAACACGGCCCGCCTACTCCCCCCCGACGAGGAGCATGCAGCCTGGAGCATCCTCGGCGACCCCACCGAGGGCGCTTTAGTGGTCATGTCTCGCAAGGCCGGTTTCGACCTGGATGAAGAACTGAAAAAAGAGTCCCGCTTTTACCTGTTGCCCTTCGACTCCCGGCGCAAGCGCATGAGTTCCATCCACCGGCAGGATGGCCAGGTGCGGGCCTACATCAAGGGCGCTCCCCGCGAGGTGCTTTCATTATGCACTCACTGGCTTGACAGCCGGGGATCGGTGCAGCCCCTGAACACCGAGGTCAAGGAAGAGGCCGTGCGCAGCAATGACGAGATGGCAAGAGAGGGCCTGCGCGTCCTTGCCTGCGCCTGCCGTGACCTTCCCCAGGAAATGCGGGAGTACCGGATCGAAGACGTCGAAAGCGACCTGGTCTTCCTCGGCCTGGCAGGGATGATGGACCCGCCCCGGCCTGAAGTGGCTGAGGCGGTAGAGATGGCGCGCGGCGCCGGAATCAAGATCATCATGGTCACAGGGGACTACGGACTGACGGCTGAAGCCATTGCCGAAAGAATCGGCATCACCGGCGGGAGGCGCGCCAGGATCGTCACCGGGGTGGAATTGGCGGAACTGGACGAGGCCGGACTAAAAGAAGTGTTACGGTCCGAACAGCCGCTCGTCTTTGCGCGCGTCGCTCCCGAGCACAAGATGCGTATCGTGGCCACCCTCCAGTCACTGGGGCAGATCGTGGCTGTGACCGGAGACGGCGTCAACGATGCCCCGGCCCTGAAGCGTGCCGACATCGGGATTGCCATGGGGCGGGCGGGCACCGATGTCTCCCGCGAGGCGGCGGTGATGATCCTGCTGGATGACAGCTTCGCCTCCATCGTCCATGCCATTGAACTGGGGCGCGCCGTTTACGCCAACATCAAGAAGTTCATCCTCTACCTTTTCTCCCACAACATGGGGGAGTTGATACCGTTCCTTTTCGTCACCGCGGCCGGGGTGCCCATGGTGCCCTTGACTGCCTTGCAGGTCCTGGCCATCGACCTGGGCTCCGACGTCACCCCCGCCCTGGCCCTGGGAACGGAAAACCCCGAACCGGGCCTGATGAGCAGGATGCCGAGACCAAGCACCGCAAAGCTCTTTGATTGGGACCTGGTCAAGCGATTTCTCTTCCTGGGCGTGATCCAGGGGGCAGGAGCAACGGCCGGTTTCCTCATCGTGCTGTTGCATGGTGGCTGGCATTGGGGCGCCGCCCTGCCAAAGACAGACCTCTTGTACCGGCACGCCATCACCATGACCCAGGCAGCGATCGTGGTATCGCAAGTCTTTAACGGCTTTGCCGTGAGAACGGAAAAAGTCTCGGTATTTCGGGTCGGGCTGCTGTCAAACCGCTTCCTGATCGTCGGGGAAGCGATTGGGGTGGGGATTATGGCGTGCATCAGCTACGTTCCCGCCCTGCAGCGTCTGTTCGGCACGGCGCCGCTCAGGCTCGTCGACTGGGGGCTGCTGACAGCCTTTGGCGCCGTCCTGTTTGTAGCCGAGGAGCTGAGGAAGTTTGTAGCCCGACACCAGAATTTAAAGAAACATGATATTTCATTTATAATGGAAGCAGAAAAGGCTTGAAGGAGGTTGATTTAATGCATATTGTGGTTGTCGGTTGTGGGACACTGGGATCACAGCTTGCCGAAACCCTGGCCCGCAAGGGAACTTCCATCGCCGTTATTGACCCTGACCCGACAGCTTTCCGGCGCCTGAGGCCGCGGTTTCCCGGCAAGAAAATCGAGGGCCTGGGATTCGATCGCGCCACCCTGATCGAAGCCGGGGCGATGCGGGCGGATGCCCTGGCAACGGTCACGAGCGATGATAATACCAACTTTCTGGTGGCTTCCCTGGCCCGGGAGGAGTTCGCCATCCCCAAGGTCGTGGCACGGATCATCGATCCGATCCGGGCCGAGATCTACCAGCATCTCGGTGTCCCCGTCATCGCCCCTACCACCTGGGGCGCCATGCGCGTCAATGAACTGCTTGTTGAAGAACGTGTGACCACCCTTTTAACCGCAGGAAACGGGGAGGTCAAGGTGATCGAGTTTCAGGCGCCGCATCGCCTGGTGGGGAGAATGGTCAAGGATCTACAGGTGCCGGGGGAGATCGGTGTCATCTGCCTGATCCGGCAGGGCAAGGCCTTCGTGCCGTTAATGGGGACCATCTTTGAAGAAAATGATCTGATTCAAGCAGTTGTGGCCGACTATTCCATGCCCAAGCTTGAGAGCCTGATAGATTAGTGGTTGGTGGTTAGTGGTTAACGGTTGGAAAAAAACAAAGCCAATAAAACTGTGGTTGGTGGCGTGCGGTCGGTAGTTTGAATCCAACGACCAACGACCAACTGCCAACGACCAAAATTGGAGGAATTGCTCATGTTTATCCTGATTGCCGGCGGCGGCAAGGTGGGGTTCAACCTGGCCTATACCTTGTCCCAGGAGGACAAGAAAGAGGTCACGGTGATTGATAAAAACAAGACCGCCCTGGAAAAGTTTAAAGAGCTTCCAACTGTCAAGACGGTGCACGGAGACGGCACCGACCCCCGCATCCTCGATTACGTAGGAATTACACGGGCAGATGCAGTGGTTGCCGTAACCGGAAGCGACGTCGACAACCTCGCCCTGTCCATGGTCGCCAAGAGGCAATTTGGCATCAAGCGGGTGATCGCCCGGGTCAACAACATCAAGAACCAGTGGCTCTATACGCGGGAGCGCGGGGTTGACTACGCCATCGCGGGAGCGCTGTTTATCGCCAGGGTTATCCATGAGGAGGTAAGCCTGAAAGACCTGATCACCCTGTTAAAAATCGGGGATGGGGAGGTCTCGCTCGTGGAAGAGGAGGTGCTCCCGGCTTCCCGGGCGATCGGAAAGAATGTCGCCAACCTGAATATTCCTGAAGGAATAGTTTTGACTGCCATTATCCGTGATGGCAAGATCGTGCTCCCCCGGGGCGAGACTGTCATCAGCGCAGGCGACAAGGTGCTGGCCCTGGCCGAATCGCAGACAACTCACCTGCTGGAAGAGGTTTTAGGCGGTTCCTGAGGATTCCCCGCGCATGCCGGGTGCCCGCTTGCGGGCGCGGCGCGGGGTAACGATGTTCCCCAGCAAGTGCTGGGGAACAATCAAGGAAAGGGGACACGCTGTTCAAGGAATGGGGACACACGGAAAAGGGAATGGGGATGCACATCTTCGAGGAGTGTCCCCGATGGAATGTCTCCGGTGGAATGTCCCTGATGATGACTTTGGAAAGTGACCGGTTCCAACCACTATTCCTCCACAGTTTCCTCCGCAGTCTCCACCTCTGCATCCGCCAGGCTCTGGGGCGTCGTGCCCGGGGTCTGACACTCCTCGAACTGGGCGTTCATTTTTACGCAACTAAGCAACCTATCTGAGGATTGAAAAAGCACAGCATCTTAACCCGAAGATAGCTATTCGGCCAACTGATTCGCACCCACAAGCCCGGACATATAAGACATTTGTTTTAGTTTTTTTAATGGCCAGCCTGGTTTTTTAATATATTCTTCACTTGCCGGTTGCTAAAGTTGCCGCAACAACTGCGGCCAATTGACAAATACTATGCACAGGCTGAACGGTCTGAAAGGAGATGTGGACATTGTCGTTTGATCTGGTTCTGGGAGGGATCATCTCGGTCGGCTTGTTGGCGTACCTTGTCTATTGCCTGATCAAAGCGGAGGTTTTATAGATGAAAAGTATGGATTTGCTGCAACTGGGGTTTTTCATCATCCTGTTCGTTCTCCTGGCAAGGCCTGTGGGCCGCTACATGGCAGCGGTCTACACCGGCAAGCGCACCTGGCTGGACCCGGTGCTGAACCCGCTGGAAAGGCTCTTCTACCGGGTGTCCGGGGTCGACCCCGATCATGAGATGTCCTGGTGGGAGTATGCTGTGGCTGCCCCCAGCACTTCCCGGGGGTGAGGTGGGACCTCGCCCTCAACACGGCGGTGAGCTTCGTCACCAACACCAACTGGCAGAACTACGGCGGGGAGACCACCATGAGCTACCTGACCCAGATGGCCGGCCTGACGGTGCAGAACTTCCTCTCGGCGGCCACCGCCATGGCGGCGCTGATCGCCCTGATCCGCGGCCTGGTCCGGCGTCAGGCCAACTCCGTCGGCAACTTCTGGGTTGACCTGACCCGCAGCGTGCTGTGGATCCTGCTTCCGCTCGCCATCGTTCTTGCCCTGGCCTTCGCCTCCCAGGGCGTGATCCAGACCCTGCACCCATACGTGACCGCCCAGACGCTGGAGGGGGCGCCGCAGACCATCGCCGTGGGGCCGGTGGCCTCCCAGGAAGCGATCAAGATGCTGGGCTCCAACGGCGGCGGCTTCTTCAACGTCAACTCCGCCCATCCTTTTGAGAACCCCACTCCACTGACCAACCTCCTGACCATGTTGGCCATCATGCTGATCCCCGCCGGACTGGTCATCACGTACGGGCACATGGTCGACGACCGGCGCCAGGGGCACGCCATCCTGGGGGCGATGCTGATCATGTTCGTGATCTTCCTGGGCGTCTGCTATTGCAGCGAGGCGGCAGGGAACCCG
>JBEKFU010000065.1:0-9762 GCA_050013155.1 Thermacetogeniaceae bacterium | reverse complement strand
CCGCCTGGCCTGCCTGCACGTCCAGGAAGGCGCCGTCGGCGCTGAGGCGAAAATAGAGATCCGGCAGCGCCCGGAAGACTGTCTGCAACTCGGATGCTGTCCGGCGCAGCTTCTCCTCGAACTGTTTGCGCTCGGTGATGTCCCGGTTGCCGAGGATGGCGCCGACCACTCTTCCCTGGTCATCGAGCAGTGCTTTGCCTACCGATTCCATCCACAGGTAATGGCCGTCGGCATGCCTGAGACGGAACTCCATCCTACCGGCGCCAGTGCTGAGGCCTGTTTGAAAAGCGGTCATCGCTGCAGCCCGATCATCCGGATGAACAAGGTCAAAAATAGAATGACCAAATAATTTTCTGGTATGATATCCCAGGAAGCCTTTAAATGATGGAGATGGTTTCCATGATATGCTGGAATATTGGATGCGCCCCTGGTCATCTGTCTTGATGACCGTGTCGAGCATGTTGTCCGTTAACTGTCGCAGTTCCTCTTCTCTTGCCCGCAGCGCCTCCTCCGACAGCTTGCGGTCGTTGATATCACGGGTCACAAATATACCGCCGGTAACTATGCCATTGTCATCCAATACCGGGCTGACGACGGACTCCAGCCAGACATAGTGGCCATTGGCATGCCGCAGGCGGTACTCTATTCTGGCATTGGAATTGGGAGCGATAGCCGTTAGAACGTCAGGCATCATCTTGTCGATATCGCCCGGATATAAAAAATCATAGACAGATCTCCCCAGTACCTCTTCGGGCTCGTATCCCAGAACGCTTTTATTCGATGGGCTGACGTACTGGATAGTTCCCATCAGATCTGTCTGGGATATAATATCGAACATGTTGTCCGTGATGCGTTGCGGTTGGGTCTCGCTTTCCCTGAGCGCCTCCTCTGCTGCTTCTAACCTTCGCTGTAGCGCCTCCAGTTCTGCAAGCAGTTCTTCCTTGCTCTTTTCTCGCTCACACATTTCTGAATTCCGCCTCCAGAGAGGTTATTTTATCGTAAACATCACGCTGTTCTGGGGTAACTACGGAACATGATAATGCGGCCACCGAACTCTTTTCGCGGGGGTCACGCTATTCCTGTGCACAAATTTCGAAGAAATTTCAAAGTAAGTCATACTTATTTCGATAATTATGCTAAATTTCCTCTATTGACGATATGAGAATGCCAAAAAAATTAATCACAAACGCGGCATCAGGATTTGTCATCTGGGAAAAAGGGGTGAGCTTCTGCTTTTTGTCGAGGCATCGTGGCAAAACGGGACCGAAGGAACTGGTGGAGGAGCGCTGGAGAAAGATGACCCCTTATTGTCTTGAACAATAGGGCGCAGCGTTCCTGTGCTTTGAGTGCCGGGTCGCATTTACACGGGGGATCGGTTAAAATATAAACTGTGGCCGGGGCTGTCCGGCTTTTCCTAAGCAAGGAAGACGGGTAACTACATAGTTACGAAGACGGATTGAACAAGACATCTGAGTCGTGTGCCCGGGGCGGGGCCGCCTTTAGCGTGGTGAGATTTTTAATTGGCGGAGATCGTGATCGGCATATGTCCATAGGAGGTTTGAATGGACGTTCTAAGCGAGAGAGACAAGGAAATCGTAAGGGTCTTACAGGAGGGCGTCCCCCTGGTCAGCCGGCCATTCCAGGCCCTGGCCGGCCAGCTCGATATGAGTGAGGAGGAACTGCTGAAGACGATTGAAGATTTTCTCCGCCGGGGGATCATCCGTCGCTTCGGGGCGGTGATGAGGCATCAGGACCTGGGCTACGTGGCCAACGCCATGATCGTCTGGCAGGTCCCCGAGGACCGGATCGAGGAAGTGGGCGGGATCATGGCCGGCTTCCAGGAGGTCACCCATTGCTACCAGCGCCCGGCATACCCGCCTGACTGGCCCTACAACCTGTTCACCATGGTGCATGGCCGGAAGCGGGAGGACTGCCAGGAGATCGCCTCCCGGCTGTCCAAGGCCGGCGGTATCGGCAACTACCGGATGATCTTCAGCACTGACGAACTGAAGAAGAGCGGCATGAAGTATTTCCTCGAAGATTGTGACCGGGAAGGCGCAAGAGATGTCTGCAGCAGAAAATCACGAGTAGAGGCTGGCTAGGGCAAAAGAATTATCGGACAACAAAAAACCGTCTCCCCGATACTTGAAAGGAAGATGCCGATGAAACCTATAGGTCCATTGATGCACGAACACCGGTTGATCGAACGCAGGGACGGGGGTGCTGATCATGCAAGCAGGTGCATGGATGAAGGAGTTTCCGGCGTCAATCATGGTCTGTAATACCGGGGGTGTGATCCTGGAGATGAATGACCGGGCGTGTGAGACCTATTCCAAGGATGGCGGACGCGACCTGGTGGGGCAGAGCGTGCTGGACTGCCACCCGGAACCGGCCCGGAGCAGATTGAAGAAGATCCTGGACGAGCAGTTGACCAACTGCTACACCATAGAGAAGAACGGCGCCAGGAAGCTGATTTACCAGGCGCCCTGGTACGAGGGCGAGCAATACATGGGCCTGGTGGAACTGGCGATTGAACTGCCGGGAGAGGTGTCGCATTTTATCAGGTAACCGGGTTGCAGGGGTGAGCGGCGTATACGGTATCGCGCTGGAGGGCGGTGGCGCCAGGACTCTCTTCTATTTTGGACATGTTGTGCTATACTTGGGGGCGAGGTGAGACAAATTGGCCCTGACCTGTGGCCTGATTGGCCTGCCCCTGGTAGGCAAGACCGCTCTCTTCAATCTGTTGACCCGAGCCGGCGTCGAGACCTCCAACTTCGCCGGGCGCACCAAGACCAACATTCACACCGCCGGTATCCCGGATGCCCGCCTGGAGTTCCTGGCGGGCTTATATCACCCCCGCAAGTACACCCCCGCCGCCTTGGAGGTCATCGACGTGCCGGGCCTGACCCATGGAGCGGGGGGCGCCTTCCTGGCTGCGGTGCGTGAGGCGGATGCCTTGATCCACGTGGTGCGGGCGTTCCATAGCGATGCCGTGCCCCACGTGGAGGAGGGACTGAACCCGGCCCGCGACCTGGAAAACGTGGATGCAGAGCTGATTCTGGCAGATCTGCAGATGGTGGAGACCCGGCTGGAGCGGATCGCTGCCGGCAAGAAGATCAAGGGCGAGACCCTGGTCGAGCAGGCGGCGCTGCGCCGCTGCCAGGCGGCCCTTGATGCCGGTCAGCCGCTGCTGGAGGCCGACCTGGCCGGGGAGGAGTGGCAGGCGGTGCGTTCCCTGGGCTTCTTGACGGTCAAACCGGCCCTGGTGGTGGTCAACATCGATGAGGACCAGTTGCACCGGGGCGGTTACCCGGGTGAAGTGGAGATCGATGCTTACACCTTTGCCAGGAGTATTCCTGTATTGACCATCTGCGCCCAACTGGAGTCGGAGATTGCCAGCCTGGAGGCGGACGAGCGCTTGGCTTTCCTCGGCGCCATGGGGATCGCCGAGCCGGGCATCAACCGGGTGGCCCAGGCGATGTACAGCCGCCTGGGGCTGATCTCCTTCCTCACCGCCGGTGAGGACGAGGTGCGCGCTTGGACGATCAGGGCCGGTACACCGGCCCGGGCCGCTGCCGGCAAAGTCCACAGCGACATCGAACGGGGGTTCATCCGTGCCGAGGTGGTCAAATATGACGACCTGGCCAGGCTGGGGGATATGGGCAAGGTCAAGGAGAAGGGCCTGATGCGCCTGGAGGGCAAGGATTACGTCGTCCAGGACGGAGACATCATCAATTTCCGTTTCAATATCTAAAAAGAAGTAATGAGTGATGTGTGATGAGTGATGAGACCCCACGCAACCTACGGCGGCGCCATCACCTGTGCGCCGCATTCTTTCAGCCGGGCGGTAAGCCCGGATGCGGCGGAGGAACGAAAATAAGGCTTTGGAATCAGCTATTTTCGGGGCAGCATAATCATCGCCTCTTTTTTAGACTCGTTACTCATTACTTTTAACTCATTACTTTTTTATGCAGGGGAGAGGATGCATGTGATTGATCTGCGCAGCGATACCGTAACCTGGCCGACTGAGGAGATGCGGCTGGCGATGGCCCAGGCCGTTGTGGGTGATGATGTCTATGGTGAGGACCCCACTATCAACCGGCTGGAGGAGTTGGGGGCGCAGAAGGTGGGCAAGGAGGCCGCCCTTTTTGTGCCCAGCGGCACCATGAGCAATCTGGTGGCTTTGCTGGCGCATACCCGCCCGGGCGAGGAGATCATCGTCGGCGCCGAGGCTCACATCTACTATTACGAGGTCGGCGGTCTGGCCCGGGTGGCCGGGGTGTTGCCCCGGTTGGTCGATGACCGGGACGGGATCTTCACAGCCGAGGCCATTGAGAAGGCCTTTCGCCCCCCGAACCCGCACTTTCCGGAAACGCGCCTGATCTGCCTGGAGAACACCCACAACCGGGGTGGCGGCGCCATCACCCCGGTGGAGAACATGCGGGAGATCTACGACCTGTCCAGGGAGCACGGCCTGTCGGTGCATCTTGACGGCGCCCGCATCTTCAACGCTGCCGTAGCTACCGGATGTCCGGTGACCGACTTCACCCGTTACGCCGATTCGGTGACGGTATGCTTGTCCAAGGGCTTGAGCGCCCCGGTGGGGTCGCTGCTGGCCGGAACCAGGGAGTTCGTGACTCGTGCCAGAAAGGCCCGGAAACTGGTGGGAGGCGGCATGAGACAGGCCGGGGTGCTGGCGGCTGCCGGGATCATGGCCCTGGAGAAGATGGTCGACCGGCTGGCGGAGGACCATGTCAACGCCAAACGCCTGGCCGGCGGCCTGGCTGTCATCCCGGGCATTATCATCGATCCCCGGTGGGTACAGACGAATATCGTCAGTTACGAGCTGGCGGGGATTACCGACGGGGAATTCCTGATGCGCTTGCGGGACCGGGGCGTGCTGGCGGGCTCTTCTGCGCCGCAGCGGATCAGGATGGTGGCCAACCGCATGGTGAGCGCCGCTGATATTGAGACCGCTCTGGAGGCGGTGCAGGCGGTTATGCTGTGTGGATCTTGACCTCTACCGACATTCCCGGTTCCAAGATATAGTTCCCCTTGTCGGTGACTGCGATCTTCACCGGCACCCGCTGCGCGATCTTGGTGAAGTTGCCGGTGTCTGCCTCGACCGGGAGCAAGTCAAAAGTTGCTTGAGTCGCTCCGCCCAACTCGATCACCTGCCCGGAAAAAATCTTACCCGGATAGGCGTCGACCCGGACAGCGACCTGCTGTCCGAGGCGGAGGCGGCCGTAATCGGTCTCCTCGACGTTGGCCACCACCCAGGTTGCCTGGAGATTGGAAATTGACAGGATTGGCGTGCCCGGCGACAGGTATTCCCCTACAACTCCCGGCAGGCGTACGACGGTGCCGCTGACGGTGGCATAGATAAAGGATTCGTCATAGGTCAGCTTGGCATTATCGTAGCCGGCCTGGGCCTGCTTCAACTGGGCCAGGTAACTATCGGCGCTGGTGTTGTTGACCGACTCCAGGTTGGCCTGGGCAGCCTGCAGGGCCGACTGGGCCGACTGGACGTTAGCCGTGTCGGCGTCCAATTTCGCCTGTGCCGATCCGTAATTGGATTGGGCGTCATCGAGCGCCTCCTGGGAGGCGGCGCCTGACGAAAAGAGGGCCTGTGTCTGACCCAGGTTCCTTTTGGCGTTGCTGAGAGAGAATTCATCAACTTTTACCTGGGCCTGGGCCGCCAGCAGTCCCTGGCCGGCCTTGTCGACGCCTGCCTGGGCGGACTTGATATCGTCCGGAAGTTTGTCGTAGTTGGCCTTGGCCAGTTCCAGGGCGCCTTCCGCCTGGTTCATAGCCACCAACAGGGCAGCGTTGTCCAGTTCGGCCAATTCCTGACCGACCGTAACCACGTCCCCTTCAGAAACATCAATCTTCTCCAGCCGTCCGGCTATTTTTGGGCTGATGTCGGCAATGTCGCCTGTTACCTGGGCGTCATCGGTGCTGACGGTGACCCGCAGATAATGCCAGTACCAGATCCCCCCCGCAATGGCTGCAAGCAGGACCAGGGCGCCGATCGCCAGGCCGATTTTTTTCCGGGATCCGTTAGACGAGTTCTGATCCTGACCGGTTGCTTGCCTCTCATCCACTTGTCTTTCCCCCATTAGATATGCTGCCTAGTCAACTGATGCTGCCTTCGCTACATTTAGATGCAGGAGCTTGCCGCTGCCTGGGAAAATCCGTTCGGCTCCCGCTTCACACACGGTTTCGTGACGGGACGACGACATCGAGTGACCATGAAGTCCCGAAAAACGATTGTGTAGTTCTCTATCAATTTATAAATCATTCGTCTCAGGCATGTCAATCGATATATTCAGGCAATACCTCTAACGAAGATGATGGTCAAAAACAACGGCAGTGCATGAGGAATCAGGGGCTTTTGTGCTATAATGGCGTAAAACGGCAGCTTAAGATCGTCAACCGGAGTGGGGACATCGTGATCATCGGTGTTGGCATCGACATCGTCGATATTGAACGCATGGAGAGGGCGCTGGCCAGGCGCTGCCGGCTGATGGAGCGTCTGTTCACCGGCCGGGAGATCGCCTATTGCACTGGACGCAGTTGCCCGGCGGCCTCATTTGCCGCCAGGTTTGCGGCTAAAGAGGCGGTGCGCAAGGCCTGCAGCCGCGCACTAAATGGGGTGGTCATGGAATGGCGGGAAATCGAGGTCTCGCTGGAGTCGGGCAGGCCGGAGATCCGCCTGGCCGGAAAGGCGGCTGCCCTTGCTGCCGGAGCGGGGATTGCCGGGCTGGAGGTCAGCCTCTCCCATAGCCGGGATCATGCCTGTGCCATGGTGGTGGCCGTTTGTGATGCGAGAAGTGAGAAGTGAGATGTGAGCATAATAAGTTAGGCAGGTGCAGTTGATGAGGCTTGTGAAGGCAGCGGTAATGCGCTCACTGGACCAGGAGGCAGGGCGGCGCTACGGCATACCGGGTATAGTTTTGATGGAGAATGCCGGCCTGAGCGTGGTGCAGTACCTCCTGGGGCGCTTCTGGGAGCACCGTCCAGCCGGCCGGAAAGTGCTGATCCTGGCGGGGCCGGGCAACAACGGCGGGGATGGACTGGTGGTGGGGCGCCACCTGTATAACCGGGGCGCCGGGGTGGAGGTCTTGTTGACGGCGGCGCCGGACTCTTATGGCGGCGATGCCGCTGTCAACTTGAAAATCGTATCGGCTACCGGTATTGCGCACTGGGTGTTTGATGCGGATGGCTTTGACCGCCTGGCGGGCGCCCTCGACCGGGCCGACCTGATCGTGGACGCCCTGTTTGGCACCGGGTTCCGGGGTATGCCGGAGGAGCCCATGGCGACGTTGATCAGGATGGTCAATGCAGTTGGAAAGCCGGTCCTGGCGGTCGATCTGCCCTCGGGGATGGAGGCGGATACCGGTGTCGTGGCCGGCGCCTGTATCAGGGCCGACCTTACGGTCACCCTCGGCCTGCCCAAACTGGGGTTGTACCTGGACCCCGGCGCCGGCTATGCCGGCGAGGTAGTCGTCGGAGATATCTCTTTTCCGCCCGGCCTTGCCGGCGGTGATGCCCTGGACGCCTGGCGCCCTCCGGGCGCGGCGGCATTTTACCTGATCGACATTCCGCTGGTGGCCGGTTTCATGCCGCGCCGCAGGCCCACCGATCACAAGGGGAGCTACGGGCACGTGGCGGTGGTAGGGGGCACTCCGGGCTATACCGGGGCGATCGCCCTGGCCGGCAACGCCGCCCTGAGGAGCGGGGCCGGCCTGGTGACAGCCGTGGTTCCGGCCTCTCTCTATCCGGTATTGGCTGTTAAGCTGACCGAGGCCATGACCCGGCCGGCGCCGGAGTCCTCCGGCGGGGGCTTCTCTGCTGACGCCTATTCAGCCCTGCGCGACCTGCTCGGCAGGGTTACCGCCCTGGCGGTCGGACCCGGACTGGGACAAGACCCGGAGACCGCCATCTTCCTGCATAACCTCCTGTGTGGGACCGAACTGCCGACGGTAATCGACGCGGATGCCCTGAACATCCTGGCCCGCGACCAGGGCCTGCTGAAGGACCCTCTGCTGGCGGAACAAAGAAAACGCTGGGTGCTGACACCTCACCCCGGAGAGATGTCCCGGCTGCTGGGCACGAGCATCGGGGAGGTGCAGGCCGACAGGGTCGGGGTTGCCATGAAGGCCAGCCAGGCCTGGGGGACGACAGTAGTCCTGAAGGGCGCCCACACGGTGGTAGCCGATCCGGGCGGACCGGTCCTGATCAACCCGACCGGCAACCCCGGTCTGGCCACCGGCGGGACCGGGGATGTGCTGGCCGGTCTGATCGCCGGGTTGCTGGCGCAGGGGCTGACGCCGGTTCAGGCTGCGGCTGCCGGTGTGTATGTCCACGGTTGGGCTGCAGACCGCCTGGCGGCGGCCCGGGGCATGGCCGGCCTGATCGCCGGAGACCTCCTGGAGGAACTGCCCCTGGTGCTGAAGGAGATCAGCGAATGGGAGGCGAGTAGATGCATAGACCGGTATGGGCGGAAATAGACTTGGACGCCTTGGGCAGCAATGTCCGGGAGATCCGCCGCATCACCAGCCCCTCCGCCCGGGTGATGGCCGTCGTCAAAGCCAACGCCTACGGCCATGGCGCCATACAGGTAAGCAGGGTGGCCCTGAGCAGTGGGGCCGACTGGCTGGGGGTGGCCCTGCTCCAGGAGGCCCTGGAACTTCGTCAGCAGGGGATCGGAGCGCCCATCCTGATCCTCGGCTATACACCGGATGAGGATGCCTCTGAGTTGGTAGCCAACGGCATCAGCCAGACCGTCTTTACCCGGGAGGCGGCTCTGGCCCTGGCTGCGGCCGCTCACAAGCTCGGCTTGAAAGCCCGGGTTCACGTTAAGATCGAGACCGGGATGGGCCGGATCGGGTTCCCGGCGACCAGGGAGACGGTAGATTTGATCGCTTACCTGGCCCGGCTGTCAGACCTGGAGGTCGAAGGGATCTACACCCATTTTGCCACCTCGGATGCCGATCAGAGCTACACAGAGCAGCAGTTCATGAAGCTGCAGCAGATGGTGAAACACCTGGAGGCCCAGGGAGTCTTTATCAGGTGGCGCCACTGCGCTAACTCCCCCTCGGTCATCGATCTGCCTTACACCCACCTGGACCTGGTGCGGCCGGGGATCATCCTGTACGGGCTCTACCCCTCTCCTACGGTGCGCCACGACCTGATCTCCCTGAGGCCGGTGCTGAGCCTGAAGGCCCGGGTCTCCTTCGTCAAGGAGGTGGCGGCGGGGGCCAGCATCAGCTACGGGTGTACCTATAAGGCCGAAGCCCCGACCAGGATCGCCACCATCCCCATCGGATATGCAGACGGCTATTCGCGGCTGCTCTCCAACAAGGCCGAGGTCCTGATCAGGGGCCGGCGCGCTCCGGTGGCCGGAAGGGTCTGCATGGACCAGGTGATGGTGGACGTGGGTCGGATCCCGGGCGTGGAGGCAGGGGACGAGACGGTTCTGATCGGCCGCCAGGGATCGGAGGAGATCACCGCAGACGAGATGGCGGATCACATCGGTACCATCAGCTACGAGGTGGTCACCCGGATCAGCGAGCGGGTGCCCCGCCTCTATACGGGAAAGGCTGCCGGGCTCATAGCGAACGGAAGCCAGGAAGCACAGGGGTGCTACGGATCGTTCCTGACCTGAAGCAGTTTTTCGGTCTCATGGTAACTTCGATGAACAACTGGAGAACAGAGATCTTCAACTACTTCGATGCGATACCCGGTTACCCGTTGACC
>JBEKFU010000064.1:0-10126 GCA_050013155.1 Thermacetogeniaceae bacterium | reverse complement strand
AGGTATATTATACCATGGGCACAACTGTTTGTAAACATACTAATCGCATCTCGGAAGGCTGCCCCTTTCATCCTACCCCATGAAGGGGTAGGTTTTCAGGGGCAAGGATCTGTATTGAAGATGAAGCGGTCAACATTCTATGCGTATGTCAAGCAAGGCATCATCCCGGCGGTACGGATCGGGCATTTCATACGCATAAGGCGGGAGAATGTTGTTGACCTAGGATTGAGCATGCAAGACATTTCTAAGGTGGGGTGATAATTCCACCCCAAAGAGATGGGCATTCTCACTCTGAATCATAACCGCCATATTTTGTGGTGGTTTTTTGTTTTGAAGGAGAATACTATGGCGGGATAGAATATATCTATATCCCGCCCGGCCAAAGGAGGAGAAGAAAGAGGTGCGGGGTAGCAAGATAACCAAAAGGGGCGACTCGTATTCATTCAGGTATGATTTGCCTCCGGGACCCGATGGTATGAGGCAGCAGAAAACAGAGACTGTAAGAGGCAGTTACAAGGATGCGGAGCGGCAGGTCTCCCGTACATCAGGATCCACGGGCTGCGTCACACACATGCCACGATGCTGCTGAAGAGTGGCCACTCCGCCAATGCAGTGGCAGAACGTCTGGGGGATTCTCCAGAAACCATTATGATGGTTTACGGTCACGTCACACCGGGTATGCAGGCAGAGATAGTGAAGACCATTGAGCAGCGATATGAATAGCAAACGTAAGTAGGTTGTGATCAAACTGTGATCAAATATTCTGAAACCCTTGTGAGATGAGGACTTTGGAGATATATAATGTTCATCGCCAGAGGGTGGCCGCGATAGCCTCCAGCCTGAGGGTGGTGGACCTGATCTGTGAACTGGTGGACGCCCGTTGTCCCCAAACTTCCAGCAGCCCGGCAGTGTCCGGGCTGATCTTGAATAAACAGCACTTACTGGTATTGAACAAGTCCGACCTTGCCGATCCCGGGATCACCAGGGACTGGCTTGCTTTTTTTAATGGACAGGGCAAGGATGCTGCGGCGGTGGATTCCAAAAGCGCCAGCGGCTTCCGGGATCTGTGGAAGATCCTGGCCGCCCGGACGCTGGAACTGCACCGGTCGTTGCAGTTGAAGGGACGCAGACCACGGGGGGTGCGGGTGGCGGTACTCGGCATTCCCAATACCGGAAAGTCCACCTACCTGAACAGGCTGATCGGGCGCCAGACTATGCGGACGGGCGACCGGCCAGGTCTGACCAGGGGGCCGCAATGGGTGCACCTGAACGAGTCGGTCTCTGTGCTGGATACGCCCGGCATCATGTCGATATCGAGGGTCGGCGCCGAAGGCAGGTTTCGATTGGGAGCGATCGGTTCCGTGGAAGTCCGTGGCTCCCGGGCGGAAGAAACTTGCGAGCGACTGCTCGCCTTTTTAAAGGAATACTATCCCGCAGTTGTCGGGAGCATTTTAAAAATTGATCCGTCGTCCTGTTCACTGGAGGAGATCGCCAGAGCCAGGGGTTTTCTGATGAGCACTGGCCTGCCGGACAGCCAGCGGGCCAGTGATTTCCTGTTGGAGCAGTTTCGCAGCGGCAGGCTGGGGCGCATCTCCTTGGAGAAGCCCCATTCCTGACCGCCATTCAGCCGGCCTGGCGATGCACTTATTGTCTGTGCCCGGCGCCGGTACGGGCGGATGGGCAACTGGAGGCATTGGTGAGCGATGAACAGGGGACCTGATCCGCGAAGGGTTGGCGGCCGGTTATTGACGGCCAGGGAATTGGAGCGGCTGGTGCGGCTGCACATGTATGAGCAGGCGCTCTGGCAGGACGGTATTGGCCTGGTGGCAGGAATCGACGAGGCCGGGCGGGGGCCTTTGGCCGGCCCTGTGGTGGCGGCAGCAGTGGTCTTGAGAGAGCGGTTGCTCATCAGCGGCCTGAATGACAGCAAGGTAGTGTCTCCTTTGCATCGCCAGGTGCTGGCCCGGGAGATCAAGCTGCGGGCGGCAGCCTGGGCGGTGGGCATCATCCCGGTTGGGCTGATCGAGAGGCATAACATCCTCCAGGCGACCTACATGGCCATGAGGGCGGCCCTGAACCGCCTCCACCTGCACCCGGAGCACGTGCTGGTCGATGGATGGGCGCTACCGGGCATCTCTGTTGAACAGACCCCGATCATCAAGGGCGATGCCAAGAGCGCGGCCATCGCCGCCGCCTCCATCATCGCCAAGACAACCAGGGATGCCATCATGACCTACTACAGCCGGCTGTACCCCAGGTATAACTTTGAGCAGAACAAGGGCTACCCGACAACGGACCACCTGGAAGCGCTGGACCGGTTTGGGCCCTGCTTCATCCACCGGCGCACCTTTCACGGGGTTAAAGAGAGGCTGGATTGACATTCCTCCGAAAATAGTAACCAGATTCGGGACGAGGAGATTGCAATGACCAGACTGAGACAGGACACCGGGAAAAAGGGCGAGCAGATCGCCCTCTCTTTTCTTTTGGGCCTGGGATACCAACTGGTGGAAAAGAACTGGCGCTGCCGCAGCGGCGAGATCGACCTGATCATGATGGATGGACCCATGATGGTGTTTATTGAAGTCAAAGCGCGAAGAGGGACGTGGTTCGGCCTGCCGCAGGAAGCGGTGGGGAGTAAGAAGCAGGCGAAGATCAGGCGCCTGGCGCAGTACTACCTGATGGTTGCCAAACGAAATGAGCAGGATCTGCGCTTCGATGTGGTGGCGGTCACTTTTCCGGGCGATCGGGAGCCGCTGATCGAGCATTTGCAGGGGGCGTTCTAAACAGAGGTTCAGTGTACAGTATACATGCCGCAAACGAATATTATTAAAGCCGTGCTTATGTTAAGATCGGCTTGAGGAATAACGGGTGCTTCCCTGAAAGGTTATCGGGTTCTTGGATGGAGGAAATATATGAAGTTCCCTGTCATGTACCAGGCGCGTTACAAACTGCCGGCGATAGCTTTAAGCGACGTGCAGGGCGAAGTCAGCAGGCTGCTTGAGGAATCGCATTTTTGGCGGAAGGTCGAGCCGGGGGCGAAAATCGGGCTGACGGCGGGAAGCAGGGGCATCGCCGACATTGTTCCGATCCTCTCGGCAGCGGTGCACTTTATTAAAGAGAAGGGCTGCCAGCCCTATATCATACCGGCAATGGGCTCCCATGGCGGGGGGACCCCGGAAGGCCAGTTGAAGCTGCTGGCCGGCCTTGGAATCACCGAAGAGTCGCTGGGGGTTCCGCTGATGGCCAGTGGGGAGGCGGTCAGGATCGGCGAGGTTGGGCCGGGGGTTCCGGTTTATGTCAACCACGTCGCCATGGAGATGGATGGGCTGATCGTCATCAACCGGGTCAAGCCGCACACATCCTTTCATGCTCCGGTAGAGAGCGGCCTGATGAAGATGCTGGCAGTGGGGTTGGGCAATTCACACGGAGCGGCGGCGCTGCACAGTTATGGGATCAGAGGGCTGGAATCGTTTATCCCTCTGGTAGCTGCATATATAATGGAACACCTCCCGGTTCTGTATGGGATCGCCATTGTTGAAAACGCTTACGAGCAGACGGCGCTTGTCGCCGGCATGGAACCGGAGCAGTTCTATGAGCGGGAGCAGGATCTCCTGAACACCGCCCGCTCACTGATGCCGCGCCTGCCCTTCGCTGACCTGGACTTGCTGGTGGTCAGGTCGATGGGAAAGTGCTTCAGCGGTACGGGAATGGATACCAACATCATCGGACGCCTGCGCATTCAGGGGGAACCGGAGCCGGAACGCCCCCGCATCAAGCGGATCGCTGTGCTCGACCTGGACAAGCGGTCAGAGGGAAACGCACTCGGGATCGGGCTGGCCGATTTCACCACCGACTGCCTGCTGGCCAAGGTCGACTGGACGGTGACGTATCTCAACGTGCTCAGCACCACTTTTGTGATGCGGGCGATGGCGCCGATGCATTTTGCCACCGACGAGGAGGCTCTATCCGCCACCCTTAAGAGCCTGGGTGGGTCAGAACACGAAAGCGCCCGGGTACTGGTGATCGAAAATACCCTGGATCTGTCCCGGATCGAATTCTCTACGGCCCTGCTTGAAGAGGCCCGCGGCCAACCCCACATCACCATCGAAGGGGATGGGTGCCGGATGCAGTTTGCAGGCGGGAAATTGGCAGGGAAGCATATTTAGTTGTTGGTGGTCGCGCCCGGCGGCGCCATGTCCGGTGGACATGGCGCGGACCCGGCACCATCACTTGCGGGCACGTTGGTAGTTGGAACAAACCTTTTTCTAACGACCAGCGATGAATAGCTAATCAAGTGGTTTGTGATTGGTTATTAATCGTAAGAGAATATTATCTTTAAGTGACTGTGTTCAACGAATAGTAAACAGGCTAGCATTAGAATTCCAATGACCAACGAACAACGGCTAACGACCATTAGGGGAGGTGTCATCGATGATCCCACCCTCCGTTATCAAGGAAATTACCAGGATAGTGGGTGAGGACAACATCTTTGTATCATTGGAGGAGCGGATGTGCTACGGCTATGACGGCACCCCCAATGCCTTTGTGCCGGACCTGGTAGCCAGGCCCGGCAGCACGGAGGAGATCCAGGCGATCGTCAGGTTGGCTAATAAACACCTGTTTCCGATCGTTCCCCGGGGCGCCGGGACCGGATTGAGCGGTGGTTCATTGCCTGTTGAGAATGGTGTGGTGCTGGACCTGACCCGCATGAACCGGATCCTGGAGATTGACGAGGAGAACCTGGTGGCGGTGGTGGAACCCGGTGTCGTCACCTATGCCATCCAGCAGGAGGTCGAGCGGCGGGGCCTGTTCTATCCGCCGGACCCGGCCAGCCTGAAGACCTCGACCATCGGCGGCAATGTGGCCGAGTGCGCAGGCGGGCCCCGGGCTTTCAAGTACGGTGTCACCAGGGACTACGTGCTCGGCCTGGAAGTGGTCACACCCTGGGGCGACCTGGTGAAAACCGGCGGCAAGACCGTCAAGAGCGTGACCGGCTATGACCTGACCAGGCTGTATACCGGCTCTGAGGGAACATTGGGCATCATCACCAGGATCTATCTGCGCCTGATCCCCAAACCGCAGTCGATCAGGACGATGATGGCAGTTTTTCCCCGGCTCGAGGATGCCACCCGGACCGTAACCCTGATCGTCAGACGGGGAATCATCCCGGCCACCCTTGAATTGATGGATGACCGGACGATCCAGTGCGTGGAAAACTATCTGCACCTCGGTCTGCCGGTAGATGCCGGAGCAATCCTGATCATCGAGGTGGATGGGGCTCCCGAGTTGATCGAGGGTCAGTCCGGGCAGATCGTGGACCTGTGCCGCGAAGGGGGCGCCAGAGAGGTCAGGGTTGCTGCCAGTGAACAGGAGAGAGACGAGATCTGGGCGGCCCGTAGGGCGGTATCGGCTGCCGTGGTACAGATCAAGCCCACCAAGATCAGTGAGGACATCTCCGTGCCCCGCAGCCAGATTCCGAACATGGCCGGGAAATTGCGGGAGATCGCCGACCGGTATGGTCTGAACCTGGTGATCTTCGGTCACGCCGGCGATGGCAACCTGCACCCGAACATCCTCTGCGACCAGAGCGACCAGGAGGAGATGGAGCGGGTGGAAAAGGCGGTGGGGGAGCTGTTCCAGGCCGCCGTCGAACTTGGCGGCACCCTGTCGGGCGAGCACGGCATCGGCACCATGAAAGCGCCGTACCTGAAACTGGAGACGGGAGAGTCCGGTTATGCCGTGATGCTGGCCTTGAAGCAGGCCCTCGACCCGAACAACATCCTCAACCCGGGCAAGATCTTCAGGGGTGAACATGATGGAAAGCCTTGCCACAACAAGTGATTTCTTAAAGCAATGCAGCAGGTGCGGTGGCTGCCAGGCTGTCTGCCCTCTTTATGCTGAGACCCTGGCCGAGCCCTATGTAGCCCGGGGCAAGATCTTTCTGATCAAGAACTACCTTGATGGAAAGATCGAATTATCTCCCAAGATGAAGGAGATCATGAGCCTGTGCCTGCTGTGCAAGGCCTGCGTCGAAAATTGCCCCAACCAGGTGCCTGTCGATCGGTTGGTGTTGGCAGCGCGCCGGGAGATCGCCAGAGAGCGGGGGATCTCCTTCGTGAAGAAGAATGTTTTTCAACACCTGCTGCAGAACAATGGAAACCTGTCCCTGGCAGCAAGGATGGGGTATTTATACCAGCACAGCGGGGTTCAGAGCGTGGTCCGGAAAAGCGGCCTGCTCGAACTGATCAGCCCTGACCTGGCCAAAAAGGAGAGGCTGCTCCCGAGAGTGGCCAGGCGTCCCTTTCGCTCGCAGGCGCCCAAGCTGATCACATGCAGCCGGCCAAAGATCAGGGTGGCCTATTACACGGGCTGCCTCACCAACTACGTCTATCCCGGGACGGGTCTGGCGGTGCTCGACGTGCTCGGGCGCAACGGGGCGGAGGTGGTCATTCCCGATCAGTGGTGCTGCGGGATTCCAGCCCTGGCCAGCGGTGACGAGGCATCGGCGGTGGCCCTCGCCGGCAGGAATATCGAGACGTTTCAGATGGCCGGCGTCGACGCCATTATCACCGACTGCGCCTCCTGCGGCAGTATGCTTCACGATTATGCCGACCTGATCGAAACCAGCGAGGCCAGGAGTTTTGCGGACAAGGTGATGGATTTCAGCCGGTTTCTGGATGACGCCATCGACTTCCAGCCCGGTGACACAGAGGTCCCGCTGGCGGCAACCTATCATGATCCCTGCCATCTCAGGCGGGGACAGGGTGTCTATACGGCCCCCCGCAAGCTGATCAGGGCCGTGCCCGGCCTGGAGTTCAAAGAGATGAACGAGGCGGACCGGTGCTGCGGTGCTGCCGGATCGTTCAACCTGACCTATTATGACCTGTCGACCAGGATCGGCAAACGCAAGGCCGAAAACATCCGCAAGACCGGCGCCGGCCTAGTGGTGACCGGCTGTCCGTCGTGCATCATGCAGCTTGATCACGTTCTCAGGTTGGAGCAGTCGCCGGTGCAAGTCATGCATCTGGCAGAACTGCTCAGCATGAGTTATGTAAATGGTAAGTGAGAAGCGGGAAGTGGCGAGTGCCAGCTTGCGGGCGCGACGGCATTGGCAGAGCCAACGCACCTCACGCCTCTCACATCCCTAAGAGGTGGGCCTTATTTATTCACATGTGCTTTTAGAAGCCAGGCGGGAGTTTGCCGGGGGAGACCCCGGGCTGATGGCGAGCTTGAGCGGGTCTGAATACGTGTCCGAACGGCACGCCATCAGGCTTCGCTATCTGAACGCGGTCTATGAGGTGTCTTTTCCTGGCGGGGAGATTGCTGGAGATCGAGCCGGAGCATTGAATCAGAATGAAGAGACCCTTTTGCTCCAGTACCTCAACCAGGCGAGCGGTGTTCCTCCGGCCGGCCGCTGGATGGCTTTTGCCGAGCTTCCCAATGGGATGCTGCACGATGCCCCCTTCAGGGTCGAAGCGGCCAGGCCGCTGGCGCAGTTTTTCGATCAGCGGACACAGCATCTGGTCCGGGCAGCCGAGCAATTGGGAGGGCATGCCATCCGGTTGACTGGAGACGCCGGCGTTGTCGTTCCGGTTTTCCCGCACATTCTGATGGCAGTGTTGTTGTGGGTGGGGGACGATGAGTTCCCGGCCAGGGCAAACATGCTTTTCGATGCCGCCGCCCCCGGCTACCTTTCCACCGCCTCCCTCTACGTGCTTGGCAGTTGCCTTTCGGCGCATCTGCAAAAGATAGCCGGGACTCCGGAATAAAAGAGCCGGGAATCCTTCAAGTGAACATCATCCGGTACGAGGCCGGAAATCGTGCGGTGATCTTCGGACGGCCGCTATCCTCCACTACGAGAGAGTAAGTTTTCAGGCGCGGGGAATAATAAAAATGTTTCCACAGATGACTACCCGCTCTAATGCCCCCGCTTCTCAAAGCGGTGGGATAAGAGCGGCTAAGTCACTGTATTAACTGGCTCTAAGCTTCAGTGGGGGAAAGCAATCACCCACTGAAGCCAAGACCCAGTTGAATCAAAAACATTCCAACAACGGAGGGATCTGCATGTTCGATCTGCACCCGGCTTTCTCGATCAATCCTGTCCCCAGCCGCGCCGGCGATAAAGTAAAGATCAAGTACCACGGACTGCTGGCAAATTCAGGGGCCGACCAGATCTGGCTGCACACCGGCTTCGGGGCCGATAACTGGCAGGATCGGCACGACTACCGCATGAATAGGGCCTCGAATGGTTGGGAACAGACCGTGGAGATCGCCAGGGAGGGGCAGTTCAACTTCTGCTTCAAAGACAGCGCCAGCAACTGGGACAACAATAACATGCTCAATTGGAGCTACCAGATCAGGCGGTGATCTTGAGGTGAGAGGCTGGATGTTTGGATAAAATTTCGCTTGCTTACAGGTGTAGAAGGTTGCTTCACGGAATTCAGCCAACTTCTAGCCATTTGCATCCCTATTGGTTAACGGATGCTCTCTGGGCGCGGTGGTGCGTGGGGACTGACTTCTCACTTCAACAATATCCCACCTCGCACATCACGCTTCCCACTTCTCAACTACCAGGGATAAGTCCCTTTTTGTCTGGAGTCAGTGCAGGGACTTTTTGTAGTCGTCGGGGCCGTCGAACTCTAGGAGTTTCTGGAGTTCCTCCTGCCGGCTCTTGTCGATCAACTCGTCGACGGGCATGGTGTACCCGGCCACTTTTTCGGAGATAAACATCCTGGCGCCCGTTCTCAAGGCGAGAGCGATGGCGTCGCTCGGCCGGGAGTCGACGATGACCTCGCCGGAAGAGGTCTGCAGGTACATTTCCGCAAAATAAGTGCCGTCTTTGACGTCATTGATAATCACGCTACGCACGGATACACCCAGATGCTCGCACAGGGATTTGATCAGGTCGTGCGTCATGGGGCGCGGGACCATGACTCCATGCAGTGCCATGGCGATGGCCTGAGCCTCAAACGGTCCCACCCAGATCGGAAGGACGCGCTGCTCGGATTCATCTACCAGCAATACAACGGGGCTAAGGGACAGGTCGAAGGCCAGTTCTTTCACCAGCACCGGAATCAAAATATTCCCCTCCTCTGAGCTGTGAGACATATTGAACAAGAGGCCTTAAGGTGTTTGCTCAGTCATACTCTCGGTGTCGAAGCAATAATCCCTTATGACAATTAATGTGTTCCCATACCTATTGAGGATATGTCGTGACTTTCAAGATTATCTCATCCAAATGCCCTAGCAGAGAGGATGATCAAAACAGCGATACTGCACTGCTTCGGCGATGTGCAGAGGCTGGATCTGCCCGGAACCGGCCAGGTCTGCGATCGTTCGAGCAACTTTGAGAACACGGTCAAGCGCCCTCATGCTGAGGTTCAGCCCTTGGAAAACCTTGTATAACAGGCCTTGCGCCTCTTTCTCCAGTTTGCAGAAGGTTTTGATCTGCCGGCCCTTCATCTTTGCATTATAAATAATCCCCGTGTTCTGAAAACGTGCCTGTTCTATTGTATGGGCACTGATCACCCTTTTTCTGATCTCCGCCGAGGATTCACCGCGATTGTCTTTGACCAGTTCGCCCAACTCCAGGCGGGGCACTTCCACTTGCAGGTCGATGCGGTCGAGCATGGGGCCGGAGATCCGGTTGCGGTAGCGTTGGGCCTGGTGGGGAGTGCAGGTGCATGCTTTCTTGGGGTCGCCCAGGTAGCCGCACGGACATGGATTACACGCGCCAACGAAGATGAAATTGGCAGGATAGGTAAACGCCCCGGCAGCCCTGGCCACGGTGACCACGTTCTCCTCCATCGGTTGCCTCAGGGCCTCCAGCACCTCCCGGTTGAATTCCGGCAGCTCGTCCAGAAATAGGACGCCGTGGGAGGCGAAGCTGATCTCCCCGGGATGCGCCATCCTGCCTCCGCCGACGATGCTGGCCGCAGATGCCGTATGGTGGGGCGCCCGGAACGGCCTGCCGGTAATAACCGGGTTGTTTTTGGAGAGCAGCCCGACCACGCTGTAGATCTTGGTGACCTCCAGGCATTCCTCCCAGGTCATCGGCGGCAGGATGGAAGGCAGCCGGCGGGCCAGCATCGTCTTGCCCGTTCCCGGCGGCCCTATCAGGAGGATG
>JBEKFU010000063.1:0-10087 GCA_050013155.1 Thermacetogeniaceae bacterium | reverse complement strand
GAACCAGACCTCGGCTAGGGCCAGGCGGCCCGGGGTCGCCCCCAGGTACCGTCCGTAGCGGTCCAGGAAGGGGCGCCCGCCGTATAGGCCGATGTAGTAGGAGACCAGCGAGCCGGCCGTCCCGCCGATGGTTCCCGCCAGGGCGGTGCCCCAAAAGGTCAGTCTCCCGATGGATACCAGGTAACCGCCGAACGGCAGCGTCACCTCGCTGGCAAAAGGAATGTTGCAACTCCCGATCGCCATCAGGATGCCGATCCCCCAGTAACCCAGGGAAGTTATGAAAGCTATCACTTTTAGCGCCATTGCTGTCATCAAGGCGTCCATTCGAGACACTCCCGGCATTATTTAGAATACATAAGGACAGGGGAAAGACAGGAGAACCGTCCCCCTGTCTTCCACTATGAGTGCTGGGTGCGGGATTGTGAAAGTAGGCATTGGCTCCGCCAATGCCTACAAGAATCTCACCTCCTCCGCATCCGGGCTTACAGCCCGGCCTGAAGAATGCGGAGTACATAACCTCACACCTCTCTCATCTCTTTTCAAGCAGTCTCCTCCCGCTTCTTCTTGCGGTCGACGGTGACCATGATCGGCTCCTCTTTCTTGGCGATGACCTCCTTGGTGATCATGCACTTGGTGATATCGCTCCGGGACGGGATCTCGTACATCACCTCTAGCATGACGTCCTCCAGGATCGCCCGCAGCCCACGGGCGCCGGTGTTCCGTTTGATGGCCTCCTTGGCCACTGCCCGCAGGGCGTCCTCCTTGAACTCCAGGGTCACGCCGTCCAGCTCGAACAGCTTCTGGTACTGGCGCATCAGGGCATTGCGCGGCTCGGTCAGGATCCTGATCAGAGCCTCCTCGTCCAGGGCGTCCAGGGTGACGATCACCGGCACCCGTCCTACAAACTCCGGAATCAGTCCGTACTTGAGCAGGTCCACCGGAAGGATCTGCTCCAGGATCTCCCCGATATGCTGCTCCTTCCGGGAGCCCAACTCCGCCCCGAAGCCGATCGTCTTCTTACCGATCCGGTTCTGGATCAGCTTGTCGATCCCCTCGAAGGCGCCGCCGCAGAGGAACAGGATGTTGGTGGTGTCCAACTGGATGAACTCCTGGTGCGGGTGCTTGCGCCCGCCCTGGGGCGGCACGCTGGCCACGGTCCCCTCCAGGATCTTCAGCAACGCCTGCTGCACGCCCTCGCCGGAAACGTCCCGGGTGATCGAGGGATTCTCGGACTTCCGGGCGATCTTGTCGATCTCGTCGATGTAGACGATGCCCTTCTCAGCCTTCTCCACATCGTAATCGGCCGCCTGGATCAGCTTCAGGAGGATGTTCTCCACATCCTCGCCAACGTAGCCGGCCTCGGTGAGGGAGGTGGCGTCGGCGATGGCAAACGGCACGTTCAGGATCCGGGCCAGGGTCTGGGCGAGCAGGGTCTTGCCGCAGCCGGTGGGCCCCAGCATGATGATGTTGCTCTTCTGGAGCTCGACCTCGTCAACCTTGAGGCCGAGGTTGATCCGCTTGTAGTGATTGTACACCGCCACGGACAGGGTTTTCTTGGCATGCTCCTGGCCAATCACATACTGGTCCAGGATTTCCTTGATCTCCCTGGGCTTGGGGATATCGCTCAGCTCGAAACCCGCCTCTTCCCCCAGCTCCTCCTCGATGATCTCGTTGCAGAGTTCGATGCACTCGTCGCAGATGTACACTCCCGGGCCAGCCACCAGCTTCTTGACCTGGTCCTGCAGCTTGCCGCAAAAAGAGCACTTCAGTTGCCCCTTGTCGTCACCAAATTTGTACATGGTCGCACCTCCTTGGGAACTAGCCCACTTTCTCTCCCGGCCGGGAAGTCATCACCTCGTCGATGATCCCGTATTCTTTGGCTTCCTGGGCACTCATGAAGAAGTCGCGTTCAGTGTCGTGCTGGATCTTCTCCAGCGTTTGACCGGTCAACTCCTCCAAGATATGGTCCAACTGCTCCCGGACCCTGATGATATGCTTGGCGTGGATCTCGATGTCCGTGGCCTGCCCCTGGGCTCCGCCCGAGGGCTGGTGAATCAGGATCTCGCTGTTGGGGGTGGCAAAGCGCTTGCCCTTGGCGCCGGCCGCCAGCAGAAACGCCCCCATGCTCGCCGCCAGGCCGACGCAGATGGTGGACACATCTGGCTTGACGTACTTCATAGTATCATAGATGGCCATCCCTGCGGTGATCATGCCGCCCGGAGAGTTGACGTAGAGATAGATATCCTTGTCCGGGTCCTCCGCCTCCAGGAACAGCATCTGCGCAATCACTAGATTTGCCACATGGTCGTCAATCGGTGTTCCCAAAAACACGATCCGGTCCTTCAAAAGCCTGGAGTATATGTCGTAAGCCCGCTCGCCCCGGCTGGTCTGCTCCACCACCATCGGGACCAGGTACTGCCCGGCAATCATGCTGCTTCACCTGCTTTCTAACTATCTATTGTATTCAATTCAACTTGCGGAAAACCTCTTTTAACTTTCTTTGACTAACACTATACCAGATTTTTATTTTAGTTAAAAGGGGCCGCGAGTAAAAAGTCTCGCGGCCCTGCTCGCCACTTCAAGCAAACAAACAGCTTATGAATTCTCGCCCGCGGCCGGTTCCGCAGCTTCTGTAACTCCCCCGGCCACCGCCGGTTCTTCCGATTTTGGCGCCGCGCTCTCTTCCTCCGCCGACTGGGGCGGCATGGGCTTGGCATTGTCCGACAGGAATTTCTGCACTTTATCAAACAGCAGGCCCTGTTCAAAGGCCCCCAACTGGCCTTTCTCTTCCAAGGTCTTGCGCAGCTTGGCATCATCCGTGCCGTACTGGGCTGCCAGGTCCTTTACTTCCTGGTCGAGTTCTTCCGGGGCCACCTTTATGTCCTCGGCCTTGGCTATGGCGCTGAACACCAGCCGTCCCTTGATAACATCCCGCGCTCTATTATGAAGATCCTGTTTCAGGGCTTCCGGCTCCTTCTTTACCAGGCGCAGGTAGGTATTCATATCCATCTTCTGGTTGGCCAGGGTGCGGGCGAATTCGTTGTACTCTTCATTCAACTGCTCCTTCACCAGGGATTCCGGCGGTTCCACCTCCGCCTGGGCCACCACCCCGGTGACCACCCTTTCGGTGAAGATGCGCCTGGCGTTATAAAGACCTACCTCTTCCAGGCCCTTCTTTATCTGTACCTTGAACTCGTCCAGGGTGGCGCAATCGCTGACATCCCTGGCAAACTCGTCGTCAATGGCGCTCAGTTCCTTATGCTTGACCCCGGTCACCCGCACCTTGAACCGGGCCTCTTTCCCTTCCAGTTCGGCTACCTGGAAGACTGACGGCAACTGCAGGGTGAACTCCAACTCCTGGCCGGCCTTGGCGCCCAGCAGTTGGGCGTCGAAGCCCGGGATGAACTTGTGGGCGCCCACCTCGACGGACCTTTCCTTCCCCGTCAGGCGGGACTCTGGCCTGTCGTCGACCATCGCCTCATAGTCGATGACGGCGATGTCGCCGTCACCCGCCAGCTCGTCCCCGGCGTCAATCAGCCGGGCGTGGCGCTGCTGGAGCATATTTAAGTGGGCTTCGACCTCGTCGGCGCCCACCTTCACCTCTGGCATCTCCGCCTCGATCCCTTTATAATCCCCCAGTTTGACCTCCGGCAGCACATCCACCTTAACCTTGAAGATGAGGGGCTTGCCCTTCTCAAATTGGACTACGTCCGTCTCCGGCTTGCCGATCGGCTCGATAGCATGCTCCTTGACTGCGTCCTGGTAAGCCTGGGGAAGCAGGATGTCCAGAGCTTCCTCGTAGAGCACTTCCTTGCCCATACGGGCCTCGAGGATCGGGCGCGGCACCCGCCCTTTGCGAAAACCGGGAATATTGACGCGCTTTACTACCCGGTAATAGGCCTTGCCCAGGGCTTCCTCCACTTGGTCTGCGGCCACTTCCACCTGCAGGGCGACCTGATTGTTCTCTAGCCTTTCCAGAGATGCTTGCATTTATGCTCCTCCCAATTCCGCCCGGAGTGATGAGTGACGAGTGCTGAGTGATGAGTATATTCATCACTACTTCGTCTTTCGCTTCTTTGCTTTAGACTCATTACTCATTACTTCGTTTTTCGCTTCTTCGTTTAAATTTACTACCCATTATTTTTTTAGATTCATTCATCGTTTCTTCTTTTTAAACTCATTACTCATTACTTTTTTTACTCATTACTTTTTTGGTATGGTGCGGGAGAAGGGACTCGAACCCTTAAGGGAGATCCCACCGGATCCTAAGTCCGGCGCGTCTGCCAATTCCGCCACTCCCGCGGCTCACGTAGCCATAATAGCACCCCTCCTATGTTTCGTCAAGCAAACTGAGGCGGGCGCAGCGCATCTTCACAGGCCGAAGCGGGAATATTAACTTAGCAGATGGGGATTTTGTTGTCCATCGTGAGTGGTTGGATAACAACGGCCAATATGGCTTCTAGTTCACTCAGTCTATGGTCATGAAATTTGCCCGAATGAGGGCAATTTCCTCCAATACGGGAGGTGGATGCAATGTACGAAAAATTGTTGGCGCTTTTTCTGCTGCTCCTGCTTGGGGGCACTTTGCTCTATGCTGTGATCACCCGGGTCATCGTGCCCCTCCGCAAGCCTCCAAAAAATTAATCCGAATCGGCTTCGTTAGTGTGATATAGGTAGTGTCCGATCTGCACTCAGTCTGCAGGCAGCAGGCCGGTGGGCATGTACGCCGGCAATTCCTGGCGCCTGCCTGCGTGTTTTTTATTTTAGCCGGCGCCATTCATTAACACTCAGGCTCCCAATAGCATAATATGGGAAGGAGACCACCTCAGTGGTGACATCAAGCAATCGAAAGGAGGCAGTTCAAATGGCTGAAGCAAAAGGTGCCGGGTTATTTGGTGGATCGTGGATATTCTTTATCTTCCTGATCCTGATCCTGTTGCTTTTTATCAACTAGCCTCGCGCATGAAAACCTACACCTGTCCCTGAAAACCTACCCCCTCGCGGGGTAGGATGAAAGGGACGGCCTCCCGGGTTACCCCCTTTCAGCAATCGCGCTCCGGATTTTTGTCCGGAGCCTTTTATCCACGATGACTAGCCGCTCTAATACCCCCGCTTCTGAAGCGGTGGGATAAGAGCGGCTACGTCCCTGGATTAACGATTTCTAAGCTTCAGTGGGGGAAGACAATCCCCCACTGAAGCCAAGAACTCGTTGAATCGGCAGGCTTGAAGCTTCGCCGGGTACCAGTGCCCGCTCTGGCGGGCACAGAGGTCGGAAGCAAGAATTTTTCATTTTCCATGCCCGTAACCATTCTGGTTGGTTTGGCATATTTATGTATTGACCTTTGGGTTAATCTCGATAATAAGGAGGAATCAGAATGGGCGTAGCTCCTGGAGTAGGACCCGGCGTTGGTGGAGCTTGGAGTTTTCATTTGGTGTTCGTTCTGTTTTTGATTCTCATTCTGCTTATGGTTGGGATCAACTAATTCAGCGAGTTGTACTGCGTGCACGTCTCCATAATGCAGCCCCGGTCCTCGGCCCGGGGCTCAATATTTGCAACGGGATGGTTCAAGCGGCACGCCGGAAAAAGGCGAAGGCCGGCCGAGCCGGCCTTCTTCGGCTGTTATGGTTTTTTCTCGGCCACTGGTTAATAGCCGATCGAAAAATAGCCGCTGATGCTTGTTATGCCCGGGTTGCCGGTGCTGGTGATCCGCACCTGGAAATTGGAGCCGCTGTTCTGGAAGATGGATATGTGCCAACTGTAATAACCGCTTCCATTACTGCCTATAGAAGCGCTGGAGGTGATCGTCTGGTAAAGGCTGCCTCCTTTGAGCAGATCGATCTTGACTGCATGACCGGGGTTTCCGGTGTACTTCCAGGAGATGAGGTAGTACTGCCCCTTGGATAAACTCACACCACTTTTGGGGTAGGTGACGGTGATGCTGGATGTGGGCGCCGGCGCGCTGACGGTGAAGCTGTTCGAGGCGCCGGTGCAAGATGTCGTGCTGGTGCTGGTGACGCGGACCTGGTAGTTCGATCCCGCCGCCAGGCTGGCAGGAATCGTCCAGGCGTAGCTCCCCGCACCGTTGCTCCCGATGGAGACGCTCGAGGCGATGGTGCTGTTCAGGCTGCCGCCTTGGAGCAGATACAACTTTACTGTTGATCCGGGGTTGCCGGTATAGGCCCACGAAATAGTTTGCGTGCTGCCTGCCTGCCAGCTTGTCCCGCTAGTCGGCGCGGTCACGCCGATGGTGGTAGTCTGTGAACCACCGCCGGCCTGGATGTTGATCACCTCGGGTTGCATGGAATCGTAGCTAAAATTCTGGTTTGCCGGGGTGAAGGTGTAATTGGCGCTGCTCGGCGTCAATTGGTAGGGTGTTCCCTCCTCAAACCCGGATTGGCTCCATTGACCGCTGGAACCGGTGGTCACTGCCGCCGGGACGGAGTCGGTGCCGCCCTGTTTGGCGAAGGTTATGGCCACGCCTGCAAGAGGCTGCTGGTTCTGGTTATCCACTGTCCCAGAGAGGGAGTAGGTGTCAGTAGCCGGCTTATCGTACATCGCTTCAGATTCGAAAAAGTTATTCTGCGCGTAACTGTAACTGATCCAGCCATAACCGCCGTAGTTGCCCCAACTGGCGCCCCAGGAGTTGATGAACTTGAAGGCGCCGGCCCCGTCGTCTGTCTGGTGGCTGTCGTCGTAGCCGACGATAGCGATGGCATGGCCGCCGGCGCTGGTTCCCGAGACATCACTTTGGGCGATATTGCCGCTTGTTTCCCACCCGGCGCTCCAGTAGACGTCTGTCCCGGCCACGATGGGGCCGTTGGCAAGGGCGGACTTCATGGCAGTGACGCTGGGTGTTCCCTGGAAGATCGGCGTCCAACTAAGGGATGGAAAGTAGGATGCGCGCTGACGCTGTGCCTGGGTTGGCTGGGTGGTGTAGTCCTGGTCACTGTAAGGCATGCCGTCGAGAGTATCGCATCCCTGGTTCACCAGCAGGTTCAAGGCATCCGCGATCGCTGCCCCGTCGTCCTGGCCGTCGTCGATCTGGTTGTAGATGTAGGCGGGGCTGAACAGGTGATGGGTCTTGCTCAGGCCCCAGTCATGCTGTACTTGTTCCTGGTAGGACTTGTAGTTGTAGCCGGTGCTCCAGGCCACGCAACTGCCTTGCTGACCCTGGTCGCCGGGCTGGGGCATGTTCGCCGACCAATCGATCGAGCTGGAAGTGCGGGCATTTTGCAGTATGCTGTTGATATAGCTGGCATTGTAGTGGCTCTGCAAGACAGTTTCAGAAGACCTCCTGCACCCGAGCTCATGTTTGAGAGGATTTGCAGATGCGGTCCCCACCAAGGTAAACAGACTGAACGACACGAGCAGGCCGAGTAAAACCAGTTTCTCCTTCGTTTTCATAGGCGTTTTTATCCTTTCTGAGTCTTCTATTCCGGATCTTCTCTCCACTTTCATTCTGACTGGCCGATACGGCATGCTTGGGGAGTACCACCTCCAGAGCCTGAATTTGACCTGTGCTCCGCATTCCCGGTGTGCATCCGGGCTTTCAGCCGAGGCGCAGCCTCAAGCCTGCAGTAAGCCCGGATGCGGAGAATGCCGCAAGTATGGTTCAAGCAGCTTTAAAAGACATTGATTCGACATCAAGTTCCTTTTTCCTTCCTGTTCCGTCTATTTCTTTCATATCTGTTAATGGCTTATAAATATGCATTTTCCTTATAATAATGGGATGTCATAAGTAAGGCCGGTCACAAGGGCCGGCGTCATTACTAGTATTTACATGTTTTTGCTGGGTGCTTCCATCGCGACGGGCGCGGCGCCCGGCGCGGCGCGATGCCCATAAAGCTCACTTCGCTCACAATCAGGGCGGCACCCACCCGGCGAGTATCCGGAGTGCCCACGATGTCAGCTTCGCACGACGTGCAGGCGTGCTTTCCTATGCGCCGTTTGGTAACACTTTCTACTACAAGCGAATAGGATGTGAACAAGGTAATTAATAACAGAGGAGGGAATACATATGGGCGCAAAAAGTAAAACCGGGTTATCTCTATTTAACCCCTTATCTTATTATCACCAACATCACCACCATTTCCATCACCCGGATGGCGTGCCGGAGGAAGAATGGTGTGATGAATATGGAGTGGCAGAGGGCGTTAGGTTTGGCTACATGTGGATCTTTGTTATTTTCCTGATTCTTATCTTGCTTCTCTTTATATAAATTTTATCTCCCAGGCGGACTTTAAACGACACGCACACCTGCCGGTGCTGGCATATTATGGTATATGACTCTCCCTGAAGCGCCTCCCTTGTAAACGGCTAGAGACAGAAAGCCGCCGGTGGGACCGGCGGCTTTCTGTTTGAAACCATCCCTGCCATATTTTCTGCAGCCATCCAAAGGCCAGCCAAATGTATCCCGTTTTTACCAGATGACTACTCGCTCTAATGCCCCCCGCTTCTCCTCCTCCGCATCCGGGCTAACGCCCGGCCTGAACGCCGGCTCAAGGCTCCGCCTTGGCTGAAAGCCCGCCGGCACACCGGGAATGCGGAGCACAGGCGCATCCGGGTTTACAGCCCGGCCTGAAAGAATGCGGAGTACATGAAGCGGTGGGATAAGAACGACTACGTCACTGGATTAACGATTTACCACCGAAAAAGCCACCCATCCGGGCGGCTCGTTGTTTTGATCTCCAATTGTCCTTGCTATTTCTTGGTAATACTGTCTATATAAGTCACCATCACAGAGTAAACCACTTGTCCGTCCTGGACAGCAATCCCATATTTGATATCCAGGACGAAGTTTCTACCTGCAAGTTGTTTTAAAAAGTCATTCACGTTTCGTTCAAGGGTTAAAACATCAATTTCACTAAATAGCTTCACCAGGCAGGATTCTGTTTTTGCCATGTTATCCACCCATCCTCTTTTAGCATTTAATTATATTTGGCGGGACATACTTTTGCAAGCCACTACTCGCGCTTCTGAAATTCACTTCAGAATATCGGTGTCGGGAGTGTTAAAATTGGCAACTGCTCAGCCACCCCGTTTTGGGTGGCTGAGCAGTTGCCAATGTTCTTTATTTCCTTCTTCGACCTCGTGGAAAAACTCGATCATCTGCCATTCGTGCTCAGTTGTTCGACACTATCTCTCCGTTTGCTTCCTTGCAATCTGCACCAAAGTCTGGTAATTTATCATAGGGGTGACAGGGAAATGATCAAAAGACGTGTTTCTTTGTTGCTAATTATGCTTCTGACATTGACCGGCGCCTATGGTTGCTACCGGCGGCAAGAGCCGGTCAAGATACCGGGTCTGAACCAATCACAGCAGGCGGCGCCGGGAGCGCCAGGCACCGGTACGGTGCGGCTTGGCGTTGCCGTTCCGATATTGTATTATCATCTGATCGATGACCATCTTTACGGACCGTACACATCAATGTTTGTGTCGCCCAAGGATTTTGACCAACAGATGAACTACTTAAAAGGCAACGGCTACACGGTGATCCCTCTGGCTGAGATCGAAAATGCAGGCCAGTACACCAAGCCGGCGGTCATCACCTTTGACGACGGTTACGAGGATAACTATACCAACGCCTATCCGATCCTGGAAAAATACCACTTTCCGGCCACTGTCTTCTTGATCTCCAGTTTCATCGGCAAACCTGGCTATCTTAACAAGGATGAGATCCTGAAGATGGAGAACCTGGTCAGCTTTCAGGGCCACACCGTCACCCACCGTCCGTTGGCCACGCTGAGTCCCCAGGTGCAGGATTATGAACTCAGCGAATCCCAGAAAGAGATCGAAGCAATCACCGGGCGCAACGTGGATGCCCTGGCCTATCCGTCCGGAAGTTACAACCAGACGACCATTACCATCGCCAAGCGTTACTACAAGTATGCATTTATCATGGTGCCAGGCGGCATCTACCATACCGGTGATGACCCCTACACGATCAAGCGGGTCAACATCCCCAGAAGCCTGAATCTAGCTGGCTTTATCAAGAAGATCCAGGGGATGCCGGAATAGGGGCCGGAGGCCAGATGAAGATTAAATCCAAGAGCAGGATTATTATCTCCTCGATCATGCTTCTTCTCA
>JBEKFU010000062.1:0-14299 GCA_050013155.1 Thermacetogeniaceae bacterium | reverse complement strand
CCCTGTGGTTCCCGTAGTCGTGGTCCCGGTAGTCGTTGTAGGAGTAACAACTACAGGCGTCGGATTGTAGCTCACCGGCAGCGGGCTGGCAGGATTGTTTACCACGACTTGTGACGATGACGGAGTAGTTGTTGTAGTCCCGGTTGTAGTTGTGCCGGTAGTCCCGGTAGTCGTTGTGGAAGTCGTTGTAGGGGTGACGACTACGGGCGTCGGATTGTAGCTCACCGTCAGCGGGCTGGCGGCACTGTTGTTTACAACCGATGACGACTGGGAAGTAGTCTGAGTTGTCGTACCGGTGGTCGTTGTCCCGGTTGTTGTAGTCCCACCGGACTGAGTAGTCGTTGTGCCGCTAGACTGAGTAGTCGTAGAGGTTGTTGAACTGGAAGAAGAATTGTTTTGAACGACTACGGGCGTCGGCTGGTAGTTCACCGGCAGTGGGCTCAAGGCAAAGGCGCTGGTTACCGAGAAGCCCAATACGAGAAGACCGAACAGCAACAAGGGGATGCCAATCTTCCATACGGATCTCTGCAAAAACCTCACCTCTTTCTAAAGTTTTAGACAATATAAAACTCTGTACCTAGATTGTATCCGGGGCTTGACCGGACTGCAAACCAGTATAGCGGGCGAGAGACCAGGCTCGTCCAAAAGACAACCTCATGTATCTTTGAGAGTTGTATTTGCTTAGAAATAGAGTGACATGGAATACTTTAGGGCTTGGGATTACTTTCCAGATGACTACCCGCTCTAATGCCTCCGCTTCTCCTTCGCATCCGGCCTATTCCGCGCTTTCTTTCCCATAAGAGTTGATAAACGCCGTGAATGCTCCGGATCTCTTCATCAAGAGTGGGCACCACGGTGGCAGCGGCGCCGTGCTTCAGCCGGCACAGCAGCGCCCGATCGGCAATTAGGGCTGTTACGCGCTCCCGGAGCGCCTCCTGATCGCCGATATCGATCAGGAACCCGTTGCCACCGTCTTCGACGATCTCCGATCCGAAGAATTTGGTGGTTATCACCGGACGTCCGCGGGACAAAAACTCGCGCAGCACGCGCGAATAGCCTTCAAAATAGGAGGGGACAATGCCCACGTCTACTTCTGCCATTATTTCATCGATATCACCAAAGGCGCCCCGGTGTTTCACGCAGGGGATGTTCACGAGTTCCTGCACCAATGCGGGGTCGTATATATAGCCATAGATGAGCAATTGTGCCAGATCGGGATCGATATTCCGGAAGGCGTGGGGAAGGAGATCGGCGCCCTTGCGGAGGACTGCCGCCCCGACAAAGCAGAAGGTGACAGGCTTGTCGGCCTCCGTCGGCGCAGGCCTGCTCCTTGGCGGCCGGATACCATGGGGAACAAGGAACATTTTATGCTTCGGAACCCGGAGGAACTGGGTGAAAAATCCCTGAAACACGCCACTGGCGAAGAATACCCCGTCGACCACCCTGTCATAGAGGAACTGGATATACTGGCGCCAGGCCTGAATGTTTACCGCTAGGGCTCCCTCGTCCCAGGGGGCGGGGCGGTCTGGCCTCTGGATGTACTGGGTGATGCACCGGGCGCACTTCGCCGGACTGGTAGGCCCGGTGCAGGGCTGGCGTAATTCGGCCAGGAAGGGTTCAACCCGCAGGCATAGCTCTTCAGTATGGAAGGCGTGGCGCATGACGATCGCTCCGCAGTCCGAGGCGACCTGCAACACCTGGGGAGGGAGAAAAACATAATCCACAACATGAGCGAAATCCGGCTTAAATTCTTGCAGCACTTCTTTAACGGGTTGGAGCAGCGTCATGTCCTTCAGGAAGGCGCTGCCGAGGTTGAGGCTGAGCTGGTTAAAACCCGGCGCCCGGTATATCCTGACGCCTTCCTGCTCTTCGATCTTGAACGGTCCGGGAGATTCAGCCGGAGTGAGATTGGGAATCATGACTCCCACCCGGTACCCCAGGCTCTGCAACCCCAGGGCGTAATCCCGGGTAACCAGCGGTGTTCCCGAATACTCATACGGCGGCAGGCTGTGACAGATCAACAGTACCGAACGACCGTTCACGCCGGTGGACACCCCCCGTTCAACTTTTGGTCAAAATATGATTTGTTGAATAACATACTTGGGTGCGTCGGGTTGTAAGAGAGGGCGACATCATTATGCCGGCGTGCTTTTTCAAAGTTGCCCAGGCGGTCGTGGCAGACGCACAACTGCAGGTGAGGAAGCCACGACCAGGCTGCGTGGTCTACTCCGCCCAGTGTCCACGACGGCTTTTTCAGAATTGTCGCCAGTTCATACCAGAATACTGCCCGGTCCAATTGGTTGGCGCTGAAAAAAAAGGCGCCGATTTGGCAGCAGGTTTCCGCCCGCGGCAGGTCGTAGGACATTGTTCTGAAGAGAGCTTGCAGTTGCTTGTCGCGTTGGTTTAGATGCTCGTAGCACTCGGCCATTTTCTGGCAGGCGGCAATATTGTCTTCGATCCAGCCCTGTTTGCAGTCCAGGAATTTATCGTAATACAGCACCGCTTCTTCATAGAAGGCGTTATCCCTGAGTTCGTTGGCATAATAATACAGGTCGCGCGGGGAGAACTCCTTTCCGGCCTCCAGCAGCCGGCGATAGATCTTCAGGTTGCGGTCGGAAGGAATCTTTTCTTTCTTATGCCTGACGGCGATCTCGCTGTTGATGATCGTGCCGCCCACCTCAAGATACTCGTGCATCGCTCCAATCCAGCGAAAACCGCAAGACCGGCGCACCAGCCGGTTGCGCCGAATACTGTATATAGGATTGCCCGCCTGGTCAACAACGAGGCAATATGGCATGGTAACACTGTCGACCATAGAGCCAAGGGTCTTTTTCAGGTCGAGCAACAACTGGCGGTCTTTTTCTGCAAAGAAATCGTCTGCATCCAGCCACAGGATGAATTCCTGGGTGGCGAGGCTGAAGGCGTAGTTCCTGGCTGCCGAGAAATCATCAATCCACTGGAAATCGTCTATCTTACCGGTAAACCGGCCGGCAATTTCTTTGGTATGGTCGGTGGAGCCGGTATCCACGATGACGATCTCATCGGCAATCTCCTTTACCGAATCAAGGCAGCGGGCCAGCACATCCTCTTCATCTTTGACAATCATGCACAGGCTGATGGTAGACATATAATCATACTATTAACCGGTATGGTAAAGGGTGCCTGCTCGGAGGATGCTCGAGGTTCGAGAGTAGGCTACTGAGGCTTCGCGGGTGCCGCGCCCAGAGGGCGCCCACCGCTTCAGAGAAGCGGGGGTATTAGAGCGGGTAGTCATCGCGGATAAACAAGGCCTCCTGTACGGTTTCTACAGGAGGCCTTTTCGATCAAGCGGATCAGGCAAGCTGTTCGATGACTATTACAGCACTGACCCCGGTAGTGACGAGGGAGAGTCCCAATCCTGTCTGAACCAACTGCAGTGTGCCGGTTGAAGTTGCCTGAAATACCACTTCTCCGACCAGGGTGGTGCCTGCAGAGAGGAGCGAGAAGGGTTGAGTGTTGGGACTTGGAGTGGCTGAACCGCTGTATAGTACCGCAACTGTCCCGAGCGGGGAAAGCAGTGTCGTGTTTAAGATGAAAGTGACCTGATAAAAACCGGTCTGGTTGATGTTGAACGTCGTGTTGCTTATAATGGTGATCGCGGTTCCGAATTGAACGCCGGGAGTATTGAACGAGACGGGTGTGTTCGTGCCGATGGTCACGAGACCGCCCTGATTCGTCCGGCTTAAAAACGCCGGCAAACCAGCGCCTGCGGTACCTGTTGCGCCAGTCGGCCCGGTAGCGCCTGTTGCTCCCGTAGCTCCAGTGGCTCCGGTAGCGCCCGTGGCGCCAGTAGCGCCTGTTGCGCCGGTAGCCCCGCCTGATGGCCCCGTCGAGCCTGTGGCGCCTGTTGCGCCGGTAGCCCCGGTAGCTCCTGTGGCCCCGGTAGCGCCGGTGGCGCCCGTGGCTCCAGTGACCCCAGCTCCAGTAGCTCCTGTGGCCCCGGTAGCACCCGTGGCGCCTGTTGCCCCGGTGGCGCCCGTGGCTCCAGTGACCCCAACTCCAGTAGCTCCCGTTGCTCCCGTTGCTCCCGTTGCTCCGGTAGCCCCTGTTGCCCCGGTAGCCCCGGGATCGCCCGTGGCTCCCGGTTGCTCCATGTATGGGTACCCACTCGAATCCGTTGCAGCGATAGAAAATATTAGTACAGATATCCAAGAAAAGGGAACCCTCATTATCTTTGCAGCAATCTGGCCTTTCCGATAGCTCATCCTCCTGGATGGAAGGCGCCCCTCCATTATTTTTTACAAAGTCATCATTCCAGTTAGGGCACCCTGTTGGTTCTTCACTCATCTAGCTCACCTCTCTCGATATTAACTGGGTTGTTGAAAAGGGATCGGCAACGTAAGGTCGTCATCAACCTTGTAATCCAAGGAAGATCCGCCTTAATATGGTATGATATGGGTATAAAGAATGTTACATTGCCCAGCTCCCGTTGTTAAGCAAGGGGGATGTACAGATTGTTCCGGGCCCTGTCCAGGCTGATGACCTGCTCCGGGGGGCTTTGCAAGTCAAGGCCCCACTTGGCGGCAAACACCTCCCGGTTTTTTTCCAGCAACTTTGAGAAAGCTGCGGGGTTTTTGTTGAAAGACAGGCTGCCGTAATGATGCACGAAGACGTCGTCGGCGATGAGCAGTTGGTACCCGGCCAGCCTCGCCCTCAGGCAGTAATCGTCGTCATCGTAGTTGCCCAGCCCGAATACCGGGTCGAAGCCTCCGATCCGGTCGAGCATCTCCCGCCTGATCATCATCAGAAAACCGATCAGCTTGGTTGTGGTCCGGAGCGTTCCGGCATGTATGGCGTGCCAATGTTCGGCCCACACGCCCAGGGTGTCCACGTTATAATCGCAGTCCTGGACCAGTTGGGTGGTGAAGACATAATTGGTGCGGGGGCCGACGGCCCCAACGCCGGCATCGAGGGAGAATGCCGCCATCATCCGGCTCGCCCAGTATGGTGTGACCAGCACGTCGTTGTTCATCACCACCAGGTATCTGCCCTGTGATACCTGCAGGCCCTGGTTGCAGGCAGCGGGGTACCCTCTGTTGGTTTCGTTATGGATCACCCTGGCGATTGCGGGATGCAGCCGCAGGAAATCGTCGATTGCCGCCCTGGCCTCCGTATCGCTCCCGTTGTCGATGATAATGATCTCCAGCGGCCGGTGCGTGTGGTCGAGGATGGCCTGCAAGGCCTGTTTCGTTATCTCGCCTCCGGTCCAGACCGGCATCACGATGCTCAACAGATCGGTTTGCGGGCATGGCGGCGCCATGTCCAGTGGACATGGCGCGGTGCTTGTGGTATCGCTGTCGCCCTGTTGTGCCGTGTCCGGATTCAGATACACCTGTTCGTACCATTGGTTGGCTTCCTGCTGGGCGAGGTAGAGATTCCTCATTGACGTTCACACCCCTAATGAGTAATGAGAGTCCTTCAACTGGGTCTTGGCTTCAGTGGGGGATTGCTTCCCCCACTGAAGCTTAGAGCCAGTTAATACAGTGGCGTAGCCGCTCTTATCCCACCGCTTTGTAGAAGCGGGGGCATTAGAGCGGGTAGTCATCTGTGGTAACTATTCAGCTTGTCTCTGGGGCTTTAAAACACAGCATCTTGCCTTAAAGATGGTTTTCGTCGGCTAGCTGATTCGCGCCCGCAAGCGGGCACCCGGCTTCCAGAAGTCGAAGGTCGCTTCGCTGGAATACAGTAGCCTCTCGCATTCCATTTCTTTGCCGGTGACCCCAAGGCTCTGCAATGACTGACCTGAGTAGTTACGAGAGCCCTCGAATTTCTCTATCTTTCCACGCATCACTCATCACTTAGATTGAATTTTGCCAGTTCTCGAATTACTGCAGATGCTGCATGCTCCCAGGTCCACTTCTTGCAGACGTCCTCCCGCGCTCTCAGCCCTTTCGCTCTTGCTTCCTGACGGTGCTCAAACACATAGCGCATCAGGTGACGGAGGTGCTCCACGCTCGGTCTGGCCCATTGATGGCCAGCGTAGAGCAAGACATTGCCAGGCACGTCTTCGAGGCCATCAATCTCTATCAGGTAGCTGTTCTCGTCGTTCATAAAGTCCAGGTTGCCGCCCCACCTCGTGCCAATCACCGGCAGTCCGCAGGCCATGGCTTCCATATAGGGGCGTCCCCAGGATTCTCCGCGCGAGGGCAGGACAAAGGCGTCGCAGGCGGTATACAGGCTGGGCATCAAGGGGCCGGGCATATCGCATTCGAGGATGCGAACCTTGGGAAAGCCGCGCTGCTCTCTGGCAATCCGGTTCTTGACAAAATGATTGAACTCCCCGCTGATGGAACCGGGGGTGCAATACCTGTGGGTTTTGATCAGCAGCATCACGTCTTCATCTGGCTTGAACTCATCATAGTAGGCTGTCAGCAGGAGATCCCAACCTTTACGGTCAGTCCAGTCAAATACTGAAAGGAAGGCATAGCCGTTTCTATTCCCCAGTTCCAGCGCCGGCGCTGCAGGATGGTAGGCGTCAACGTCCACTCCCCCCGGGACCACCCGTAATTTATCAAGAGGAACGCCGGAACGGTTGAAAGTTTCTATATTGAAGCGGGATGGCGCCCAGATCTCGTCCATCCATCCGCACTGCAGGACCCAGTCATCCGGAATGCGGTCGGTTTCGAACATGGTCCGGCCGATGTTCACCCGGCCCCTGATCTCCTTGTTGAACTGGAAGGCGGCGCGGTGCTGCACGACCACAGCTTTTGCCGCATCGACCGGGGCTCTTTCCAATAATGCCAACTGAGCCTCCTGTTCCGGAGTTAAAATACCTTCTACTCTTCCATAAAACTCTGCCATTATTCTGAGATTAAAAAGACCTCGGTCGAGGATGCTGATGAAACCTCTCGCCTCTTCACCGTAGCCGGTGGGGTTGTAATACTCGCTCACCCAGACCAGATCCGATCTTTTGACGCTGGCCATGTCTCACGGCCCTCCGTTATCTAAACAACCTGGCACTGCCCTGAAGATAGCTTTCCTAAAGAAGGTCCTGACTGGCAGAAACTCCATCCCACCCAACGGGTACCCGGGATGCCGCGCCCGCAAGCGGGCACCCGGCGCGGCGCAACTGTGGCGGTGATGACTATCTATTATGATATGAGAGGTGCGGGGCGAGAAGTGAGCGGGTGCCCGCCCTGGTGGGCGCGGAAGATGCAAAGATAGTTCAGCGGAGGCTCCCTAGCGGGGGCACTCTTCGGGTACCTCTCAAGGCGGTGCTTTCCCACCCCACTGAGGAAGCGGCCATATACTGCTCTGGCAGGTTTTTCCGGCGGTCAGCGATAATGGCCGGGGCAGTTTGTACGTTGAATTTTGCCAACTCGTTGGCAATTGCGCATGCTGCGTGATCCCAGGTCCAGTGCTGGCTGACATCTGCCCGCGCTTTTGCTCCCCTCGCCCTGGCTTCCTGGCGATGCTCATAAACGTAGCGCATCAGTTGGCGGAGGTGATCCACGCTTGGTTTTGACCATTTGTGGCCCTTGTAGATGGCGTTTTCAGCATTGTCGGGCACGTCTTCGAGACCCTCGATTTCGATCAGGTAGCTGTTCTCATTGTTCATGAACTCCAGATTCCCGCCCCACCCGGTGCCGATCACCGGCAACCCGCATGCCATGGCTTCCATGTATGGGCGCCCCCAGGCTTCATTGCGTGAGGGCAGGACAAAAGCATCGCAGTAGGTATAGAGTCCGGGCAACCGATAATCGGATATGATTCCATTCAAGATGCGGACTTCCGGAAGAGCTTTCTGCCGCGCGGCAAAGCGGTCGCGAAAAGCCCGATACTGTTCTTCGATAGTGCCGGGAGTGTTCTGCATCTTGGCAGTCTTGATCAGCAGCATCACGTCCTCTTCCGGCTTAAATTCGGTAAAGTAGGCTGTAAGCAGAAGGTCCCAGCCTTTATGATCGGTCCAGATAAAGAATGACAGAAAAGTAAAACCCTTTTTCTCTCCCAGATCTAGCGGGGGCGCTGCCGGATGAAAAATGTTGGAGTCCACTCCGCCATGAACCACCCGTAATTTGTTTCGGGGAACCCCGGCGTATGCGAAGGTTTCCAGGTTGAAGATACAGGGCACCCAGACCTCATTCACCCGGTGCAAATGTTCTATCCAGACCGCAGGGATGCGGTCGGTTTCGAACATGGTGCGGCTGATGTTCACCTGGCCCCAGATATCCCATCTGAGCTGGTAGGGAGGATAGTGATGCACAACCGGCGCATGCAGGGGATCGACGGGGACCCTTTCTAAAGCCATAAAATGTTTCTGCTGTTCAGCAGTTAGAAAAACGTCTCCAGAGTATGAAAGCTGACCGATTCTGAGGTTGAAACCGCCCCGTTCGAGGGCGCCGATAAAGCCTCTGGCCTCGTCGCCATATCCGGTGGGGGAATTGTAGGCGCCAACCCAGATCAGGCTTGGTTGCATCCTGTATGCCATTATATGAGATTACCTCCAACATATGCCAGAAATATGCCGGTATCTGCCTTTCGGCTGCTCAGGCCGGGCAATCAGGCCCCCTTGTTTGCGGCTACCGTTAACAACAGGTTGACTCCTGCTGTGGCGTAATTGACCAACTCTTGATGGGACAGCCCGTTAGTCCGGATTTTACAGTCAAGCGCGTTGTACTTTGTAATGTCACAACTGTCTTCATCGAGCAGGCCACCGGCGACTGCCTCCTCGTAGAGCTTGCTTCCGGGGAACGGCACTGCAACGTTAAATCCGCCAAAATCAGGCCTGATTCTGGTCACCAGCGCATAGGAATCATTGATGGTGGTGACTGTGTCTCCAGGATAACCGACTATAAAAGAGGCCAGGCTTTTAATGCCGGCTTCGGCAGTGAGCCTGAAGGCTCTCTCGATTTCAGCGACGGCCACCCCTTTCTGCATGCTGTCCAGGATTGTCTGGCTGCCGCTTTCAACTCCGTAAAACAGCATCCAGAAATTAGCCGATTTAGCTTTCTGCAGGAGATCTGCATCGACCATTCTCTCGTTGACGCGAAACGGCGCCTTGAAACAGGCGGCTTGATTCAGGCCGGAGGCGATCAGCCGGTTGCAAAGCTCGATGAACCATTCCCGCCTTGCATTGAGCGTATCGTCCTGAAAGAAGATCTCCCTGGCGCCATAACGATGAACCAGCATGGCCACTTCTTCGATGACCGAGTCAACGCTCCGGAATGTCATCCTGTTATGCCAGATCGTGGGAGAGGAGCAGAACTTGCATTTAAAGGGACAGCCCCTGGTGCACATGATATCGAATGACGGTTTGGCGATGGATGGATAGGCAGCTACGTAACCCTGAAGGTAGCGATCGACCAGGTCATAGTCTGGCAAGGGCAGGGCGTCGATATCAGCGATGCGTTCGACCGGGTTCTGCTTCATCTCGCTGCCCTGTCTATAGACAAGGTTTCTGACTTGCTCGATCGCACACTTGCCTTCCAGGTAGCGTATCAGATCAAGGATTGCATACTCACCCTCGCCAGCGACGGCAAAATCTGATCCCGGTACACAATCCAAAATAGCAGCCCCTACACAAGAGACAAAGGGACCGCCGATCACGACGGGGGTGTCCTGGCCATCGAGGCGCAACTGCTGCACATACTCCCTGCAGTGTTTCATCTGATAGGCATTAACTCCGATGCCGATGAGATTGGGATCGAGGAGGCGGCATTGTTGCGCAAAATCAGGTGCGCCATAATCTTCAAGAATCCCGTCAATAAAACTGACTTGATGCCCCTCCTGCTTCAGCATCGATGACATGTACATGATACCGAGGGGAGGATAGTTTGCCCACATTTTGTTCCCTCTTTCCACGGGAGGGAGAGCGAATAGGATGTGCATCTGGTAACCCCCTTCTAAATATTGCAGTACTTCAACAACTCCTGGCGGGCAAGCTCGGCGGCGTGTTTGAAAGTCCACTTACGGCAGATCTCCGCGCGTGCCCTTTCCCCCTTGGCTGCGGCCTCCCGGCGGTGATCGAAAACCCGGCGCATCTGCTGCCGTAGATGATCTACGCTTGGTTTTGCCCACTGGTATCCGATCAGGATCGGCGTGTCGATATGCTTCGGGATATCTTCCAGCCCCTCGATCTCGATCAGGTAGCTGTTCTCCTCGTTCATGTATTCCAAGTTTCCACTCCACTTGGTGCCGATGGTGGGCAAACCGCAGGCCATGGCTTCGATGTAGGGCAGCCCCCAGCCTTCTCCCCGCGAGGGCAGCACGAAGGCGTTGCAGGCAGTATAGAGTCCCGGCAGCTTGCTGCTGTGCAAGCGGTCGACAAGCATCTTGAAGTGGGGGAGTTGTTTCTGGAAAAAACGCTCCTGGGTGAAACGCCAGACGCGCTCTCCGATGATCCTGGCGTCTCCGTATGTTTTGATCAGCAGAGAGACATCCTCGTCCGGCCGGAACTCCGTGAGGTAGGCCGTCAGCAGCAGGTCCCATCCCTTGCGATCGGCGAAGACAAAGTTGGAAAGGAAGGTGAACCCCTTTTCCAGGCCCAGGTCCAGAGGATGCGCATCAGGATGGAAGAAGTCGGTGTCGACCCCGCTGGGGACCACTCGCAACTTGTGCCGGGGAACGCCGCAGGCGCTGAACGTGTCCTGATTGAAACTGCTGGGCACCCAGATCTCATCCAACTGGCTGAGCGGCTGTACCCAGTTTGCCGGGATGCCGGTGGTCTCAAACATCGTTCGTGTGATGTTTACCCGGCCGCGGATATCCTGGCGGCCTGTTTCCGGCGGCCAATGGTAGATCACTATCGCCCGGGCGGGGTCGACGGGGATCTGACCCAGGACGTTCAACTTCGCCTGTTCTTCAGGGTTGATCAGATCTTTCTCGTCATAACCCAGTGATATTACCTTAAGATCGAAATTCTTCCGGTCAAGGTTACCGACAAAGGATCTGATCTCGTGGCCGTATCCGGAAGAAGAAAAGAGCAGGCCGGCCCAGATCAGACCGGTCTTTTGGGCGGGCGTCAGGACGCGCTTCTGCCCCACCACCAGCATGTCTAAATTCCCGTCCGCGCTGTTGCTCAACGGGCTGCTGCACAGGATATCGCAGTCCAGGCATGTCAGCATGGTCTCCAGCAACTTTTGCGGGTAGGGGCGGACATGGGTGATGTCCAACCAGAACTGGCTGTTGATATTCGGGTGAGCGGTGTTGGGGGTCTGGATGGCAATGACGCCGCCCTCCATGAGGAGTTGCAGGCAGTAATAGAGCAGCGCTGTTGCTTCCTGGCCGCTGAAATGCTCGATGATGTGCCCCAGGAAGATGCCGTCGAAAGAGCCTAAAATCGACTTCAAGCCTTCGGGAACAATGCCCTGGTGTACACGGAGGCCTTGTTCCCGGGCTTTCTGCACCTGGTTTGGATCGCCTTCGATCCCCTCTCCGGCAATCCCGGCGTTGCGCAGTGATTCCAGAAAGATGCCCTGCCCGCAGCAGACATCCAACACGTGAGTGCAATTGTAGAACCAGGGGAGTATCTGCTGCTGCACCTTCCGCACACATCCTGGATTGCCCTCCCAGGAATGTATTATCGCTGTGATCAGCCGCTCAATCTCGCCAGACTCATTCCGGGCATCCTCTGCAGGATCTGTTTCCTTGGGAACGGCATCATAATATTTATCCATAGAAACTCACCTCTGGTCGAAAAAGTGCAATTAACCGCTTATGGCAGCCAGCTGCCGGCATTTTGAGGTCTCAGGAGCCTTTATCTGCGATGACTACCCGCTCTAATACCCCCGCTTCTTTGAAGCGTTGGGATAAGAGCGGCTACGTCCCTGGATTAACGAGTTCTTGGCTTCAGTGGGGGATTGCCTTCCCCCACTGAAGCCAAGAACTCGTTGAATCTCCCTTCTTGATAACTAACCCGATGGAAGTGCATGCCCAGTCCCACAACTGTAGCCTGAGATGTGGGTTATAAGTGTAGGGTGGCAAATCTACCCGTGAATTTAGCGTTTCTGTTCCCAGATCAAGATCCAGCTCGATCTCATGACCCAGATCTCTCATTCTCAAAGCTATGTCTTCGATATCCTTGTGCCGAAAGAGTACGCATGTTCCCTGTTCCATCGTTCTCTCGTTAGAAGAGAGGTTGTATTCCGTGGTATGCACCGCGACACCGCCGGGACGCAGGCATTTCATCTGGTCGAACAGGAACTTCTTGCCCAACTCTATAGAGCCGCAATGCTCAAGGGCGCAGGATGACCAGGCAAAATCGAACATGTTTGCATATCTGTCCGGGATCTGGTTCATATCGACGTTCTCATAGGTGACCAGTCTTTTAAAAACAACAGGTTCGCACAGGCCATGCTCATTCAGGCTGTCAAGGTCAGTGGCATGCTGATTGGAATCTGCCCATGTCGATGCTTGTGGGTTTTCCAGATCCAGATCGGTGGCTGTTATCTGGCAGCCGCAGGATGCAAACAGAGATACCAGCGGTTCCCGGCCCACCCCGAAGCCCAGTCCCCTGATGCCTGGAGTTAGCAGGCCGAGTTCTGATAGGGCCTGGTAGATGTAGCAATGCTCCCATAATTTACGATGAAAGATTACAGGGAGCTTGATATGACAATGATTCAGTTCCATGTGGCGACGGATTATCATTTCAAATGGTTCATATAATTTTTCTTTGGCAGCTTCGAACCATTCAGCGCTAAAATCGCTTTCCTTACAAACCTGTGATACCAGCACCGATCTCCCCCCGGAGCCATCAGATTACCATGGCAACCTTGATTACCAGCGATTACCTGCATTTCCTTATATATATGAGAACGCATTCGATAGCGTTACTCCCTGCCCGGCATACCTTGGACAAGGTCTGCATCAGGGCACCAAAGCTGTAACTGTTAAATAATGGCATGCATATTATGATCAGGATTTATCCGTCTATTTCAGGCAGTCGGCAATTTGCTTTACACCAACTTGGAGAACAAACCACTCGGCTGTGCCTTATGCTATTCGAGGTCTTTTACCAGATGACTACCCGCTCTAATGCCCCCGCTTCTTTGAAGCGGTGGGATAAGAGCGACTACGTCACTGGATTAACGATTTACCCGATGGCTAACCGCCACTAGACTCCCACTGAAGTGGGAGCTAAGTGGCGCTAAGCCCCTGGATCAGTGCAACTAAGGCTTCCGCCTTCGCGGGGTACCCGACCCAGAGGGTGCCCCGGTCGGCTCGGCGCAAGCCAAGTTTTACTGATAAGCTTCAGTGGGGAGAAGACAATCCCCCACTGAAGTCAAGAACTCGTTGAACAGCCTGGAGGAAGAAAAAGCGATACTTGCCGATCAATCATGGCATGTATGGGAGGAGATCGAGTGAAGGTATTGATTACGGGAATAACCGGGTTTGTCGGCAGCCACCTGGCGGAATTGTGCCTGCAGAAACCGGATGTGAAGGTATACGGAACGGTGCGCACCCGCAGCCGGCTGAACAACATCAGCCATCTCATACCCAGGCTGGAACTGCACGAGTGCGACATGCGCGACCCTTTCGCGGTACAAAAGGTATTAAAGGATGTAGCCCCGGACTACATCTTCCACCTGGCGGCACAGAGTTTTGTGCCCGCTTCCTGGAAGGCGCCGGAGGAGACCATCTCCACCAACATTCTCAGCCAGCTCAACATATTTGAGGGAATACGCCAGTTAAAGCTGGAGACGCGGGTGCAGATCGCCTGCTCCTCCGAACAGTACGGCATGGTCTACCCTAACGAACTGCCGATCAACGAGGACAACCCGTTCCGGCCGCTGAGCCCGTACGGCGTGAGCAAGGTGGCTCAGGACCTGCTGGGGTACCAGTACCACGCATCTTACGGATTGCATATCATCCGCACCCGGGCTTTCAATCATACGGGGCCGCGCCGGGGAGAGAGCTTTGTCACCTCCAGCTTTTGCAAGCAGGTAGCGGAGATCGAGGCCGGCAGACGCCCGCCGGTGCTGCGCTGCGGCAACCTGGAAGCCCGCCGGGACTTCACCGACGTGCGGGACATGGTGCGCGCCTACTGGCTGGCTCTCGAAAAGGGCGAGCCGGGAGAGGCCTACGTGGTGGCGTCAGGCACTGCGTACCTGATCCGGGAGGTGTTGGACACCGTGCTGGCCAACGCCAGGTGCAGTATCAAGGTGGAGAATGCGCCGGAGTTGATGCGGCCTTCGGATGTGCCGGTCCTGGTGGGCGATGCCACCAAGTTCCGCAACCTCACCGGTTGGGCGCCGCAGATCCCCTTCGCCAAAACCATGAGCGGCCTGTTGGATTACTGGCGGATGGTGATCACCGAAGAGGC
>JBEKFU010000061.1:0-11205 GCA_050013155.1 Thermacetogeniaceae bacterium | reverse complement strand
GAGCCGGCGTTCAGGCCGGGCGTTAGCCCGGATACGGGCGCCCACCGCTTCGGATGTACTCCGCATTCTTCAGGCCGGGCTGTAAGCCCGGATGCGGAGGAAGCGGGGGCATTAGAGCGGGTGGTCATCTGTGGAAAAGCTGTGACTACACTACTCAGGGTAGGCCATCATAAAGACTTCGGCATCACCATAGATCCTGGAGAAATAGCATCATAAGCCATTTTCCACATTATTCCATGTGGCAGGCTTTTGAAATACGACCTTTTTTCGAACGAGCAACCTGCGATAAAACATATTTTAATTCGCTTTCGACCAATAAGAATCCTTTTCAACAAACTTTATTTTTTTCCCTGCAAAACAGCCGCCACTTTCGCAGCAGCTTCTGTTTTGTCTCTAAATGTTGAATCGTGCTCAGCCCCAGGCTCAGCTTGATCGCCTCGTCGACCCGCTCCAGCGTTCTGTCGTCCGGTCGCCCCATGAAATTATCCTTCCGGAAATAAGATTTATCAACGGTCATTATCTGGGAAAGCAGGGCTACGTGATCCGTCGGGAGGCCGTTGCTGCCCCCCGCCGTCAGCAATACCCCCAGCAGCAGGTTCTTCAGCCGGAGATTGGGCAACAGGGGAACCACGATGATCGACCTGTAGAACCGGTTCCCGATGTCGTTCTGGATCACCAGGACGGGCTGAGTCTTGCGCTCCTGCCCGCCGATCTCCAGCAGGTAGATGTCCCCGCGCTCAATAAGAAAGCTCTCTTTGGCAGGTTTCACTGCCAACGGTCTCCACCTCTTTTTGGCTCAGCGTAAGCAGCCTCCATTCTCCGTCCATCCAGGACCCGGCGGCCCCGGACGGCATGCCGGCGATCCTCAGGTAATCGCTGCGCAGCCGCAGGTACAGAACCATCTGCCGCACGCGCAGCCTCCAGCGCCCCCACCAGCTTTTCCACCGCCAGGCGCCAACCATGTCCATGCGACACCTCCACTTTCGACCAAAAACCAACCACCGTTTTTTCCACAGATGACTACCTGCTCTAATGCCCCTGGATCAGTGCAACTAAGGCTTCCGCCTTCGCGGGGTACCCGACCCAGAGGGTGCCCCGGTCGGCTCGGCACAAGCCAAGTTTTACTGATAAGCTTCAGTGGGGGTAAGGCAATTCCCCACTGAAGCCAAGAACTAGTTGAATGCCATATATTGGACATTATTAGACAGAGCGAGGGTTGTTCCTGCCGCATCAATTGTCTTATTTACAGTTCTTTTGCTGAATGATACCGGGCTTTGAACTCCTCGTGCCGGGATTCGAAAGAATCTTCCAAAATAGCCTTCCGGATCTCCTTCATCAGGGTCAGGGTGAAGTGGAGGTTGTGGATGGTGAGCAGCCGGTGCCCCAGGATCTCCCCGGCCTTGAACAGGTGGCGCAGGTAGGCCCGGGTGAAGTTGGCGCAGGTATAGCAACTGCAGCCCGGATCGATGGGCGAGAAATCGAGGGCATATTCGGCGTTGCGGATTACCACCTTGCCGCGGGCGGTTAGGGCGGTGCCATTGCGGGCGACCCTGGTGGGCAGCACGCAGTCGAACATGTCAATGCCGCGGCGCACGCCCTCCCATAGGCAGTCGGCGCTGCCAACCCCCATCAGGTAGCGTGGTTTGTCCTCCGGCAGCAGCGGCGCCGTGCTGTCCAGGAGCTCGTACATCACCGGCTTGGGCTCGCCGACGCTCAAGCCGCCGATGGCGTAGCCGGCAAAATTCATCGACGTCAGGAGGCGGGCGCTCCGGGACCGCAGTTCCGGAAACACGCCTCCCTGGACAATCCCGAAGACCACCTGCCCGTCAGGCAATGGCGCCCGGAGACAGCGCTCCGCCCACAGGGCAGTCCTTTCCACCGCCGCTACCGCATCCTCGTAAGAACAGGGATAGGGCGAGCATTCGTCAAAGGCCATGGCGATGTCCGATCCCAGCACCCCCTGTACCTCCATCGCCCGCTCCGGGGTGAAGAAATGGGGGCTGCCGTCGAGATGCGAGCGGAATTGCACCCCCTCGTCGGTAACCTGGCGCAGGGCGGCCAGGCTGAATACCTGGAAGCCGCCGCTGTCCGTAAGCACCGGCCGCTCCCAGTTCATGAAACGGTGCAGGCCTCCTGCCGCCGCAATCACCTCGGTACCTGGCCGCAGGTAGAGGTGGTAGGTGTTGGCGAGGATGATCTCCGCCCCCAGCTCACTGACCTCTTCCGGCGTGAGTGTCTTCACCGTGGCCTGGGTACCCACCGGCATGAAGGCCGGGGTGTCGATGACTCCCCTGGTGGTCTGCAAGCGGCCCAGCCTGGCTGCGGACCCGGCGCTTTTTTTTAGCAGTTGAAAGCCAAATGTATTCTGCAAGGCACTCTCCCTCTCAGATGATCAGCATGGCATCGCCGTAACTGAAAAAGCGGTACCTCCTGGCGACCGCCTCCTGGTAGGCATGCAATACCAGGTCCCGCCCGGCAAAGGCAGACACCAGCATCAGGAGCGTGGAGCGCGGCAGGTGAAAGTTGGTCACCAGGGCATCGATGATCTTGAACCGGTAGCCGGGGTAGATGAACAGGCGCGTCCAGCCCTCGCCCGCCGGGACGCTCCCGTCGTCGGCGGCAGCGCTCTCCAGAACGCGCACCGTGGTGGTGCCCACCGCAACGATGCGCCCGCCCCGGCGCCGGGTCTCGTTGATCAGGGCGGCCTCGGCCTCTCCGAGCCGGTAAAACTCCTCGTGCATCGGGTGCGTCTCCACATCCTCGACCCTGACCGGGCGGAAGGTGCCAAGGCCGACGTGCAGCAGCACAAAGGCTGTCTGCACCCCCCGCTCCCGAATCCGGTCGAGCAGCGACTGCGTGAAGTGCAGCCCTGCGGTGGGGGCGGCCACCGATCCGGTAACCCGGGCATACACGGTCTGATAGCGTTCAACGTCCGCCTGCTCCGCCCGGCGCCTGATATAGGGAGGCAGGGGCGTCTCCCCCAGGGCGTGGACCTGTGACCAGAAAAGCCCGGGGTCACCGGGGGTGAATCGCAGCAGCCGCCCGCCTGCAGCGGTGCGCTCCACAACCTCCGCCTGCAGCGACCCGTCCCCGAACAGGATGGACACCCCCGGCAGGGCGCGGCGTCCTGGCTGCACCAGCGCCTCCCAGGCGCCCGGCTGTCGCTCGTGCAGCAGCACCACTTCCAGCTTCCCCCCGGTATCCGCCCTCCGCCCGTAGAGCCGGGCCGGAAAGACCCTTGTCTCGTTGAGTACCAGCAGGTCCCCCGGCGCCAGGTATCCCAGCAGGTCCGGGAATTGCCGGTGGGCGATCTCGCCGGTGGCCCGCCGCAAAACAAGAAGCCGGGCATCTTGCCGCTCCGGCGCCGGGTATTGGGCGATCAGTCCAGGTGGAAGATGATATTCGAAGCTGCTTACCTGCACACGCCTGGCTCCTTCAGGTACATCACTGATCAATAGTGCCGCGACCTGAAAGTCCGCTTCAGGCGCCGTAATTGTTGACAATCTGCAGATTGCCGTCGTTTTTACCCTGATCGTAGTATAGTTCCAGGATCGTCTGATAATTATCCCCGTTCTCGGCCATCCCGATCGCCCCCCACTGGCTCATGCCCACACCATGACCGTCGCCGTGTCCGCTGAAAGTGATCTCGTCACTGGAGGCGCTCTGGGTCACCAATCTGTTGCCGGAGCCGAGAATGTACAGGCTGCCCGACCCCAGCGATACTGTTTGCTGAGGACCATCCTGACCCTGGACACAGACCTCATCCCCGCTCAGGGCATCGGTCTGGCCCTGGGCGTCCAGGGCTTCCAACTGACCGCCAACATCCACATCGAACAGAGTGCTCTTGAGCCCGAGCGCCTGGCGGATGTTGTCCCTGTTATAGGTCATGGTACCGTTTGTACCGACCACGGTGAGCTGGGTAACCCTGCCGGAAACAGTGGCGGTACCCGGGATGAACTGTACGGTGGTACTGCCGGTCGCCGGGTCTGTGGTGACCTGGGTACGGTTGCAGGACGCTTTAATATCCAGGATCTTGCCCACTCCGAGCTGGGCGCCCAGGTCCGACCGGTCACAGGTCTCTGTCCAGGTATAGGTACTCTGCGCCCAACTTCCCAGCGTGTCCGCATAAGCATCCCCATCGCTCGGCACGCCCTTGAGGTAGGGCTCGCTGATCGCCCAGACGTTCTCCGCGTCCTCGGTATAACCGCCGGCATTAGCATGGAAGTAGGCCCTGACCAGGGCGCCGGCGTACTCCAGCACCTGGCCGCTGGTGCGCTGGACTGCATCCACCACCGGGTTGTCGCCGCTACCGGCAAACTCCTGCTCCCCGGTGTAGCCGCCGTAGGCCTGGCTGCCGGTGCTGACATCGTACCAGGGGCTCAGCAGGCCGCGCATGGAGAGGGCATAGGAGCGGGAGGCCACAGCCTGGGCGCAATACGCCCCGGACGGGGCGCCGCCGCCCATCTCCTCGCCCACCACGCCGTAAAGATAGCTTTCCACATCCAGCACGTTCAGCACCAGCAGGTTTTTGTTCAGGATCTGGATTACCAGGCTGCCCCGGTACTGGACGCCTTTGTAGCAGAACAGGTCCGGCTGGTCGCCGCCCGAGCCGCCGCTTGCCGCCTGCAGGGCGATCGGCCCATTATAAGGCTGGGCGCTGTTCCCGCCAGGCCCCTGCACCAGCATGGTGGTCCCGGCAGCGGTTATCGTCCAGGCGCCGCTGGGCGCCGCCGTCCCCAGGGAAACCCCGGTCGACTCGTCGGTAAGGGTGTAAGACCCCTGCGCCACACTGAATGAGGCGCCGGGAACGCCTTCATTGAGGGCCACCCGGAGTATGGGGATTCCCGTAGTGCCAGCGGCACTGCCGGCGGTGCTACTTGATCCCCCGGCGGCAGTGGTCGTGGCGCCAGCCTGCCGGGGGGCGCCCAGGCAGGTGAGGAGCAATGCCAACAGGCACAGAATTAGCGATCTGTAAATATAATGCGTGGCCATCCATCTCTCCCCGTTTCTCCCAAATACAGCCAATATATTCCTTCAGTGCCGGGCCGGCGCCAGTCCTTAAGCGGGCACCCACCCGGCGCCTACATAGAGGGCGCGCCGCGGTCAAGCTCCAACCGCCAACTACTAAAGCGTGCTCTTGCCCATCCAATGATCGACATCCAAGGCGCCCGCCGGGTGCCGGGTGCCCTTTGGGCGCGGCGCGGCGCGGCACCCGACCACCACTATTACCGCCGCCAGAATATATTCAGCAGCAGGGTCAACAACAGGCTCAGCACGATGCAGGTGACAATCGGAAAGTAAAAGCTGAAGCTGCCCCGCTGCCAGAGAATGTCACCGGGCAGCCGCCCCAGGGGGAGTATCTTCCCCAGCAGCAGGAGCACTGCTCCCGCGGCAAACAGGAGGGCGCCGGCAATCATGACGATCCTGGCCAGGGACGTGAAGTTATCCATGCTTCTTGTGTACCTCCCGGAAACGCTCGTACTCGCTGAAGAGGCAGCCACAGTAACGCTGGCTGTAAAGGCCCATCTCCCGGGCCTGTCTCCGCCCCTCGTAGTAAGCCGGCCTCCAGTCGTAATAGATGAAAGGGACACCGGACCGCTCTCCGATCTCCGTCCCGATGGTGCGGATCAGGTCATGCTTCTGGTAAGGACTGATCAGGAGGCTGGTGGTGAACCCGGCACAGCCCGTCTCCTGCGCTCTAGCTGCCGCCTCCTGCAGGCGCAGGGTATAGCAGAACCGGCAGCGCTCGCTCTCGTGCTCGTGGAAAGCCACGCCCCGGAAATAGCGCTCGGGCTGGTATCCCTCGCTGACCAGCAGCGGAAACTCCAACCGACGGGCAAGCTCCAGGGCCGCCTCCAGCCGTTTCTGGTGCTCCTGGTAGGGATGAACGTTGGGGTTGTAAAAGAACCCGATCAGATCCTGCCCCTGCCCCGGCAACTCCCGGGCCGGCCAGACGGCGCAAGGACCGCAGCAGACGTGCAGCAGCAGCTTCATTCCTCTTCCCCTTCCGGAAACAGGGATGCCTGCTGGATGACGGCGCCGGGCCTGTTCGGATAGGCGATCTTCAGGTGAGCGTATGCCGAGATTGTCGCCACCCGCCCCCTGGGAGTGCGTTGCAGGTACCCCATCTGCAGCAGGTAGGGCTCGTAGACGTCCTCGATCGTCTCGGACTCCTCCCGGGCCGAGGCAGCCAGGGTATCCAGACCCACCGGGCCGCCCTGAAACTTCTCTATCAACGTCGTCAGCAAGATCCGGTCGACCTTGTCCAGCCCGGCCTCATCCACCTCCAGGCGCTCCAGGGACGACTGCACGATCTCCCTGGAGACAAATGACGCCCCGGAGACCTCTGCAAAATCACGAATCCGGCGCAGCAGGCGGGTGGCCACCCGGGGAGTGCCCCGGGCGCGGCCGGCGATCTCCCAGGCGCCGCCCTCATCCAGGTCCATCCCCAGCAGGGTGGCCGCCCGGCTGACGATGGCATGCAGGTCCTCCTTGGGATAGAAATCCAGCCGGGCGATGATGCCGAAGCGGTCCCTCAGGGGCAGGCTGACCAGGCCGGCCCTGGTGGTAGCTCCGATCAGGGTGAAGGGCGACAAGTCGATGCGTAGCGACCTGGCGCCTGGCCCCTTGCCGATTATGATGTCCAGGCAGAAGTCCTCCATCGCCGGATAGAGGATCTCCTCCACCACCCTGGGCAGACGGTGGATCTCGTCCACGAAGAGAGTCTCGTGGGCCTCCAGGTTGGTCAGCACCGCCGCCATGTCCCCGGCGCGCTCCAGGGCCGGCCCGGAGGTGGGATACAGGCGAACTCCCAGTTCCTGAGCGATGATGTGGGCCAGGGTGGTCTTGCCCAAACCGGGCGGCCCGTAAAGCAGCACGTGATCCAGCGGCTCCCGGCGCTTCATGGCCGCCTCGATAAACACCGCCAGGTTATCCTTGATCTGGCGCTGCCCCACAAAATCCTGCAGCCGGCGCGGTCGCAGCGAGACCTCGGCCTCGTCGCGCGGGGCACGCGCCGCAGAGACGATCCGCTGCTCCATGGCCTACCCCTCCCTCCCTTTTCCCAATTCTCTCAGGGCACTCCTCACCAACTCGGGGACAGCGGCCGCAACTGGTTGCCCCCTGGCGGCGCCATATCCGGTGGATATGGCGCGTTTCATCACCGCATCCACCTCCTGGCGGCTGTACCCCAGGGACAACAAGGCCTGTGAGGCTTCATCCAGGGCCAGCGGGGCCGCAACACCCTGATCCGCTACCGGGGTCTCAAACAGCCCGTCCAGTTTGCCCTTCAGTTCCAGCACCAGGCGCTGGGCAGATTTCGCCCCCACGCCGGGCACCCGCTGCAGTCCGTGGACATCGCCCCGGGCAACGATACCGAAGAGGTCCTCTCCCTTGAAGGTGTCCAGAATGGACAGCGCCACCCGGGGGCCAATCCCCGGCGCCCGCAACAACAGCCGGAACAAAGCCCGGTCCTGCACCGACCGGAAGCCATAGAGCTGCAGGCAGTCTTCCCGGACGTAGAGGTAGGTATAGAACTCCGCTTCCTGGCCGACCCCGGGCAGGGACCGCACCAGGCCAGGCGGGACGGTCACCTCGTAGCCGATCCCGTCCACATCCAGGAGCACCTGGTTATCCTCGCTCCCCTTCAGAATTCCCCGGATAAAAGCGATCATTGGCGTTCCTTTCCCCAGCACTTACCAGGCGACCGGGCGTAATTCAGGTGGCAAAAGGCCGCTGCCAGGGCGTCGGCGGCATGATCGGGCTCGGGCGCCTCCGGCAGCTTGAAGATCAGCTTCAGCATCCGTTGGAGTTGTTCCTTGTCGGCCCGCCCGTACCCGGTCACCGCCTGCTTGATCTGCAGCGGTGTGTATGTATGCACCGTCAACCCCTGGTGCATCCCAACCAGGATGATGACGCCCCGGACGTGTCCCACGGTCATGGCCGTGCGGACGTTCTTATTGTAAAAGAGGTCCTCGATGGCCATAGCCTGGGGATGGTAGCGCCCGCAAATGTCAGCCAACCTCTGGTAGATGCCTTGCAACCGGCTGGGCAGATCGATCTTGCTCTCCATCACGATGGCGCCATATTCCAGGACTACAGGTTGCCCCGCGGCAGCGGACAGCAACCCGTACCCGGTGGAAACCACGCCGGGGTCAATTCCCAGGATGATCATTGACGTCCCCCATTTCCGTATGCACCCTGCCCCTGGCCAGCGACGCCAGCACTCCCAAAGCGCAGAGCACCGCAAAAATAATGAAGGCCGTCCGGTTGGCCATGAGAAACAGCGGATAGGTCCGGGGCGCGATCATCGCCGTGCCGATAAACAGCGCCATGAGCATGGTCACGATCCCCATGCTCAGCATCTGCCCGGTCAGGCGCATGGTAGCCGGGGTGCCGGAGGCCACCCCGTAGAACTGCTTGCCCACGGAGCTCATCACGGCGTTGGTGTTGGGAGATGAAAACGGGGCAAAGCCCAGGCCGAGCAAGATCAGGCAGCCCACGACATAGCCCAGCGGCGTGCGGCTGTTGATCCCGATCAACAGCGCCAGGCCGACCGCGCACATCCCCATGCCCAACGAGGCCACCAGCCTCGGCTCGACCCGGTCCGAGAGCCGCCCAATGCCGGCGCCGAAGATCATCGCTGCGGCCACCCCCTCCAGGGTGCGGGCGGAGACCAGCATCACGCAGGAGGTGGCCCGGGCCGCCAGAAAGGAGGAGACGGCGATCAGGGCGTTTCCTGCCAGGTAGATCTTCTTGCGCCCCCAGATGTCGGCGATACGGCCGAAGGGCACCAGAAAGATGGTAGCAGAAAGCAGGTAGGCGGTGACCACCCAACTCATCATGATGGCGTTTAAAGAAAACTCCTGCGTGATGGTGGGAATGGCGATGTTGACGGATGAGACCAAAAACGGTGTGATAAAAGCGCTCACCGTCGTGGCGATCAGGACGGTCCTCTTGGTGGCCGGCGAGCAGGTCTCAGGCGCTGCTCCACCGCCAACGGAATCATGCTGCATGGACTATCCTCCAAACTGTTTAATTGGCCCTGCGTTTCAGCAACTCCCGGCGCCAAATCTTTCATTGTTGATCATAGATAAAAACGGGTGCAACCAATGGTCTTCAAGATAACAATTCTTGATCCGTTATTGGATAAGATGAAAGACGCTGGTTCTCATGCGATCACCAAGGTATATTATACCACAGCAGTTTACCCGCGATGACTACCCGCTCTAATGCCCCCGCTTCTCCTCCTCCGCATCCGGGCTAACGCCCGGCCTGAAAATATTATGCGACATCTTCAAGCTAACAATTATGATACGAAAGGCATATTATATCGGGAATTAGCAAAGCCTGGCGATGGTGACATGCCCCGGCATCGGCCCAGGGTTTTTTGCACACAGTTGCCCTGCCAAAGCCCGCGCCCGCTAGCGGCGGCGCCCGCACGCGGGCACCCGCCGGGCGCGGCAACGATGTTCCCCAGCACTTATTTCAGCTCAGTATAAATCGCAACCGCCTTAATTTATGTTTAGCATCGTACCTCTTTTTCTATTGGTGCCGGGTCACTATTAAGGAGGGTGAGCAATGAATATTAAAGCTTTGTTAGGAATCGGTACGGAGGATCTGGGCAGTGGATGGCCCTATCCGTCATTTGCTTTCTTTCTCTTCTTGATCCTAATTCTTCTGGTCGTAATCATGGACTAATCCCAAAGAAAACTCTTCCTGCCATTCAATGTTGAGGTTCGTGTTGCCTAACAGGGGAAAGTCTCTATCGCCATCGCGCAACTTGAAGAGCATCCATTCTTCCAATACTTTCTGCAGAGAATCTAGGCATTCTTCTCTTGTTTTGCCTACAGCCCATACACCCTGGCAGGATGGTATTTCTGCATAAAGCGTGCCATCTAACCTGTTTGATCTTAATTGGAAACGCAGGAATATCATCGTAAATATCAAATTCTAAATCACCTTGGGAATTACGCCCTCCCCAAATACCTGTTCCATATATGCACCGGTAGCCAGGGTCTTTCTTAAAAACGATCTCCACGTTTTTGTAATTTTCCAAGTTGCTCCCTCCATCAATGTCGTAATCTGTAACCGCCTTCCAGCGAGGAAGAAGGGCTCAGCGGCCAAGAGCAGCTAATACTATTCTACGTAGAATAATTAAGACCCCGGGGGCGCGATGGCTGCCGGGGTCTTTTTTGTTTAGTAACCCATGCCAGTAAATCAGCATATTGTGGGAGTGATAGAATTCCATTAGCAAAGGGGGAAATAACGTGGGTGCAAAAGGTGAAGGAGTTGGGCTCGGTGGCGGTATCGGTGGTATTTTCGGCGGCAGCTCGATGCTGGTCTTTGTTCTCTTTCTGATCCTGATTCTACTGATTCTGGGTATCAATTAAGACCATTTTGAAAATATCTCCTTAGAAGCGACTGCGCCATAAAGCGCCTCCACAATAAGGCCCCGGACTTCGGTCCGGGGCCTTTATTTTTTACGCAATCTTAACCTAATTTTCAGCTTATTTTAAGGCAGCGGTGGTAAAGTCTTTCTTGACCCCCTCATATACTCCTCTTTAATGCCTCGGGCTCGTGTCCGGGGTTTTACTTTTGTCTCGACAGCCACATCTCGCAGGCCTGGGCGAGGGGGTTGCTCTTATTCGGGATTCTGGCCAGCATCAAAAGATCCTTTTGCTATCTTCTTTCCGGCCATACCAAGGAACTGGTATCGGTTTATCTGCGTGTTTTTTCTTGGTTTCTATGGCAGTATATCCTTTGCCATCTTCCTTATCAAAGTTCAGTTTTTGCCGTGCCTTAGTTGCTCTTACCTTTGCCACTTTTATTTCCTCCCGGCGGCATTATAGCCATTTATTTTCTCTTTCTGTTTACATCATACTTACCCTGTGGCTTTTCTATTCCCCTGAATATCTTGCCCTAAAACTTGCCCATATATATCTTGAATTGCCTGTGCAGTTCAGGATCCTGGCCAGCCCCTCTTTGCCCTCCGATCTCATGAGCTCCATCACGTGGATCACGGCCGGCACACGGACCGATAGGGTCCGGTACTTTCGCACATCGACAACGCAGCCCAAGCGCTTCTCTGCGGGAGCGTCCTTAAACTGCCGATAATGACGCTTCAAAAAATCGACATAGGAGCGCTCTTTTAGTCTGAGAGCCACCAATGCGAGCAACGCATGGGAAAACTCTGTCTGCGGGGCC
>JBEKFU010000060.1:0-11647 GCA_050013155.1 Thermacetogeniaceae bacterium | reverse complement strand
CAGTTCCATCGGCTGCCCGCAGCAGACCAGATTTCCCTGGCCGGTGTGGACCACCTCCACGATATTGCCGCACACATTACACTTGTAAACCTGATTCATTTCCGTCATCACGCGTCTCTCCTTTCTGGAATGTTTTAAGTTATCACCTGAAACCTGTTTCTCGCGCCACGGAGTCTCTCTTGCCGGCTTCAGGCAAGTTTTAAGCTGATCATAAAGCCTGATCTGCAACATAATTTACTAGGACATAAACCGACAAAATAATATACCCTTGCAAAACTATTTATTCGAGCATTTCGACGTTATCCACAATCATGATCCGCTACCATTCTTTATATATGCAAAAAAGAATTTTCTTGTTAATAAGATGTTAATATATGTCACATAACGTATTTGTTGTTTTATATCCCTTTTTGTCGGATTATTTACTGTTCCTGGTAGTATTCGCCATCCTCGGTCAGCCTGCCGGTATCCGAGAAGATGGCGTTTTTTCCGCTTCTTTTTGCTTCGTATAGATACTGGTCGGCACGGTCCATGATCGTAATATCGTTATCATCATTATTAACCACGGTCAGACCACCGCAAAAGGTAACTTTCAGCTCCCCGCTGTATTGAGGAATTACCAGGTTTTTGGCGTTCCAGAAATGCCTCCACCTCATGGCAGCCTTCCTGGCGCCAACGATATCCGTTGCCGGCATGAGAACCGCAAACTCTTCCCCCCCGTATCGAGCCACAACTTCGCTGATCCTGAACGATGTTTTCAAAAAAGAGGCAAACTCCTTTAACACCATATCTCCGGCAATGTGCCCGAATTTATCGTTTATCTGCTTGAAGTCATCCAGGTCGCAGATCATCAGTGAAAATACCTGCTCGTATCTGCGGTAACGATAAAATTCATCCTCTAGGCGTTCAAAAAGAATCCTTCGAGAAGAACACCCGGTCAGCGCATCCAGGGTGGCCTCCTCTCTGAGCTTGGATGTGCGTTGCACCCTGGCCTTCACTCTCAATTCAAATTCTTTCGGGTTAAAAGGATCTTTTGTAATATAATCATCCGCTCCCCGCTGGTAGCCCTCCACAATCTGCTCCAACCTGTAATTCGAGGTCAGGATGATGATCGGGGTGAACCGGAAGCTCGAGTCCCCCCTGATCTCCGCGCACAGATCAAGACCGTTGACATCCGGCAATTCCACATCCAAAATAATCAAGTCCGGACGCACCAGCCTGATGATCTCCCGTGCCTCGGCGCCATTCTCGGCCTCAATAATCACGTGCCTTTCATCCGCCAGGCAATCCTTGGTGATCTTCCTGATAAAGGGGCTGTCGTCCACCAGGACTATCTTGTACGGAATCAGTTTTTCTCCCGAGACATCGTCAGCCATATACTGACTCTCCTTATTTTTTCCCCCGGTTTTCAAGCTCGATCGTTTTTGTTTTACTATTTTAGAGAATAGTTGTCAAACAAATTTCTTGCCATCTTGTCAGCCAAATCTTCCGGTGGTCAACATGGGCCGGGATGGTTTACTGGATCAACCGGTTCTTGACCATGACCAGGGGTATTCGCAGCGTCAACAGCACCACGATGGCAAGCCAGGCCAGATGACCGGCGACAGCCCAGCCAGCCGTCCCCAGGATCAACGGCCGCACCACTTCCACGGCATGGTACAGAGGCATGAACCAGGCGATCAAACGTATTCCTGCCGGCAGGGTGTCTACCGGGAAAAACACCCCTGAGAAAAAGAACATGGGCGTGATTAACAATGTAAAGAAGTATCCAAAAGAATCAAAGCCTGGCGCGATGCTGGTCCAGATCATGGACAGGACCGAGAACACGGTTACCATCAAGGCGATCGGGACAGGCGCCAACAGCGCCCAGAAGGATTTTACCAGGCCGAACAGGGCGACCACAACCAGAAACACCAATCCGTACAGAACCCCTTTGAATGCCCCGTACAGGATCTCGCCCAGTACCACGTCATCCATGCTGACCGGTGTCGCCACTATTGAGTGAAAGATCTTCTGCACTGTCATGCGTGTGTAGCTGCCGTAGGTCATCTCGTACGTGGTGGCAAACATGCTCGAGGAGGCGATCAGGGCCGGGGCCAGGAAGTTGACATAGGGCAGCCCCTGGATCCTGTTGACATACACCCCCAGTCCAAAGCCCAGCGCCCAGAGGTAGATGACCGGCTCGACAAAGTTGAACATGAGATTGGCCTGCCAGGTTCTACTAAAAACAAGCAGGTTGCGGTAAAAAACTCTGTACACCAGCGGCCAGGACAGGTCCGGCCAGGTCAGCAGACCCTCAAGCAGGCGTGCTCTGGGCATCTTCAACACTCCCCTCCCCTTGCCTCCCATCCAGCGGAACGGGAGCATCTTCCCGGAGGGGTTCACCGGTCAGTTTTAAAAAAACGTCCTCCAAGTTGGATGGCCTCAGCCTGCGGTAGCGAAGCGCGATCTGCTGCCGTGATGCCTGTTCGGATACTCTCTCCATCAATTCCAGGCCATGGTCGGTAAAAAGCACCAGGTCATCCCCCCTCCTCTGGCGGCTTCTGATCATGTGTTCACTGTCAGAAAAGAGGCTGTCAGGATAGTGGCCGCCGCGCCCGCCAATGCGGGCACCCGCCAACTCCAGGGCTTCTTTCCCCAAATGACGCTCGACCAGTGCCCCGGGCTGGCCCTCTTCCACAATCTCTCCATGGTAGACAATGATCAACCGGTCGCAGAGCTGGCTGGCCTCATCCATGTAATGTGTAGTCAACAACATGGTGGCGCCGCCTTCCTTCAACTTGCGCAAACGCTGCCAGACCAGGTGCCGGGCATAGGGATCCAGGCCGGTAGTCGGCTCATCGAGCAACAGGAGTTCGGGCTGGTTGATCAGCCCCCTCCCCAGGATCAGCCGTCTTTTCAGGCCGCCGGAAAGGTTCTCCACCGGCTCATCGATCTTATCCGTCAAGTCCATGAAGGTGAGGATCTCCTCGGTCCGCTTTTTGGCCACATCTCTTCCGATCTGAAAATAACCGGCATAGACAATCATATTCTCCCACACAGAGAGCGCCGGATCCAGATCGTCATCCTGCGGCACGACCCCGATCCGGGCCTTGATTGCCCTGGGTCTGGACATGATGTCTTCCCCGAATATCTTCAGGGTACCGGCGGTAACCGGGGAGAACCCGTAAATCATCCGGACAATGGATGTTTTGCCGGCTCCATTCGGCCCCAACAGGCCAAAACACTCGCCGCGTTGGACGGCAAAGTTCACACCTTTTACGGCCTCAAGATCGCCATACTTCTTAACCAGCTTGCTGGCCAGAATCACCGGTTCCTGTCGCTGATTCGCGTTCATGAAATCCTCACTTGAAATCCTTGTCATGTCCAAGTATTGCCATGGTTATCACTTGTTGAAGACCACCGATCGTTGCTTTCTGGAACTCTCCCCTACCCCGTTCTAATGGACTTTGAAGCGCGACCACCGCAAGAAAGAGGCGCATCCGGCTGTAGCGCCTCCTGATTCTCCCCGCCTTATTTAAGATATACACCTACGGAAGCAACTTTTTGAACATCTCCCTGCTCGCCTGCACCGCCAGACTGTCGGAAGGCAGTTCCATCAGCGGCCGGTCATGCAGATCGTAGTTTGCCAGTTGGTTGTCAAAGGGAACCGTACCGAGCAGTTCCAGGCCGGTGGACTCGATCTCGCCTTGGAGCGGCGCCGCATCCGCGGTCTTGGTGACGATCAGGTAAACTTTGCCGACATCTATGTTTAAAGATTTAGCAAGCCGGTGGATCCGTCCTGCGGTGCGAACGCCCTTCACCGTAGGGTCGGAGATGATCAGCATGATGTCCACTTCCTGGATTACCTGCCGGCTCAGGTATTCCATCCCCGCCTCGTCGTCGATGATCATGAAGTCGTACCGATCGTTGAACACCTCCATGTTGTGCTTGAGGATGGACATGGGGATGCAGTAACACCCCTCCTCCCGCGGTACTCCCACCACCAGCAGATCGAAGTCCTTGGTCCGGGTCAACCCCTCGTCTGGCACCTTCTCCTTGATGTAGTTGCCTCTGACATCATTATCGGTGGTGTCGATGCTCCTGGCCTCGTTGAAAATGTCAGAGATCGTCTTGTTGATCCTGACTCCCAGAGCGCTGTTCAGGTTCGAATTGGGGTCGGCATCCACGGCCAGAATGGTCCCCTTGTCAGCCTCGATCAGGTACCGGATCAGCAACGAGGATATAGTGGTCTTGCCTGTGCCACCCTTTCCGGCAAAGGCGATACGCATGGACATCTCTTGAAACACCCTTTCTATGATTATTCCCTGTGCACATCATACCACTTCAAAAGCAAAAAATTGCATGTGGCATCCGTATGTTTTTCACATTTGTCATCAATTTACGTCGTAAACTTGCGCCGGCTCTTTTTCGCTGGCCGCCCCCAGTGTCCAACCAGGGGCGGTTGTTTCGGCAAAGTAATATTTCAACCCGCTGTAGAGGAAATATGACAGGGTCTCGCCCTGTGGTATCTGGCTGTCATCGAGGGCCACGCCCACGGCCATGTGCCCGGCCGCTTCCCCGGGGCCGGGATTGAATTCCAACAAGACGACTTTATAGGACAGGCTCTTGAGAATCGCCGCCAGCAGGATCGACTTGTCCTTGCAGTCGCCGTTATCGATGATGGTCTGGCCGGGCAATTCCGGCACATCTGTCAACTGGTAGGGAATGGCGCCGCCCACAAAGCTCTGAATAAACTCAGCGGTATGGAAGTAATCGAATCCGTTGCTGCTGGCGCATTTCGCCAGCCGTTCAGCCAGGTACCCGGCCCACTGGCTGTTATCGGGCTCATTGACCCAGGGGGCCAGGTTTCCTCCTGCTTGCACAGAGTCGGCCGTCACCATGTTTTGAACCTCGCCTGGCTCGGATTCGAGCAGGGTGTCCTGCGAGTATTGGTCGCTATAGTATTCCTCCGTCAACTGGTTGATCTGCCGGTCCCAATCCAGGAGGCCGTTCGGCACCTCTACGTGCCAGGTGAAGGTCCTGCCCTGGTATTGCGGGTATTGCCAGGTAAAGTCCCTGGCGGCCGTCTGCACCGAGGGGTCGTAGCGGAGGTCGGGAACCGTGGTGGGCGAGCCAGGCTGGGCGCTCACCGGCATCACCAGCGCTCCGATGGTCACCCTCCGGTTTATAGGGTCCCAGGTGATGTCGACCCCCAGGGCCTGACCCAGAAAGCGAACCGGGAGCATCACCCGTCCGCCGGTGATCTCCGGGGCCGCGTCCATTTGGATAGCAACCCCGTTCAAGGTCAGGATCTTGCTTCCAACTGTCAGCACAATGAAGCGTCCGCCTGCGGTTATGATAACCTGACTGGTTGCCGGGTTCCAGGTGATGTCGCCCGGAGCGACGCCAACCGACTCGGCGGCATAGCGAACCGGAAGGTAGGTTCTGCCGTTGTCTATATAGGGGGCCACATCCATGTTCTGTTCACTGCCATCCATGCTAAAGACAGTGGAGCCGACAGTGAACACGGCCGCTCCATAAGCCCAGGCAGGCAGCGTCATCATCAAGAAGAGGGTGAATGCAGCGACCAATGCTTTTCTGTTCAACATCGCCAGGGCCTCCTTGCCGGATCTCTATTCACCAATATCCCGGAAACTCCTTCAGGATCGTCAAAACAACCTTGGAACTACAATCCAGATACATGTTGGCGCCTGCCGGGTAATCAGCGCCGCCAACCATCAGGTTCAGACCATGCTCGGGACCAGAGACCGCCATACTCTTCGTAACACAAAAGGCCCGTTTTTCACGTAACGGGCCTTAAGATATAGCATCAGAGGCTCGCCTTTCCGCCGGTTTTGATGTGACCGGCAGATGGCCTCACCCCTGCTGGGGCAACCGGGACTCCAATTCTTTCATGAACACCGCCAGGTTCTCCTTGCCGTACAGGCAGAACACCACTTTTTCCAGGCCGGTGTCCCCCTTCAGGTAACCGATGGCCACGGCGAGCATGAGGCGGGCGCAACGCTCCAGCGGGTAGCCGAAGATGCCGGTGCTGATGGCCGGAAAAGCGATGCTCTGCAGGTGATTGTCGTCTGCCAGTTGCAGGCTGTGCAACGTGGCGCTCCTCAGTTTCTCATCCTCATTCCCCTCGCCCATCCTGGGGCCGACCGCATGGATCACATAGCCGGCCTTCAGGCTTCCGGAGCCTGTGATCACCGCCTGTCCCACCAGGCAGTAGCCGATGCGGTCAGACTCCTCCTGGATTACCCGTCCTCCTTTCCTGACAATGGCTCCGGCCACGCCCCCGCCGTGCTTCAGGTGAGAGTTGGCGGCATTGACGATGGCATCGGTCTCCATTTCGGTGATATCCCCTTCGATCAGTTCCAGCACAGACTTGTTAATCACCCTTTGCATCTCGTTGTCCTTTCTTGACAATGCGCTGGCATATCTCGTCCACCAGCGAACCCATGTTTACGGCATCCAGCCTGATTGTTGCCTTGTGGTCGATGATAGTGAGTCTCTTGTTGATCATTATAAATTATAAATTCTCCGGGCTGATAGGAAACTCCTCCACAAAGCCAGCCAGCGGGTAGACCGTATGGATGAGAAGCAGAACGAAACCCCAGAGTTGAATTCTGGGGTTTGTCGTTTACACGTGCCCTGAAACCCTCAGGCTATCATTGGATAGTGACAGTCTCACTGCTAGCATCCCATTGTACGTTCCTGTTAAAAAATTGGCTGATCGCCCTGAGCGGAACCATCATCCGGCCGTTGACGATCTGGGGCGGCACGTCGAGGCTATCGGCCTTGCCATTGAGGTATGCCTGCCGGCCATTGTTGCTGAATTGGATCTGGCTGGACCCGTTATTGATGGTGACTGTGCCGTTGGAGTAGCTGACATCATTGTCAGACAAGCCCAAGGCCTCGGCTATCTGACGGATCGGGATTAAGGAGCGCCCGTTCGTGATAATCGGCTGTACATCGAATTTGAGTTCTTTTCCTCTGGCAAACACCCTTATGCCTCTTCCATGTCGCTGATATCCAGATTGCGGTTGTGTCGTGCTTGAACTTCCAATATCGAACGATGCCGAGGTCGCGGCGCTCCAGCCTGCGGAGCTGGAATTGGCGGCATTGATCGTCTCGGACTGATAAACGGTGAATGGTCCGGTGTAAGCAACGGCGGCGCTGCTATTCGCCGGGTTGGATCCGTCGGTGGTGTAGTAGGCGGTACCGTAAATGTCGCCGATGGTCACGGTCTGGGAGGTGGTGAAGGTGCCGCCGTCAGGAGAGATGACCGGCGCCTGGTTAGAGCTTGAGCCGCTGAGATAGAACACGGCCGAGGTCACGGCGCTCCAGCCGGCGGAGCTGTAATTGGCGGCATTGATCGTCTCGGACTGATAAACGGTGAATGGCCCGCTATAGGCGATGCGTGTGCTGCTCGACTCCGGGTTCGACCCGTCGGTGGTGTAGTAGGCGGTACCGTAAATGTCGCCGATGGTCACGGTCTGGGAGGTGGTGAAGGTGCCGCCGTCAGGAGAGATGACCGGCGCCTGGAGCGATCCTGTGCCGTTGATGTAGAACACGGCCGAGGTCACGGCGCTCCAGCCTGTTGTCGAGTCATAACCGGCGGCCTGGATTGTTTCCGACTGATACACGGTGAATGGCCCGCTATAGACGATGCGTGTGTTGCTCGACTCCGGATTGGTCCCGTCGGTGGTGTAGTAGGCAGTGTCCCCGTTGGCGATATTGTAGATGGTCACGGTCTGGGCGTTGGTGAAGGTACCGCCGGCGGGGTTGATGATTGGCTGCAGAGTGGCAGCCGATGCTATCCCGGCCTGCATCAGCAGCATGGACACGAGAACTGCCACAACAATGAACAGGGAAATCCATTTGGAATGCGTTCTATTAAGCAAGTTTCTCCCTCCAATCAACTCTTTAAAGTATATTGAACTTTCAAGCATCAACAGATGATCCGACTATGCTGGCAATTTGAATCACCTCCTCCAAATGTCTACAGTCCTGAAAGATGCTTGCCCACGCTGTCTGATGTTGGAACACGTGCGCTTCATATGGTACAACTTACAGATCCTGTACTTACTTTACTCCCGAAAGATGAAAAGAATATGAATACAAGATTAAAGCAAGCTAAAATCTATAACTGACTGATGCTACTGTGGCAAAAAAAATCAGCGCCCACATAACCGGCGCCGGAATTATGTTAAAATTATTCCGGAAAGATAGTCTGGCCCTTCTTTCCCTAATGCAAACATATTTTCGCTGGCCTAACTCACGACTCAAGTCACGAGTATGCGACCAGCAACTATCAAAACCTTTTCGCCGGGGGTCATGAATTGAAGCGCAGCCTTCTGTTGTTCTCGGCAACAATGTTATTTCTGGCGCTGATATTTGCCGGGTTAAAACTGGCAGGTAAGGTTGAACTGCAAGACCTGCAGTCCCTCAGGCAGCCAACCGCCTTGGTACAGGTGCTGGCCGCCGCCGGCCGGGGCAAGTTCGGCATCGGCGATTACGACAACATACCCAATAACCTGGACCTCAGCGACCTGCAGCCGGGAGACATCATCCTGGGCGGAAATCCCGGGGGGTCCTACGGGCGGTACGCTCACGCCGGTTTTTACATCGGGAACGACCAGGTTGTGGACATGTATACCAGTGACGGCGTCTATGTGGCCTGCGCGGAGGTCTATCGCAACTATACCTGGGCCGCCGTTTTGCGGGTCAAGGCCAGCCCGGAGATCAGGGCGGCGGCGGCGGCTTACGCCAAACGGCAGGTGGGCGCCCCGTTCTTCATCCTCGCTCCCAAGTCCGACGACGGACTCTGGTATTGCTCCAAGCTGGTCTGGTATGCCTACTACCGGAACGGGATCGACCTGGATTCCTTCCACAACTCCTACTGGGTGGTTCCTGACGCCATCCTGCTCAGCCCAAAAACAACCCTCGTCTCCTTTGCGGGGACCATGCCATAGAGAAAGGCGGGACAGACCACGTGCCAGGCGTCGAACTGTCAGAACTTGAGCAAAGGCTGCACTATTGTCCAGGGGCGAATCCGGCCATTGTGGTCGCCGCCCCCCATCACGGGTACCAGCGGGGCTGCGATTATTACACCAAGGAGTTCGCAACCATCCTGTCCGCCCGGCTTGGGGCCGCTCTCCTGGTGGCCGACGGCCTGAGGCCGCTGGTTGACCTGAATAAGGAGCCGCACCGGGCTGCCACCCCGGAGCTCCGGCGCCTCTGCCTGACCTACCAGGGGTACGCCCTGGCGGACCCGGTAAGACTTTTCCTGGAAGTCCACGGCCATATCCACGGTCGCTATGACCTCGAACTCTCCTGCGGGTTTAAACTGGAACCAGCCCTCCCGCTCGACAAGGACCTGGGAGATGCCCTTACTGGCTTGGGAGCGAGCCTGAACAGGGAGATAGGCAAGCGCTGGCAGCCCTGGTTTCCCCTGCCGGCGCCAACGGTGGGTATCTTTCCCTTCAATCAACAGGTGGTGATGAAAGCCACCCAGACCTGGCTCTTTCAAAGGATCAGGTCGCTGCAGCTTCGGGGAAGGCATATCTTTGGCCTGCACATCGAGGTTTACCGGGACTACAAAACCGGCGACCGGAACTCTCCTTACGCCGCCTGTCAGCAGTCCCTGGCGGAGGCGCTGGCGGCCGGGATTAGGGAATCTTTCAGCAATCATCTTCTGGGCCCGGCGCCAATGCCTTAGCGCCGGGGTCTGTCATTGCTTCCGAGCGACCGGATATGTTCGATCAGAATGTTGGATATCTCGACATCCCCCATGGCCATGATGTGAATCCCGTCCACCAGGGGATAAATTTCCGTGATCAGGCGACAGATGGCATCTATCATCGCCTGCCCGGAGGTGGCGATGGCCTCCATGATCTCTGGGGGGATGTTAATGCCGGGAACGCTCTTATTCATGAACTCGGCTGTCTTCAGGCTCCGCAACGGCATGATCCCCATGATGACGGGAATTTTCAGGTCTTTGACAGCATCCATGAAGAACCGGACCTTATCCACGTGGAATATTGGCTGGGTCTGAATGAAATCGGCGCCGGCAGCCGCCTTCTGACGCGCTCGATCGACTTCTGCTTCCAGGTCCCTGGCACCCGGGCGGGCGGTTGCCGAAATATAGAATTCGGTATGCCCCTGGAACGGTTTATCGTTGTAGTCCAGGCCCTCGTTCATCTTCTTGATGAGCCTGATCAGTTCAATGGAGGTAAGGTCATAGACCGCACTGGACGGGTAGGGGCCATGCTTGGGAGCATCCCCGGTGGCCACCAGAATGTTCCGGATGCCCAGGGCGTGGGCGCCCAGAAGATCGGCCTGAATCCCCAGGAGGCTGCGATCCCGGCACATCAGGTGCGGGATCATCTCATGGCCGGTCTCCGACTGGATGATATGGGCCTGGGCGATGGAACTCATCCGCAGCCGTCCGCCCGGGCAGTCATGGATGTTGATGCCGTCCAGCGGCAGGTAGCGCCGGGCCTGATCGACCGAGGCCTGAATGTCCACCCCGTCAGTTGCCCTGAGCTCCGTGGTGATCACGAACTCCTTGCCTAACTTCTCCCTCAGACTCAAATTCTACCCCTCCCTAAAAAATCGAAATGTAATATACTTGTTTTGTGTGACATTGGGGACGTGACATTGGGGACGGTTCTGGTTGTCACATTGTGACAACCATGACACAGAACCGTCCGCTGGCCAGGTGATATCTTGAAACAACTCAGAGCGTTCGTACAATTGATAATCAACCTGTACATAGTCCAGGTCCTGTTCATCGCCCTGACCCCCCTGGCGCTGTCGATCCCCCGCCTGGCAATAATCTGGCTGCTGCTGTTCATAGCAGTTCAGGCGCTGCTTGGTTGGCTCGCTGCCGGCAGGATCTCTGAAAGGCCAGCCCTACTGTCTTTATCGGCCGGGGTGGCAGCCCAGTTGCCCGGTATCATCAGCGCCCTGACCATCCTTACCGGTTACTCCCGAGGCATTATCACTCCTGACGCTTTCGACTTCACCACCCAGGTCTGGTATTCCCCCTTTGCCCCCCTGTTTGCCCTGCTGCCCAGGGTACAGTACGAAACCTGCTGCTGCCTTTTACCATCGCCCCGATGCCGATGTGCGGCCTGCTCCTGCGCAGGCACACGCATGCAAAAGCAGGTCTAACCGGTGATTAACCTCTTGCCGGTAGCCAGCACCAATTTCCACATACTCTGATACTTCTGAAATATGTCCTCCAGGGCGTGCAGCAGGTGGTCCAACTGCTCCCTGGATACGATCAGCGGGGGCTCCAGGCGGATCACGTTGGGATTGTTCAAGGTATAGGCAGTGATAATCTGGTAGTTGTTCATCATCTCCGCCGCCACCAAGCCTCCCAGGTATTCATCAGCAATCTGGTTGATCCTGCCGCCGGTGACCTTGTTCAGGAGGCCCCCGGCCAGCGGGTTGAACTCTATCCCGATCAGCAGCCCCCGGCCACGCACCTCTTTGATGAAGTTGGGGAAGCGCTTGCCGAGCTGATCCATCCGCTCCAGCAGGTAGGTCCCCTGCTCACACGCCCGGCCGGCCAGATCGTCCTCCACCAGGATCTGAATAGCGGTGATGCCGGCAGCGGCTGCCCGGGTGTTGCCACCGAACGTGGAAG
>JBEKFU010000059.1:0-16007 GCA_050013155.1 Thermacetogeniaceae bacterium | reverse complement strand
CTTTCCCGGAAAGGCATGCCCACCAGGCGGAGTAAGTCCCGCGCCTCCTCATCGGTCTTGGCGGTAGTCACGACGGTAATATCCATGCCCCTGACCTTGTCGATCTTGTCGTAATCGATCTCCGGGAAGATCACCTGCTCCCTGAGTCCCAGGGTATAGTTACCCCGGCCGTCGAAGGCCCTGGGCGAAACCCCCCGGAAGTCGCGCACCCTGGGCAGGACCACGTTAACCAGCTTGCCGAGGAAGTCGTACATGCGGTTGCCCCGCAGTGTGACCTTGCAACCGATCTTCATGCCGGTCCGCAGCTTGAAGGCCGCAATCGACTTGCGGGCCTTGGTCACCACCGGACGCTGGCCGGTGATCGTGGTCAGGTCGTTCACCGCCGCCTCCAGCGACTTGGCGTTCTGGATCGCCTCGCCGACGCCCATGTTGACGACAACCTTGTTCAGGACGGGTACCTGCATCACGTTCTTGTAGCTGTATTTCTTCATCATCTGGGGAACGATCTCCTGACGGTAGCGCTCTTTCAGCCCCATCACCATGCCTCCTAACTGTGAGTAATGAGTTATGCGTGATGAGTGATGAGTTTATAATGCTTCCTGTCTCTTTTGCCGCTGTTCGTCTAAATATCCAGCATCCAAGACAACCAAGTCCTCGAATTTTTTATCTTTTCACTCATTACTCAGTACTCATCACTCATTACTTCTTTACTGCTTGTCGATAATCTCCCCGCACTTCTTGCAGGCCCGGTAGTATTTCTGCTCAACCAGCTTCTTGGCCACGCGGGTCGGCTGATTGCACTTGCTGCAGACCAGCATCACGTTGGAACCGGCGATCGGGGCCTCTTTCTCCACGATCCCCCCCTGCGGCAGCGAACGGGTAGGGCGGCTGTGACGCTTGGCGACGTTTACCCCCTCGACGATCACCCGCTGGGTGGCAGGATAGACCTGGATCACCCTCGACGATCACCCGCTGGGTGGCAGGATAGACCTGGATCACCTTTCCCCGCTTGCCTGCGCTCTTCCCGGCCAGCACCAGCACTGTATCTCCCTTACGCACATGAACCTTGCGCTGAACACCTTCATGTAGACCATTCTTACGTTGTATCATCTTGTTCCTCACCCCTGCCTGTGCTTGTTACTGCTCAAGTAATTCAGTTTTTAGTGAGTGACGACTCATCGCTTATTCTTTTATACTCATCACTCATCACTCATCACTCAGCACTGTACTTATAGCACCTCAGGCGAGCACCTCAGGCGCCAGAGAGACGATCTTCATGAAATCCTTTTCCCGGAGTTCCCGTGCCACCGGACCGAAGATGCGCGTCCCACGAGGGTTTTTCTGGTCGTTGATAAGTACTGCCGCATTCTCGCTGAATTTGATGTATGAACCGTCCGGACGGCGGATCTCCTTGCGCGTCCTGACCACCACCGCCGTCACCACCTCGCCCTTCTTGACCATACCACCGGGGCTGGCCTCCTTCACGGAGGCGATGATGATGTCGCCGACCGAGGCATACCGGCGCAGGGACCCCCCCATCACCCGGATGCACATCAGCCTCTTGGCGCCGGTGTTGTCCCCGGCCCTAAGTATTGTCTGTGGCTGTATCATTTACTCCGGCCTCCTTTCTGGCTACGCTCCTGTCTGCAGACCTGGCCAGAACCTCGGCCACCCGCCACCGCTTCTCCTTGCTCAAGGGGCGCGTCTCCATGATCCGCACCTTGTCCCCCATCTTGCAGGCATTGGTCCCGTCATGGGCCTTGAACTTCTTCGATCTGGTCATTGTCCGCCCGTAAAGAGGATGCCGGACCCTGGTTTCCACCAGCACGACCACGGTTTTATCCATCTTGTCGCTGACTACAGTTCCGATGCGTGTCTTGCGCTGTGCTCGCTCGTTCAACTGCCTGTGCCCCCTATCAGCCTTGACTTACCTGAACATCTCCGGCGTGCAAAGCGCTCTGCCGGTTCTCTCTTTCCCGGGCGATCTCTCTCTCCCGGATGATCGTCATGGTGCGGGCAAACGCCTTGCGCACCTCCCGGATCCGCATCGGGTTCTCCAGTTGCTGTGTCGCCATTTGGAAGCGAAGCCGCCACAGTTCATCCTTCAAATCGAGCAGTTTTCTTTCCAACTCGTCATCTGTCAGGTCCCGCAGATCCTTAACCTTCTGTACCGGCATCACTACCACCCGCTTCCTGCCGTTTTATAAACCTGCTCTTGATCGGAAGCTTGTGACCCGCCAGGCGCATCGCCTCCCGGGCTGTCTCTTCCGGCACGCCGGCCAGTTCGAACAGCACCCGGCCCGGCTTGACCACGGCCACCCAGAAATCGGGCGCTCCCTTGCCGCTCCCCATTCTGGTCTCTGCCGGCTTGGCAGTGACCGGCTGGTCAGGGAAGATGTCAATCCAGACCTTACCGCCCCTTTTGACGTACCGGGTCATAGCAATACGGGCGGCCTCGATCTGGCGGGCACTGATCCAACCAGCCTGTAAGGCCTGCAGGCCGTACTCCCCGAAGGTAATCTCGAAGCCCCGGTTGATCTTGCCGGTCGGCCAGCGCAGGTGCTGCTTGCGATAGATCACCCTTTTGGGCATCAACATGGTTAACCCTCGCCCCTTTCAGCACCGGCCGCGCCCGCAAGCGGGCTCCCGCTGGGCCCGGCGCCGCCGCCGGATACCCGCTCTGCCGGGCGCCGCGCCCGGTCCACCGGACCTGTCCCTGCCGACGCTTTTGCGGGCGCCGCCGCCTCAACGGGCTCGGAGCGCTTTTTCTTCTCAGGCAGGATCTCACCCCGATAAATTTTCACCTTGACCCCGATCTTGCCGTAGGTGGTACTGGCCTCCGCAAAACCGTAATCGATGTCGGCGCGCAGGGTCTGGAGGGGCACCTTGCCTTCGCTGTGCCATTCGCTGCGGGCCATTTCCGCACCGGCCAGCCGTCCGCCCACGCCAATCCTGATGCCTTGGGCGCCCATACGCATCGAGCGGGAGACCGCCTGCTTCATCGCCCGGCGAAAGGCGATGCGCTTCTCCAACTGGGCAGCCACGCTTTCTGCCACCAGTTGGGCTTCCAGTTCCGGGCGCTTGATTTCGACGATATTGACGCTGACCTGCTTGCCGGTAATCCGCTCCAGGTCCTTCCGCAGCAGTTCCACCTCGGTCCCGCCGCGCCCGATGACGATGCCCGGTTTGGCGGTATGGATAGTGAGGCGCACGCGGTTGGCCGCCCTTTCGATCTCGATCCTGGAAACGCCGGCCGCGAACAGCTTCTTCTTGATGTAGTTGCGCAGGGCAATATCCTCATGCAGCAGGTCGCGATAGTTTCTGCCTGCATACCACTTGGAATCCCAGTCCCTGATGATCCCCAGCCTGAAGCCGATCGGGTTTACCTTCTGTCCCACTGCCTACCCCTCCTTTCCATCAGCTACCACCACTGTTATGTGACAAGTCCTCCGTCGTTTCACGTCAGCCCGGCCTCGGGCACGAGCCTGGAAGCGTTTGAGTATCGGCCCCTCGTCGACGCAGATCGCCTTGATGAAGAGTTCCTCCGCATCCATGCTGTGGTTGTGCTCGGCATTGGCCTGCGCCGAACGCACCACCTTGGAGATCGGCTGTGCCGCTCTCTGGGGGGCGAAACGCAGGATGGCCAACGCATCATTGACCCCCTTGCCGCGCACCAGGTCGGCCACCAGGCGCACCTTGCGCGGCCCTATCCAGATGTAGCGCGCTACGGCCCTTGTTTCCACGGCTGTTCAACCCCTTTCCTTGATTGTTCCCCAGCGCAGAAAGTGCTGGGGAACGAGGCCCACCCCGTGCTCCGCATGCATGCACGGGGTTTTATTTCAGTGATGTTGAGCGTTCTGTATGGGCGCCGTGGCCGCGGAACAGCCGTGTCGGCGCAAATTCGCCCAGTTTGTGGCCCACCATGTCTTCGCTTACGTAGATGGGGACATGCCGCCGTCCGTCGTGCACGGCAATGGTGTGCCCCACCATCTCCGGAAAAACGGTAGAACGTCGCGACCAGGTCTTGATGACCCTTTTGGCGCCCTTCTCGTTCATCTTGTTGATCCGGTCCAACAGTCTCTGTTCGCAGTACGGTCCCTTTTTGAGAGAACGACCCACTACTTGCTCCCTCCTATCAAGTCGGAAGTCGGATGCCGGAAGTCGGATGTCAGACTTACTTAAGCTGTTATCGGCTTTTTCCGACCTCTGACTTCTTGCCTCTGACTTCTTATTTACGCCGCTTGACGATCATTTTATCTGAAGCCTTTTTCTTGTGGCGCGTCTTGGCGCCCAGCGCCGGTTTGCCCCATGGGGTTACCGGGTTGCGCCCGATCGGCGAGCGGCCTTCGCCGCCGCCGTGTGGGTGGTCGACCGGGTTCATCGCCGAGCCGCGCACTGTCGGCCTGATCCCCATCCAGCGCTTGCGGCCCGCCTTGCCGATGCTGACGTTCTCATGATCCAGGTTGCCGATCTGACCGATGGTCGCCCGGCAGTTCAAGTGGACCAGCCGCACCTCTCCCGATGGCATCCGGATGTGGGCGTAATCCCCCTCCTTGGCCATCAGTTGGGCGGAACCTCCCGCCGAACGCACCATCTGGCCGCCACGCCCGGGGTGGAGTTCGATATTGTGCAACAGCGTGCCGGTAGGAATATTTCTCACAGGCAGCGTGTTGCCCGGCTTGATGTCCACCTCCGTCCCCGAGATCACCGTGTCCCCCACCGACAGTCCGAGGGGCGCCAGGATGTAGCGCTTCTCCCCATCGGCGTAGTACAGCAGGGCGATGTTCGCCGAACGGTTGGGGTCGTACTCCAGGGTCGCTACCTTGGCCGGAACACCGTCCTTGTTCCGCTTGAAATCGATCACCCGGTAAAAGCGCTTCTGCCCCCCGCCCCGGTGGCGTACCGAGATGCGGCCCATATTGTTGCGCCCGGCCTTCTTGCGATTCGGCTCCAGCAGCGACCGTTCCGGCTTGTCGGTAGTCAGATCCTCAAAGTTCAGGACGGCCATCTGGCGCCGGCCGGGGGACGTGGGCTTATATTTCTTGATGGGCATGCTTGTTCCTCCTTAGAACAACCCTTCAAAGATCTCGATCTTATCGCCGGGGCTTAGAGAGACGACCGCCTTCTTACGATCCGGCCGGAAGCCTGCCGGGGAACGCCCGACCTTCTTCTTCTTCCCCTTGATGTTGGCGGTGTTCACGCCCAGCACATGCACCTTGAACAGGTTCTGCACCGCCGTCTTGATCTCGATCTTGTTCGATTTCGGGTTGACGTAAAAGGTGTACTTGTTCATGCTCCTGGCCATTTCGACGGACTTCTCCGTCACCACCGGTTTGAGCAATGTGTCTTGAGGACTACGCATCGGCCAGCACCTCCCCCAGCCGGTCCAGGGCGCCCCGGGTGAAGATGATCTTCTCTGCCGCCAGGAGATCGTAAGCATTGAGGTGATCGGCCAGGATACACCACACTCCCGGCAGGTTGTTGGTAACACGCTCCAGCAGCGGCTGGCGGTCGCCGGTCACCAGCAGGGCGCCGGCGCCGGCCTCGATCGCCCTGAGCAGGCTGGCGATGGTCTTGGTTTTCGGTTCGGTGATCGCAAACTCCTCAATCACGATCACGTCTCCCTCTCCGGCCCGGGCTGACAGGGCGGATTTCAGGGCCAGCCGGCGCATTTTCTTGGGCAGCGCCTGGGTATACTTGCGCGGGTGCGGCCCGAACACGATCCCGCCGCTGCGCCACAGGGGCGAGCGGAAGCTGCCGGCCCGGGCGCGCCCGGTTCCTTTCTGGCGCCAGGGCTTGCGGTTCGTTCCCTGTACCTCGCCCCTGGTCTTGGTATCGGCGGTGCCCAGGCGCCGGTTGGCCAGGTGGCGCACCACGGCCTGGTGCAAAACCGGTTCGTTCACGGTTGCCCCAAACGCCTGATCGCTCAGGTCGAGGTCTCCGACCCTGTCTCCGTTGGCATTGTATAATGCAGCTTTAGGCATGGTCATTAGCTCCTTACCTTGATTGTGACCCAGCACTGAAAGTGCTGGGGAACGAGGCCCACCCCGCGCCCCGCATGCATGCGCGGGGCCTGTGCGCCGGCGGGCTTTCAGCCGACCTGTGCTCCGCATTCTTCAGGCCGGGCGTAAGCCCGGATGCGGAGGGCAAAGCCTCGAGCCGGCGTTCCGGCTAGCGCAGCGAATCCCTGATCAGGAGCAGTCCGGCTCTGACACCCGGTACTGCGCCCCTGAGCAGCAAGAGGTTGCGGCCCGGGTCCACCTTCACGACTTTCAGATGCTGAACGGAAACCTTCTCGCCGCCCATCCTGCCGGGCAGCTTGCGCCCCTTGAAAACCCGGGCGGGGCCTTTGGCGCCCAGAGAGCCCGGCCGGCGGTGGTACTTGGAGCCGTGCTTCATGGGGCCGCGGTGCATGCCGTGCCTCTTGATGGCGCCGGCAAAGCCCTTGCCCTTGGAAGTGCCGCGGACATCCACGTAGTCCCCGGCGTTGAACACATCAACCTTGATCTCCTGACCGACGGCAAACTCGGTGAGGTCTGACGCCTCCACCCGAATCTCTCTCAAAAAGCGCTGCGGCTTTACTTTTCCTTTTGTAAACTGGCCGCGCAGGGGACGATTCAACCGATCGCCGCGCACTTCTTCATGACCAAGCTGCAGGGCGGCATAGCCATCCCGCTCCGGGGTCCTGATGTTCACGACGACGCAGGGACCGGCCTCGATCACCGTTACCGGGACCGCCTTGCCCTCCTCGTCGAAGACCTGCGTCATGCCAACCTTTCTCCCGAGCAATCCTTTGCGCAACTATTTCACCTCACAACTGAGAGGTGAGAGGTGAGAGGTGTGAGACGAGATTCTTGTTGGCATTGGCGGAGCCAATGCCTTCTCTTCCCACTCATCACTCATCACTCATCACTCATTACTATTTAGAGCTTGATCTCGATGTCAACCCCCGCCGGAAGGTCAAGGCGCATCAGCGCATCGATCGTCTTCGGGGTCGGTTCCAGGATGTCGATCAGCCGCTTATGGGTACGCATCTCGAACTGTTCCCGGGAATCTTTGTTCACGTGCGGAGAGCGCAACACCGTGATGATGCTCTTCTCCGTCGGCAGCGGAACCGGCCCCGAGATCGAGGCCCCAGTCCGCTGGGCTGTTTCCACTATCTTCTGGGCCGACTGGTCGAGTATTTTATGGTCAAAGGCCTTCAATCTGATCCGGATCTTCTGACGCGCCATGTACATTCCTCCTCACTAACGCCGCAATGGGCTACGGCCCCGATGTGTGAGGCACCGCGCCCGCAAGCGGGCACCCGCTCACATCACATTTAGGCAATACCGGTGACCACGCCGGAGCCAACGGTGCGGCCGCCCTCACGGATAGCAAACCGCAGCCCCTCCTCGATGGCGATCGGGGTGATCAGTTCCACGTCCATGTTGATATTGTCGCCGGGCATTACCATCTCCACTCCTTCCGGGAGCTTGATGATACCGGTGACGTCGGTGGTCCGGAAGTAGAACTGCGGGCGATATCCCTGGAAGAACGGCGTGTGGCGCCCTCCCTCTTCCTTGGTCAGGACGTAGACCTGCGCCTTGAACTTGGTGTGCGGCTTGATGGAGCCCGGTTTGGCGATGACCATGCCGCGCTCCACGTCTTTGCGGTCGACGCCTCTCAGCAGCACGCCGATGTTGTCTCCGGCTATGCCCTGATCCAGAATTTTGCGGAACATCTCCACGCCGGTGACGATTACCTTGCGGGATTCTTCATGCAGGCCGATCATCTCCACCTCGTCCTGCACCTTGACAGTCCCGCGCTCCACTCTCCCAGTGACCACGGTGCCGCGTCCGGTGATGGTGAAGACGTCCTCTACCGGCATCAGCAGCGGCTTGTCGGTATCACGTACCGGGGTCGGGATGTACTCGTCAACGGCATCCAGGAGCTTGAGAATGGGGCCGCAGGCCTCGCACTCAGGCTTGCCGCAGCCGCACTCCATGGCTTTCAGGGCGCTGCCGGCGATGATCGGAATCTCATCGCCGGGGAACTCGTACATGCTGAGGAGTTCACGGACTTCCAGTTCCACCAACTCCATGAGTTCGGGGTCATCTACCATGTCCGCCTTGTTCAGGAAGACCACGATATAGGGAACGTTGACCTGGCGGGCCAGCAAGACATGTTCACGAGTCTGAGGCATGGGGCCATCGGCGGCGGAGACCACCAGGATCGCCCCGTCCATCTGGGCGGCGCCGGTGATCATGTTCTTGATGTAGTCGGCATGGCCGGGGCAGTCAACGTGGGCGTAGTGCCGCTTCCCGGTCTCGTACTCGACATGGGCGATAGCGATGGTAATGCCGCGCTCCCGCTCCTCCGGGGCTTTGTCGATCTCTCCGTAGGCGGTGGCGTGCGCCCAGCCCTTCTTGCTCAGGCAGATGGTGATCGCCGAAGTAAGGGTGGTCTTGCCATGGTCGATGTGGCCGATCGTACCGACGTTCACATGCGGCTTGGTGCGCTCGAACTTCTTTTTAGCCATTTCAGTTCATTCCTTCCTTAGTCTTAAGACATGAGATTTTTTTACTGCTGGTATTCAGAATTCAGTAGTCAGAATTCAGAATTCTTCTCCGAAACGATAAACTGTTCTCTCTTCAAGACGATAAACCGTTCTCTTCTATTCTGACTCCTGACTCCTGACTCCTGACTCCTGAGTTAGATGCTCATGCAATCCCCGCGCCGCATCGCCTCGGATGCGACAGGAGGCGCCTGCTCGTAATGGGAGTACTGCATCACGTAATTGCCCCGGCCCTGGGTCAACGACCGCAGGTCGGTGGAGTAGCCGAACATGGCGGCCAGGGGCACGAAACCCCGGACTGCCAGCACGGCGCCCCTCATCTCGGTGGCCTCGACCCGCCCGCGCCGGGCGTTGAGGTCGCCGATCACCTCGCCCATGTAAGACTCCGGAACGACGATCTCGATGCTCATGACCGGCTCCAGCAGCACCGGAGCGCCCTTTTCGGCGGCTGAGCGGAAGCCCAGGGCGCCGGCGATCTTGAAGGCAATCTCCGAGGAGTCCACCTCGTGGTAGGAACCCCCGGTCAGCACCGCCTTGATGTCCACCATCCGGTATCCGGACAGCACGCCGTTCTCCATGGCTTCTTTGATTCCGGCGTCGACAGCAGGAATGAACTCTTTGGGGATCACCCCTCCGGTGGTGGCATCCACGAACTCGTAGCCGGCCCCTGAGGGTAGCGGCTCCAACTCCAGCAGTACGTGACCATACTGGCCATGGCCACCGGTCTGGCGGATGAACCGGCCCTCGCCCCTGCATCTGCGGGTGATGGTCTCCTTGTACGCCACCTGGGGCTTGCCCACATAGGCGTCCACGTTGAACTCCCGGAGCAGGCGGTCCTCAATTATTTCCAGGTGCAACTCGCCCATGCCGGAGATCAGGGTCTGGCCGGTCTCCTTATCGATATAGGTACGGAAGGTGGGATCCTCTTCTGCAAGGCGGTATAGGGCGGCGCCCATCTTGTCCTGGTCAGCCTTGGTCTTGGGCTCGATGGCGATGGAGATGACAGGCTCCGGAAAGCGTATCTGCTCCAAGATCACCGGCCGGTCCTCGCTGCACAGGGTGTCCCCGGTGACCGCCTCTTTGAGCCCGACTGCCACGGCGATCTCTCCGGAGAAGACCTCCTGCACATCCTCCCGGTGGTTGGCGTGCATTTTCACCAATCGCCCGATCCGCTCCCGCCTGCCCTTGGTAGCGTTGTAGACCGCCTTTCCGGACTGCAGCGTCCCGGCATAGACCCGGATATACACCAGCTTGCCGGAGTAAGGGTCGGACTGCACCTTGAAGGCCAGAGCGGTCAGCGGGTGGCCATCTCCCGGCTGCCGCTCCACTGTCTCGCCCGTCCTGGGGTCGATCCCCCGGACCGGCGGCACATCCAGCGGTGACGGCAGATAGTCCACCACGGCATTGAGCAGCGGCTGGACGCCCTTGTTCCGCCGCGAAGACCCACAGAGGACCGGCACAAACCGGCAGGTCAGGGTACCCTTGCGTATCGCCGCCCGGATCTCCTGCTCGCTGATCGGATCGCCGTTCAGGTACTTCTCCATCAGGGCCTCGTCCAACTCCGCCAGTGCCTCCAACAGCTTCTCCCGGCTGCGCCGCTTGGCGTTCACATAATCCGGGGGAACGTCGATGGTATCCGGCACTTCCCCCAATTCGTCGCGATAGATGATTGCCTTATTCGTCACCAGGTCAATAATGCCCTGAAAGGAGTCCTCGCTCCCGATGGGAAGCTGAACCGGCACCGCATTCGCTCCCAGGCGCTCCCGGATGCTTTTGGTAGAGCGGAAAAAATCGGCGCCCACCCGGTCCATCTTATTCAGGTAGGCGATGCGGGGAATGTGGTAGTCGTCCGCCTGCCGCCAGACCGTTTCGGACTGGGGCTCGACACCGGCGACGGCGTCAAAAACGGCGATCGCCCCGTCAAGCACGCGCAGGCAGCGCTCTACTTCCGCTGTAAAGTCCACGTGGCCGGGCGTGTCGATCAGGTTAATAATAAAATCGCGCCAAAAGCATGTTGTAGCAGCAGAAGTGATGGTGATACCCCGCTCCTGCTCCTGGATCATCCAGTCCATGGTGGCAGACCCCTCGTCAACCTCCCCGATCCGGCAGACCCGTCCGGTATAGTAGAGGATCCGCTCCGTGGTAGTAGTCTTGCCGGCGTCGATGTGCGCCATGATCCCGATGTTGCGGATGCGTTCCAGCAGAACCTCACGCGCCATGCAGTTATCCCTCCTTCCATCAAAGACATAAGTGATGAGTGATGAGTGATGAGTGATGAGTTTTAAAAGCACCTTGTCTCTTTTGCTGATGTTCGCCTAAATGTCCAGCATCCAGGGCAACCAAATCCTAATTTTTCTTTATCTTTTACTCATTACTCGTTACCCATTACTCATTACTTCTTTTTATGATGAGTCATGAGTGATGAGTTTTAAAAGCATCCAGTGTTCAGGCAACCAAGCCCTCAAATTTCCCTACCTTTTCGCAACTACCTAGGGCAGTCCATCGCGGTACTTTCGGATACTGTTTTTAGACCCATAAGACAGGCTGAATAGTTACATCTTTTCACTCATTACTCATTACTCGTTACTCATTACTGGTTCTTATTACCAGCGGTAATGGGCAAAGGCCTTGTTGGCCTCGGCCATCTTGTGCGTGTCTTCCCGTTTCTTTACGGTGCTGCCGATACCATTGGCCGCATCCATGATCTCCGCCGCCAGCTTCTCTTCCATGCTCTTGCCGGAGCGGATGCGGGCAAAGCCGACCAGCCACCTGATCCCCAGGGTCATCCGCCGGTCCGAGCGCACTTCGATGGGAACCTGGTAGTTGGCCCCTCCGACGCGCCGAGCCTTGACTTCAAGCACAGGCATGATGTTTTTCATCGCCTGCTCGAAGATCTCCACTGGTTCGCGCCTCGTCTTTTCCTTGACAATCTTCAAGGCGTCGTAACAGATCCGCTCGGCGATGCTCCTCTTGCCATCCCACATCACCTTGTTGACCAGCTTGGTGAAGACCCTGCTGCCATATACCGGATCTGCCGGCGTCTCCCGTTTTCCTGTATAACCACGGCGTGGCAAAAACATCCCTCCCTACTTGAGTGATGAGTGATGAGTTGTAATACGTCCTGTCTCTAAATACCCGGCATCCAAAGCAACCAGGCCCCCGAATTTCTTGATCTTTTTACTCATTACTCATTACTTTTTACTCATCACTTCTGTTATGCTTTGGCTGCTTTCGGCCGTTTGGCGCCATACTTCGACCGGCCCCGGTTCCTGTTCTGGGTACCCCCGGTATCCAGGGTCCCTCTGATGATGTGATAGCGCACACCGGGTAGGTCTTTCACCCGTCCGCCCCTGACCATCACCACCGAGTGTTCCTGGAGATTATGGCCAATGCCCGGGATGTAGGCTGTGACCTCGATACCGTTGGTGAGGCGAACCCGGGCCACCTTGCGGAGGGCAGAGTTCGGCTTCTTCGGCGTGGTCGTATAAACACGAGTGCACACACCCCGCCTCTGGGCGCAACCCTTCAACGCCGGTGCGGTGGACTTCTTTTTGGACACCTGGCGACCTTTGCGCACTAACTGATTCAATGTTGGCACCTTGCCACCTCCCTTGCTTCTAACCTCAAACTTCAGAGAGGGCTGCCGCAGCAGCCGCTCCTACCTTGATGCCACAGGCTTTGCCCAGTTCGGACATGGAATCGACCAGCACCAGTTCCAGGCTCTTCTCTTCGCATAACCTGATGATCAGAGAGACGATTCGCTCCTCTGCATCTCTGGCCACGTATACCACCTGGGTCTGGTCCTTCTCGATCGCCTTCTGGGTCTGCTTGGTCCCTACCACTTTAATCCGGGTGTTCTTCAGCCTTTCCATCGCTCTCCCCCATTGAGAGGTGAGGCGCATCCCACTCTCATATCACATATGGCCGACTAGCCGCGCACAAAATTCAAAATTAATTCTAACATCTTTCCAATTTTGCTGTCAATGCTACAACCAGTTATTTACTCACAAATTTTACTGGGCGACTTCGTCTCCGCGCCCGCGCCCAGAGGGCACCCGGGGCACCACCGGCTCCAAGGATTCCTCAACTGAGCCGGCCTCGTCCTGTCCGTCAGGCCACGCCTGATCCACCACCTGTATCGAGCGGTAGCAGGCGGTACCGGTGCCCGCCGGGATCAGTTTGCCGATAATCACGTTCTCCTTCAGTCCCAGCAGCGGGTCGACCTTGCCCTTGATTGCCGCTTCGGTCAGCACCCTGGTAGTCTCCTGGAAGGAGGCCGCCGACAGGAAGGAATCGGCAGCCAGAGAAGACTTGGTGATCCCCAGCACCACCGGCTTGGCCGTTGCTGGCTCAAAACCGGACTCCATAATCCGCCTGTTCTCGTCCTCGAAGTCAAAGACCTCGATCAGCGCGCCCGGCAGCAGCTCGGTATCCCCGGACTCCTCTACCTTGACCTTCCGCAGCATCTGGCGGATCATCACTTCAATGTGCTTGTCGTTGATATCCACCCCCTGCATCCGGTAGACTCGCTGCACCTCCCGGAGCAGATACTGCTGCACGGCGGAGATGCCCTTGACATCCAGCAGCTCGTGGGGGTTGATGGAGCCTTCGGTCATTTCTTCGCCGGACTCTACATTCTGGCCGTCGGCCACTCTGATCCGGGATCCGAAGGGGATCTGGTAGGTGTGCCTATCACCATCCCTGCCGACCACTTCGATCTCCTTCCTACCCTTATTCTCGCCGATGGTGACCACGCCGTCGTTCTCCGAGATGATCGCCTGGCCCTTCGGCCGACGCGCCTCGAACAGTTCCTCCACCCTGGGCAGACCCTGGGTGATGTCCTCGCCGGCCACACCGCCGGTGTGGAAGGTGCGCATGGTCAACTGGGTGCCCGGCTCGCCGATGGACTGGGCGGCCATGATCCCCACCGCCTCCCCGATCTCCACCTGGAAGCCGGTGGCCAGGTTGCGTCCATAGCACTTGCGGCACACGCCATAGCGAGTCTTGCAGGTCAACATCGACCGGATCAGCACCGTGGTGATCCCGGCTTTTTTGATCGCCTCGGCATCCTCTTCGGTAATCTCCACATCCGCCGGGACGATCTCCTCGCCGGTTTCGGGATGCAGCACCGGCTCAATGCTGTAGCGCCCGATGATGCGCTCCTCCAGGGGCTCGATCACATTTTCACCGTCAGCAACCTCGTTGACGTAAACCCCTTCCCTGGTCCCGCAGTCCTCCTCCCGGACGATCACGTCCTGGGCGACGTCCACCAGCCGCCGGGTCAGGTAGCCGGAGTCGGCGGTCCGGAGAGCGGTGTCCGCCAGTCCCTTGCGGGCGCCATGGGTGGATGTGAAGTATTCCAGCACCGTCAGGCCCTCACGGAAGTTGGCCTTGATGGGGACGTCGATGATCCGCCCCGAAGGGTCGGCCATCAGGCCGCGCATGCCAGCCAACTGGCGGATCTGCTGGATATTGCCGCGGGCGCCGGAGATGGCCATCATATAGATCGGATTCAAGGGATCGAGGCTGTTCATCATGGCCTCGGTCACCTTGTTGGTGGCCTCCTGCCAGAACCCGATCACCCGCTCGTAGCGCTCATCTTCGGTGATCAGGCCGCGGCGGTATTGCTGTTCCACCTTTTCCACGTCCTGATCCGCCTGGGCCAGGATCTGCTGTTTGGCTTCCGGGATCTGGACGTCGGTGATCCCGGCGGTGATCCCCGCCCTGGTGGCGTACTTGAACCCCAAATTCTTGATCCCGTCCAGCAGAACGTCGGTGCGCTCATAGCCGAGCTGGCGATAGCACTTGCCGACGATCTGGGCGAGCGCCTTCTTGCCCACTATTTCATTGTAATAACCCAGTTCCGGTGGAATCACCTGGTTGAAGATCAGGCGCCCCACCGTGGTCTCGAATAGCTTGCCGTCCCTGCGCACCCTGATCCGGGCATGTAGGTCGACTGCCTTGCTCTCGTATGCATAGAAGGCCTCGTCGAAGTCCCTGAAGACCTTGCCCTCGCCCAGCACACCCTCGCGCTCGATGGTCAGGTAGTAGACGCCCAGCACCATGTCCTGGGTTGGGGCGACCACCGGACGGCCATCCTTGGGGTTGAGAATGTTGTGGGCGGACAGCATCAGGATCCGGGCCTCCGCCTGGGCCTCGGTGGACAGAGGAACGTGCACCGCCATCTGGTCGCCGTCGAAGTCGGCGTTGTACCCGGTACAGACCAGGGGGTGGATCTGGATCGCCCGGCCCTCCACCAGGATCGGCTCAAAGGCCTGAATGCCCAGCCGGTGCAAGGTTGGCGCCCGGTTGAGCATCACCGGATGCTCGCTGATCACGTCCTCCAGCACATCCCAGACCTCCGGACGGACCCGCTCCACCATGCGCTTGGCGCTCTTGATGTTATGGGCGAAGCCGCCGTTGACCAGGCGCTTCATGACGAAAGGCTTGAACAACTCCAGGGCCATCTCCTTGGGGAGGCCGCACTGGTGCAACTTCAGTTCAGGACCGACCACGATCACCGAGCGTCCGGAGTAGTCGACCCGCTTGCCCAGCAGGTTCTGGCGAAAGCGCCCCTGCTTTCCCTTGAGCATGTCGGAGAGAGACTTCAGTGGACGTTTGCCGGGGCCGGTCACCGGCTGGCCGCGCCGCCCGTTGTCGATCAGGGCGTCCACGGCCTCCTGCAGCATGCGCTTCTCGTTCCGGACGATGATGTCCGGGGCGCCCAGATCCAACAGGCGCTTAAGCCGGTTGTTGCGGTTGATCACCCGGCGGTAGAGGTCGTTGAGGTCGGAGGTGGCGAACCGGCCGCCGTCCAACTGCACCATGGGGCGCAGTTCCGGCGGGATCACCGGGACCACGTCCAGGATCATCCAGGACGGGTCGTTGCCGGACTTCCGGAAGGCCTCCACCACCTCCAGGCGCCGAATAGCCCGCACCTTGCGCTGCCCGGTGGCGTCCTTGAGCTCCGCCCGCAACTGCGTGCTGAGGTCCTCCAGGTCGATCTCATCCAACAGCAGTTTGACCGCCTCGGCGCCCATACCCGCCTTGAAACGGCCGCCGTACTTTTCCCGGTAGTCCCGGTATTCTGCCTCAGAGAGCAGTTGTTTCTTGGCAAGATCATCGATTTTCCCCGGGTCGGTAACGACGTAGGCCACGAAGTACAGGATCTTCTCCAGGGACCGGGGAGGCATGTCCAGCAGCAGCCCCATCCGGCTGGGGATCCCTTTGAAATACCAGATATGCGATACCGGCGCCGCCAGCTCGATGTGGCCGAGCCGCTCCCGCCGCACCTTTGAACGGGTCACCTCCACGCCGCAGCGGTCGCAGATGATCCCCTTGTAGCGTACCCTCTTATACTTGCCGCAGTGGCACTCCCAATCCTTGGTGGGCCCGAAGATCCGCTCGCAGAACAGACCGTCGCGCTCCGGCTTGAGGGTGCGGTAGTTGA
>JBEKFU010000058.1:0-24793 GCA_050013155.1 Thermacetogeniaceae bacterium | reverse complement strand
ACAGTGATGTAGCCGCTCTTACCTGTGTGCCCGTTTTCCCGGTGTGCCGGCGGGCTTTCAGCCAAGGCGGAGCCTTGAGCCGGCGTTCAGGCCGGGCGTTAGCCCGGATACGGGCGCCCCCCGCTTCGGAGAAGCGGGGGCATTAGAGCGGGTAGTCATCTGTGGTAAAAAGATTCAAAAGCAACCCCGGCACTAACACAAAGCGTTACTTTTATCTGTTCGCATCAAATATGTGAAGGCATCGAAAAATCTACTGCCTTTCTTTAGTGCCGGGCAAGTTTTTCATCTGATATCCGGCCTCCGATTTTGGCAGGTTCTAAAAGCGCTTAACACCATTCGGGTCAGATTCCTCATGCACAGGAATCATATCCGTTGAGTGCCGGATTCAGACTGAAAGCGCGCCTACACACGGGGAAAACAATCCGCGAGCGGACACCGATGGGGTGGTCACGCATTGGAAGCGAAGCAATGAAGCGGCAGGAATTATACTGGCCTAAAATATACCATCATATTCAGAGGGAGTCAAGGCTTGCGCGCCTATTTTTAACAGAGGCCAGAGGCAAGAGGCCAGGCGCATCCGGGCTTACGCCCGGCCTGAAGGAATGCGGAGCACAGGAGCATGAGGCGAAGCCTCAGAGCCGGCCTTCTGTACCGGCAGGGCGTAGTCGGGCTTGCGTGCATAGTAGTGCCGGGCGTCGATGAAGCGCACCGTGCCGGTCCTCCCCCGCATCACCACGGAGTGGGTGCGGGCGCCCCAGGAGGTGTAGTGCACACCACGCAACAGAGTGCTGTCAGTGACACCCGTGGCCGCGAAGATCACCGATTCTCCCCGGGCCAGGTCATCCATGGTCAGCAAGCGCTTATAGTCCTTGATCCCCATCTTCTCAACCCGCGCCACGTCCTCTTCGTCCATCGGCCAGAGCCGGGCCTGCATCTCTCCCTCAAGGCAGCGCAGGGCGGCGGCGGCGATAACCCCCTCGGGCGCTCCGCCGATGCCCAGCATCATGTCCACCCCTGTTCCCTCGAAGGCGACGGCCACCGCCGGGGCCAAGTCCCCATCCGTAATCAACCGGATGCGGGCGCCGGTCTTTCGCACCCTCTTGATCACGTCCTCATGGCGCGAGCGGTCCAGGATCACCACGGTGATATCCTCCACCTGTTTGCCCAAAGCTCCTGCCACGGCCTTGATATTCTCCTCCACCGGGGCATCCAGGCTGATCTTGCCGACAGCCTTCGGCCCCACGGCGATCTTGTCCATGTACATATCCGGGGCATGCAGCAGGCAACCTTTCGGGGCCACGGCCAGCACGGTAATCGCTCCGGTCAGGCCCTTGGCCACGATGTTGGTGCCATCCAGGGGGTCCACCGCCACGTCCAACTCCGGGGGCGCCCCGGTACCCACCCTCTCGCCAATGTACAGCATCGGGGCCTCGTCCATCTCGCCCTCGCCGATCACCACCGTGCCGTCGATCTGCACGGTGTCGAACATCCGGCGCATGGCAGTGACGGCAGCATCGTCGGCCATTTCCTTGTTGCCGCGCCCCAGCCAGCGCCCGGTAGCAATAGCTGCTGATTCCGTAACCCGAACAAACTCCAAGGTAAGCTCCCGATCCATGGCTTCTCCCTCCTCCCGGAAAACAAGCGGCAACCTCAACATCTTCCGGCTTTGCAGGTTGAACCGCATTGCCACTTACTCTATTATTTCTTCGAACGCTTGCGGCCCCGCCCCTCTTTGCCGATCCCGATCATGTTGACGCTGCCCGGCCCCAGCACGATCTCCCAGATCTTTTTTACGGCATCCACGTCCTGGCGGGTTTCGGCGCGGATCGCCCCGAAAGCTCCGCAGCCCGCACAACGGAGCTCGATGCGGTCTGCAAAGATCTCCACCTCCACCTGCTGGTTGCCGCATTGGCAGGAAAGCTTCCCATCCTCTGCAATTTTATGCAGGCAGTCCAGAATTTCATACATGATTTCCGGGTTGGCGAAATAGTCGGTATAGCCCAGGTTCTCCGCCATCTCCTGCAGCGAGCGCTCCTGGTCGGCGATGCGCTTCTTCACCTGGTCCCGGGGGCCGACGAAGCCGATCTCCAGATCGGTTTCCTTGCATATCAGGCTGAGTACCCGCCCGGACCAGATCTCCCTCAAAAAGAATTCCAGCAGGTGCTTGCCCTCGCACATCAGGCACTCCACCTGAAAATAAAAGACCTTGCGGTCCCTGGTGCTGATCAGCGCCAGGGGTGTGCCACAGGCGCAGGAAAGACGCAGGGTTTTTTTGGCCGAAAAAGAAAAAAGAGATAGTGAGTGGTATTTTATTTTGCCGCATTCGGGACAACGCAATGCCAGTGCGGTTGTTGTCGTAATAAGCAACTCACAGACCTCCTCGACGAGTTCTGCTTGTATACTTCTCCTTTTTTACACAAAATCCTCTAAATTTTTAAATTGCGCAGTCCGTTCGAGGGTCGAAGTTCGAAGGGAAAGGCCAATCTCATGTGAGAAGGGTCAGGCGATGGTCACCTCGGGGCTCAGGTACACGTCCTGGATGGCGCCCAGCAGTTCGATCCCTTCAGACATCGGCTTTTGGAATGCCTTGCGCCCGGAGATGAGACCCATACCCCCGGCCCGCTTGTTGATCACAGCCGTGCGTACAGCCTGGGCAAGGTCGTCCTTCCCGGAAGCGCCCCCGGAGTTGATCAGGCCCGCCCGTCCCAAGTAGCAGTTGGCGACCTGGTAGCGGGTCAGGTCGATCGGATGATCCGATGTCAGCTTGGAATAGACCTGATCACAGGTCTTGCCGAATTTTAGCGCTCTAAATCCGCCGTTGTTTTCCGGCTGTTTCTGTTTCACGATATCCGCCTCGATGGTGGCGGACAGATGGTTGGCCTGGCCGGTCAGATCGGCGGACACCTCGTAATTGGTCCCGTCAACCTGAAAGGCATTGTTGCGCACGTAGGCCCAGAGGATGGTGACCAGCCCCAGGCTGTGGGCATAGGCAAAGGCTTCGCTGATCTCCTGGATCTGCCGGGTGCTTTCCTCAGAGCCGAAATAGATGGTGGCGCCGACTGCTACCGCCCCCATATCAAAGGCCTGGTCGACGCTGGCGAACAGGACCTGATCGTATTTGTTGGGATAGGTAAGCAATTCATTATGATTGATCTTGAGGATGAAGGGAATCCGGTGGGCATATTGCCTGGCGATCGAACCCAACACGCCCAGGGTTGAAGCGACCGCGTTGCACCCGCCCTCAATGGCCAGCCTGACGATATTCCCGGGATCGAAGTAGATCGGATTTGGCGCAAAGGAAGCTCCTGCCGAGTGTTCTACGCCCTGATCAACAGGCAGGATGGAGAGGTATCCCGTACCCGCCAGCCGTCCCTTGTTGAACATTGTCTGCAGATTGCGCAATACTGCCACCGGCCGGTCGGAAGGGATCATGATCCTGCTCACAAAGTCCGGCCCCGGTACGTGGATGTTTTCCCTGGCTATGGTGGTACACTTATGGTTTAAAAGATTGTCGGCCTCGTTGCCCAGTAGTTGATCGATTCTGATCGTCACACCAATTCCCCCTTTTTGGACTATAAGTTTCTCCAACATGCTGCCGCAGAAGCTACCTTTTATAAAAGCGGCGCCCCGGCAGTTTTCTTTCGGCTGCCATCACGATTCTTTCCAGCCGTCTCAACCCCGGCTTTTACTTATTTATTCGTAATTATCCATGATATTCCTGCATTTATTATCAACAATCCGGCGTCAGACTTCCGGCGTCAGACCCCTGATCCCTCCCAGCAACGTAGACCCGCGGGACTGAGGCCTTGATGGCGGTGCGGCGCCCCGGCAGCCGCACCGGCGTTCCCACGCCTACTGCTGGTAGCTTACCCACGTCCACACAGGTTAATTCCATGCCAACCCGCCCCAGGACGGGCGCTGTCCGGCCGTTGATGCTGACGTGATGGATGCCCAGCGGCAGGCCAAAAAAAGTTCCGGCGGTCTTGGCCAGCACCTTTAACAGGTCGACCACCCCCGCCGGGCGTGGTGTCACGTCCAGACCGAAGCCGTCGTTGTAACCGACCGGCAGCACCGCCAACACCGTGTCCCTGGTGATCCGGTGCGTCCGGCCATAGCCCACCGTATCTCCCCGGCGCACCGGCTGCAGGTGCGCCACCCGCGTCCAGAATGACCAGGGGTCCTTCAGCCTCAGCCCGTCAGGCAAGGCATGTTCCTTTACGTCCGCCGGCAGTTGGCCGTAGAGGAGGTTGCCCACTCTTACCATCTCCAGGTGCAGGTCCGGGTAGAGCAGGGTGGCGGCGCTGTTGCACACGTGGCGCAGGGGAATGTGGACTCCCCACTCCCGCAGTTCCTCCACCACGCTGTTAAAGATCCGGTACTGGCGCCTGGTGTAATTCGGGTCGCCGGAGGCGGCAGCGAAGTGGGTGTAAATCCCCTCCAGTTGCAGGCCGGGCAGGGTCAGGAGCCTGTCCAGGGCACCCCGCAGCGCCTCGGGGGTGAAACCGGTGCGCCCCATGCCGGTCTCGATCTTCAGGTGCACCACGGCCTGCCGTCCGCTCCGGCCGGCTGCAGCAGACAGGTGCTGGGCCAGGGGCAGGGAGCCGACCGACAGAGTCAGGCCGCACTGGACGGCTGCCTCCTCCTCGCCCGGCAGCAGCGGGCGGAAGACCAGCACCGGGGTGGTTATCCCGGCCTGGCGCAGTGCCACCCCATCCCCGGGGTGGGTCACCCCCAGCATCTCCGCCCCCCGGGCGACGGCGACCCGGGCGGCCGGTACCAGGCCGTGGCCGTACCCGTCCGCCTTGACCACCGCCAGCAGTCTCACCCCGGGCTCCAGCAGTCCCTTGACCGCAGCCACGTTGCCGGCGATGGCGTCCAGGTCGATCTCCACCCAACTGGCTAACCCCGCAGCCTGCTCCACAATCTCCCTCCTAGAGACTTTTCAGATTAAAGACAACTAGGACATTGTCAACTCTTAATCTGTAGACAGAACCGCTCTCGCTTGAGTATGTTAGCTTACATCAAGTATCTGGCTGTTTCTGGCTGAAATGCTTCATGCAGCGAAGATATGGAATTAGTGTTGACAAAATACTAGTCGCCTGGGCCCTGTGCCGGGCTGCGGCGCAGCAAGCGGCGCGTCACCTGCTGGTAAACTGGAAGCACCCGCGTCCAGAGGAAGTACCAGGTGGGCGCCAAGATCAGGTCGTACTCCCCGATGAACTCGGTGAAGGCGGCGGCAAAGCCCTTCTTGAACCGGTACAGACCGGCCAGGTGGTCGTCCAGGTCGGCGCTGCCGGGCACTCCCCGAAAGTCGTACAGGTTGCAACCCTGCTCCTTTGCCCAGCGGATCATCGTCCACTGCAGCAGGTGGTTCGGCATCACGTTCCGGAAGCGGTTGGAAGAGGCCCCGTACAGGTACCAGACCCGGCCGCCGCAGCGGAAGGCCAGTGTCCCGGCAATCGCCTGTCCCCGGTAATCCGCCAGAAAGATGCGGGCGGCGCCCCGGCTGACAAACAGGTCCCACATCCGCTCGAAGTAGCTGAAGTTGCGGATCAGGAACTGGTCCCGATCCGCGGTCTCCTTCAGAATGTCGTAAAAAAACCTGAGGTCTGTTTTGTCTTGGGCGGTACGCACACTGACGCCCTTGCGCTCCGCCAGGTGGATGTTGTACCTGGTCTTGCCCTCCATGGCCTCTAACAGTTGTTGTTCGGTGGGAGTGACATCCAGGCGGAAGACGTAGCGGGGCTGGACGCCCCCGAAGCCCGACTCGCTGCCGCTGGGCTTGAAGCTAGCAGCAGCCAGGCGCATCCGGTAGTCCTCCGCGGCGGCGCCGGGTTCAGTGGGGATGTCCGGGTCGATCTTGATAAAAATGGCGCCATGCCGGTACGCCAAACTCTTGACCGAATCCCAGAAGAACCTCTCCCCCTCCTGATCGCAGTCCTCGCCGATGATGGGGCCCCGTGGCGCGTAGGCAATGGAGCGGTGTAGATAGCGGTAAAGCGGCAGGCGGCGCTTCAGGAGGGAGATAGCGGCCACCGGCCGGTCGTCACGCCAGACCAGCAGCCGGAGCGGCTCCCACCCGGTAATGCTCTTCAGCTCGCCCCACTCGCAGCTCTGCAGGAAGTGAGGCTTGCTTGACGAGCAAATAAAATCATTGAACAGGTCCTTATCTTTTTCTTCGATCAGTTGTGCCCGGTACAACTGCCCACCTCACGGCCTCAGATGTAGCTATTTTACCCAATTTATCACGGAACAACGGCGGCCTTCTTCAAAGCTGCTCCGATAAAGGCCTTGAAAAGCGGATGCGGCCTGTTGGGGCGAGACTTGAACTCCGGGTGGAACTGGCAGGCCACGAACCAGGGGTGGTCCGGCAGTTCCACGATCTCCACCAGCCTGCCGTCGGGAGAGGCGCCGGTAATCTGCAGCCCGTGACCCTGCAGTTGCTGGCGGAAGGAATTGTTGAACTCGTAACGGTGGCGGTGGCGCTCCTCCACCGATTCGGCCTCATAGGCCCGGCTGGACCAGGAACCTGGCTGCAGCACGCAGGTGTAGTGTCCCAAGCGCATGGTGCCGCCCAGGTCCTCCACCCCGCGCTGCTCCGGAAGCAGGTCGATCACCGGATAGGGCGTCTCCGGGTCGAACTCGGTGCTGCTGGCGTCGTCCAGGCCGCAGACGTTGCGGGCAAACTCGACCACCGCGCACTGCATGCCCAGGCAGATCCCGAAGAAGGGGATTCCATGCGACCGGGCATAGTTGATCGCCTTCACCTTGCCGCTGATGCCCCGGTAGCCGAAGCCGCCGGGGACCAGGATGCCGTTCGCCGCGCCCAGGATCGCCCCGGCATCGCCGTTCTCCAGCACCTCTGCGTCCACCCAGTCGATCTTCACCGATGCCCGGTGGGCGATGCCGCCGTGGCAGATGGCCTCATAGACGCTCTTGTATGCGTCCTGGAGTTCGATGTATTTGCCGACCACCGCCACCCGGGTCTGCTGCCCGGGGTGGCGGCAAATGGACACCATGTCCTCCCACTCTCTGAGGTCCGGTTTGCCGCAGGCCAGCCCCAGGCGCTCCACCGCGATATCGGCAAAACCCTGGGCTTCCAGCATCAGGGGCACCTCATAGATGGAATCGGCGTCCACCGCCTCGATCACACCGTTCTTTTCAATGTCGCAGAAAAGGGCGATCTTATCCTTGAGGTCCTTGGACAGGGGGCGTTCGGTACGGCAGACGATGATGTCCGGCTGGATCCCGATGCTGCGCAACTCCTTCACGCTATGCTGGGTCGGCTTGGTCTTCAGCTCCCCGGCAGCCCGCAGGTAGGGGACGATGGTGACGTGGATGTAGAGCACGTTCTCCCGGCCGATGTCGCTCTTTAACTGGCGGATCGCCTCCAGGAAGGGGAGCGACTCGATGTCGCCGACCGTGCCTCCGATCTCGGTGATCACCACGTCCGCATCCTCTTCCACGGCGATCCGCTGGATCAGGTCCTTGATCTCGTTGGTGATGTGCGGGATGACCTGCACCGTGTCGCCTAAAAAATCACCGCGGCGCTCTTTTTTGATCACAGAATGGTAGACGCGGCCTGCGGTGACGTTGCTGGTGCGTGTCAGGTTTTGATCGATGAACCGTTCGTAGTGTCCCAGGTCCAGGTCGGTTTCGGCGCCATCTTCGGTGACGAAGACCTCCCCATGCTGGTAGGGGCTCATGGTTCCCGGATCCACGTTGATGTAAGGGTCGAACTTTTGCATCGAGACCTTGCAGCCTCTGCTCTTGAGCAGCCGCCCCAGGGAGGCGGCAGTGATCCCCTTACCCAGCGAGGAAACCACTCCGCCCGTGACAAAGATATACTTGGTCAAGCCTCTCCCCTCTTTCACTTGTTGCTCTTTTCATACACAAACACTAATTTAACGGCAGCCTTGAGCGGTTGTCAAGACGGAAGTCAGATGCAGGATTTGAACAACCCCGACATCCGGGCGGGCACCCACTTCTTGATGTCTTCTCAGCATCCATCTAAAATTTTGTTTTAAGAATTCCGTCTCTTGTCGTTCCTTTTCCTACTTCTGACATCCGCGCCCGCCTCCGACCACCAACCTCCACTTTGATACTAACCACCAAAATAGTCTAGCACCACTACTTCAAGGGCACTCGGCAGGTTCGCTCCCTCCACCTGCAGCACCGCGCCCGCTGGAGCGGCGGCGCCCGCTGGAGCGGCGGCGCCCGCTGGAGCGTCAGCGGACCGGGCGCGCCGGCGCACCTGCCCGGGCTGGAACAGTCGCACAAAATCATCGACGCCGCCCAGCTTGAAAGACAGCACCGGTGTCTTGTAGTGCATGGGAATGACCAGGCGGGGGTTGATCTGGTCGACTACCTGCTTCGCCCCGTCGGCATCAACGGTGAAGACGCCGCCAACAGGTATCAGCAGCAGGTCGATCCGGCCCAGTCCCTGTAGCGTCTTGGCGTCCAGCACATGACCCAGGTCGCCCAGGTGGCAGACCCGAACCCCGTCCATCTCCCAGGCAAAGACCAGGTTTGGTCCCCGCTGCGCCCCCCGGGCGTCATCGTGGAAGGTGGGAAAGCCCTCAACTCTCAGCCCCTTCACATCATGGACTCCGGGTGTGTTGATCACCGCCGGGACGCCGCGCAGGGCGTTGACGTTGTCGTGGTCATGGTGGCCATGGCTCACGGTAACTAGGTCGACCTCCGACTCCGGAAGCTGGTAGCCCACCTCCCTGGCCGGGGGATCGGTAACCAGGCGGATTCCCTGGCCCTCGAACAGAAAACAGGCATGTCCATACCAATTCACCTTCATAGCAGCACCTCATCAATTGGGAGGTGAGAGGTGTGAGGTGAGATGTGAGATTCCTGTTGGCATTGGCGGAACTGAAGTGCAGGCGTGCCAATGCCTTCTATTCCCACTTCCCGCTTCTCGCTTCTCACTTCTGACTTCTCATTCCACCGGCTGATCGATCTCTTCATCCAACTCATCCTTATCCTCACTGTCGCTGTCCGAATCAGCATCCTCCTCTTCGAGCAGCTCCTTGTCAACCAGCGGTTCCTCATCCAGGTCATCCCTGGTGATCGCCCTGGTAGGACTGTCATCATATTCGACCGACTTGTGCATCAAGGTCAACAACGGCACCTGGCGCGATCCCTTCTGGGGCGCCATCATCCGCAGGCCCCAGCATCCCTGGCCTACGCTGGTAAAGCGGGCGTCCAGGTTGAGCCAGGTGTAAAAACGCGCCCTGGCCGCGATCTGATCGTCCCTGTCGGCATAGAACCTGCCGGCAACCTCGTCTAGCAGCACCGAATAATGTACGGGCTGCCCGTTTGCTTTTAGCAGTTCGTGCACAAAACCGAGGATTTTCTCCTTTTCTTCAAGGCTCTCAACCTCCGGCAAACCAACTCTCCCCCCTTTTCCAAGTGATGAGTGATGAGTGATGAGTGATACCACAACGATGCCTCTCGACCCGAAGGCGGTCATTCAGCTAGCTGATTCCGCTTTGTTCCCGCGTAATAGGTCGCTTGTGGAATGCAGCCAGCCTCCTACTAACACCGAAAAGTGCGCTGTAATAATAAGAATCCTAGAATTTCTTTATTTTTCCACTCATCACTCAATCCTCATCACTCATTACTTTTTTTACATTCTCTCGGGAGTTGTTACACCCACCAGGTGCAGAGTATTGCGCAGGGTGATCCTGCAGGCGTTGATCAGCGCCAGCCGGGCCTGACTCAAGGCGGGCTGGTCGGTCAGGACGCGGCAGGTAGTATAGAATCCGTGAAACAGGGTGGCCAACTCGTTGGCATAGAAGGCCAGCCGGTGCGGTTCCATGTGAGAGGCCGCATAGGCGATCTCACCGGGAAGCTCGGCGATCTTCTGGATCAGGGCCAGCTCTGCCGGGTTTCTGAGCAGTGAGCAGTCGACCTGCGCTACGGGCGGCACGGCGTCCGCCTGCCTGAGGATGCTGCAGATCCGCGCATGGGCATACTGGACGTAATAGACCGGATTCTCGCTGGACTGCTCCTTGGCCAGATCCAGATCGAAGTCCAGGTGGCTGTCGGCGCTGCGCATGACAAAAAAGTAACGGGCAGCATCCGCTCCCACCTCGTCGATCAGGTCGCGCAGGGTGATGTACTCCCCGGTGCGCTTGGACATCCGCACCGGCTCACCACCTTTGAACAACCTGACCAGTTGCATGATGATCACCTGGAGGCGGTCCGGATCGATGCCCAGGGCCTCCACCGCCCCCTTCAGCCGGGCGACGTGGCCGTGATGGTCGGCGCCCCAGATATTGATCACCCGGTCGAAGCCCCGCCGGAACTTGTTCCGGTGGTAGGCGATATCCCCGGCGAAGTAGGTGGGGATGCCGTTGCTGCGGACCAGCACCTCGTCCTTCTCATCCCCGAACAGGGTGGAGCGGAACCACAGGGCGCCCTCCTCCTCATACAGGTAGCCGCTGACCTGCAGCTCCTTCAAGACCCTCTCGATCTCGCCCTCATCGTGCAGGGTCTGCTCTGAGAACCAATTGTCGTAGTGCACCCGGAAATTCGCCAGGTCCCTTTCCATCTGGGACAGCTTCTCCTTCAGGGCATATTTGACCAGCATCTCCCGGCGCAACAGGGGATCGACCCCCAGGTACTTGCCCTTGACCTGGCTGACCAGGTTCTTCATGCTTTCCAGCAGGTCCTGGCCGGGATACCCGTCCTCCGGGAATGGGACGTCCTGCCCCAGCAGTTGCAGGTAGTGGGCCTCCAGGGAGCGGGCGAAGGTCTCGATCTGGTTGCCGGCGTCGTTGATGTAGAACTCTCGCTGTACATTATACCCCGCCGCGGCGAGGACATTCGCCAAGGTATCCCCGAGGGCCGCCCCGCGGGCGTTGCCCATGTGCAGCAGCCCGGTAGGGTTGGCGCTCACGAACTCCACCTGGACATACTCGCCGCCCCCCAGGTCGGAACAGCCGTAGCGCTCATCCTGGGCTTCCACCTCCGGCAGCACCTGGTAGTGCCAGGCCGGATCGAGATAGAAGTTGATAAACCCGGGGCCAGCCACCTCGGCCCGGGACACATACCCGGAAGGCAGGCTGACGAACTCCAGCAGCACCTGGGCGATCTGGCGGGGGGAGGCCTTCTCTGTCTGAGCCAGGAGCAAGGCCAGGTTGCTGGCAAAATTCCCGTGGGCGCGGTCCCTGGGCACCTCCACCGCAAAGCCGGGCAGGTCACGGCAGGTGAGCCGGGCGGCCCGGCGCGCCTCTTCTGCCGCCCCGGCCAGTGCCTGGGCGATCTCCCTTCTGATGCTCTCCAAAAACCCCATGGTAGGCTCCTTATGGTCGGACATCTATGACAACAATTGTCACAAGACATAACACCGAAGAAGTCTCCCGCTTCTACAAGCGGGAGATGAATTCGGCAGCTTAGCTTGTATTCTAATTCAGTGGGGGTGCAGACCCCCACTGAATCCCCGAGCGAAGCGAGTTGCTCCGGATCGCGTTCACCACATTTTATTCGATCAGACTGGTAGTTGCAATATTTTTACCTTCCGGAATCAGAGGTCGGATGCCGGATGAAAGACTTACATGCTTTCAAGGACTGCTTTATAATTCCTTTTTCCGACCTCCGGCCTCTTGCCTCCGACCTCTAATAATGGTAGGGCTCCCAGCGCAGGATGCGGAATGCCCGGTACAATTGTTCCAGGAGAACGACCCGGGCGAGCTGGTGGGGGAAGGTGAGACTGGACAGGGAGAGGCGCAGGCCGGCCTGGGCCAGTACGGCCGGTGACAGCCCCAGGGCGCCGCCCAGCATGAAGGTGAGATCCCCGTGCCCTCTCCCGTCTGGCGCTTGGTGCTGGCCGAGCCAGGCGGCAAGGGCCTCGGAGGTGAACTGATCGCCTCGTCCTCTCGTTACTTGGAGTGATGAGCAATTACTCATCACTTTTTACTCATTACTTTTTTACTCATTACTCATTACTTTTTGGAGGTGATGGATGTCGATCTTGTAGTCGGAGAGCAGAGGATTGTCCACCGTGACCGGGATCATCCCCCGGCGCTCCTTGAAGCCGGAAGCGACAAGCTCCCCCAGGAAGCTGAGGGTGACCTGGCGCCCGGGATGAGCAAACAACAGTTGCCCGGATGCGGCCAGGTTGTTGGCCAGAATCCGGCCGACATAGGGGTTGCTCCGGGGGTTGTAGAGCACGTCCGAGCCGATGATCCAGTCGAACCGCTCTCTGAGATGCCAGTCGCGCCAGTCCGCCAATTCGAAGGCAACCCCCCCGATCCCGTTGCGCAGGGCGTTGCGGCTGGCTATCTTCAAAGCATCCGGTTGGTAGTCGCTGATAGTCACCCGGGCGCCCTTGCGCCCTGCCACCAGGCCGGGCAGGCCAAGGCCGGCGCCCAGCTCCAGCACCTTGTCCCCGCTGAAATCGACATGCTCCCAGATATATTGGGCCAGTCCCCGGGAGGCAGGCCAAAGCTCCGCCCAGTAAGGGATCTGGTCGTCGTCCTCAGGGTTGGTGACCAGGTCTTCCACGTTAGCCACGATTTCAAAAGAGAGCGACAAACCCGGAAGGCAGTACTGCAGGTCACTGGTGCTGATCATGCTCTCCCACCGATCTCCCTCCTATATGCGCACCACCAGCACGGCGCACAGAACGCCGAGCAGCAGCCCCACCGACGCCTCGAGAGGAGTGTGCCCCACCCCGTTCTCCCAGAGGAAGGAGTTGTCGGCGACCCCCTGCAGCCTCTCCTTCAGGACTCTCGTATGCTCGCCGACCACCCGCCGCAGGGTGATGGCATCGTATACTACGATCCCCCCGAGCACGGCGGCAACCTGAAAGGCCGGCGAGGCCCAGCCGAGCTCCAGGCCCAGTGAGGCGGTTAGAGCGGCGACAACCGCGGAGTGCGAACTGGGCATGCCCCCGCTTTGGGTGATCCGCCACCAGGGGAACCGTTCGGATTCGGACCTGGCTGTGAACGGCTTCATCCCCTGGGCACAGATCATGCTCAACAGACTGGAGAGAATGTAATGTTCATGAAGGATCGGCGGCAGAAAACGCAGGCCCCCCCATAAAACCGTGCTGATCAGTGCTATAATGTAAAACAATCGGCGCCTGGCGATTTCCAACGCTCTCGTCACGACACTCCCGGCACTCATAAATCTTCCTCATCCTTTCTCCCTCATCCATCAACTCGCTCACCGTCACGGGGACCAGCCCCCGTTCCAGCATACTTTCCAGCAACTGCGGCAGCGCCTCCGCCAGCGCTGCGGCATTGCGCCGCACCCCCGGGCCATCATGGAACAGGATGATAGCGCCGGGGCGGACCCAGCGGGACACTTTCTTGACGATGACTTTCGCCGGAGTCATGAAGAACCAGTCCAGCGAATCCAGTGACCACAACACCACCTTTTGGGCGGCCTTGCGCATCCAGTAATGGGTGACCAGGTTGGACATGCCCCACGGCGGCCGGAAGCAGCGTACCGGAATGCCGGTCAGGTCCTGCAGCGTGGCTAGCGACTCCTGGATCTCCAGGCGTGACCGTTTCGGCGACAGGAACCAGAATGGAGAGTGGTGCATCCCGTGGCTCCCCACCTCGTGTCCCCGGGCCACGATCTGCCGCACCACATCCGGATACCGGCGGGCATTTTCCGCCACCATGAAAAAGGTCGCCGAAACGCCCCACTGGGCCAGGATATCCAGGATGCGGGGCGTATAGACAGGGTCCGGGCCGTCGTCAAAGGTCAGGGCAATCTTATTGCCCACTTCCCCTTTCCGCAGCACGTCGCGGCTCTGCCACCGGTTCCAAAAATCGGGCAACAGCGCCCACACTGCCAACAACCCCAGAATAAAACCCTCGAACCACTCCAAGTTTATCGCTGCTCCCTAATCAACGTATTTTATCCTGGCGCCGAGAGCGCAAAACTTCTCCGTCACCTTTTCGTAGCCCCGCTCGATCAACTCTGCCTGGCAGATCTCGGTCTCACCCTCGCCCGCCAGGCCGGCCACGATCAGGGCGGCGCCGGCCCGCAAGTCGGTGGCTTTCACCTGGGCCCCCAACAGCCGGGCCGGCCCCTCAATCACGGCCGAGTGCCCCTTGACCCTGATCTGGGCGCCCATGCGTTTCAACTCGTCTGCCACCCGGAAGCGGTTATCGAAGACGTTTTCACTGATCACGCTGGTGCCTTGAACCAGGCAGAGCAAAGCCATCATCGGGGACTGCAGGTCGGTGGGAAAACCCGGGTAGGGCAGGGTCTTGATGTCCGTCGCCCTGAGCGGCCCAGAGCGCCTGACAACCAGGGACTCCTCACCCACCGCCACCTCCAGGCCGACATCCTGGAGCTTGGCGATCACCGGCTGCAGGTGCTGGCTGATCACGTTCTCGATGGTCACCTCGACGCCCGCCGCGGCCGCAGCGATCATATAGGTGCCCGCCTCGATCCGGTCCGGGATCACGCTAAAACGGGTGCCCCCCAGCGCCCGGGCGCCTTCGATCTTGATCAGGTCGGTGCCGGCGCCCCTGATCGTCGCCCCGGCGCCGCTCAGAAAGCTGGCCAGGTCGACGATCTCCGGCTCCTTGGCGGCGTTTTCCACGATTGTAGTCCCGGGGACACCGACCGCAGCCATCATGATATTCTCGGTTGCGCCCACGCTGGGAAAGTCCAGGTAGATCCGGGCGCCCCGGGGTTCCCGGGCCTTGACGTTGATAAACCCGTGCTCCAGCCCCACCTCAAAGCCCATGGCGCCCAAGCCCTTGAGGTGGAGGTCCATGGGGCGGAAGCCGATGTCGCATCCGCCGGGGAGCGGCATCCGGGCCTGGCCGATCCTGGCCGCCAGGGCGCCTAGAAAGAGGTTGGAAGCCCGCAGCTTCTTGGCCAACTGGTAGGGCACGGCCATGTCCAACTGGTCCGGCCAACTGAGCAGCACCCGGCCCTGCTCCTGCCATTCCACCCGCCCTCCCAGGGCTTGTACAATCTCCAACTGGTTCTCCACATCCGCGATGCGCGGCACATTGTCCAGGAACACTTCGCCCCTGGCGATGGCGCTGGCAGCAATCAATACCAGGGCAGCATTCTTCGCCCCACTGATCCTGACGCTGCCGCGAAGGGTGTTGCCCCCTTGGATTACCAACTTCATCAGATTTTAGGCCAAGGAGACCCTTGCCTCTATGCAAAGGGAGGAATTTTGGCCCGCTCCTCCTTTCGTGCTTTAGAAGTGGCGGTTTTTGCGACCTGATCTATGCCCGGTATTGATATATTCTCGGTATTACTGAATATTCCTTCATAAAAAGGGATCAATTGAAAATCTTCACCGGAACAGGCGCCGGAAGCCGTCCCATATAGTTGTTAGCATCCGGTGGAAGAATTATTCGCGGTTGGAACTGAACCTCCCCAACTGAAGCCAGGGGCATGCGGCTTAGCATTTTGGTCAGATCGGGGAGACTGCATTGTAGCCCTTGACAAATTCATCGAGGGTGACGCCGTAAACTTGCACAAAGGCCTTGTCCATCGTTTGGCCGCGGTCGAGCGCATCGAGCAGCCGGGGGATGCGCTGAGATCCGTAGTTGCTGATCAGGTAGGAGATCATATCCAGGGACACGGTATAACTATAGTCCTGCCACACCTGGTCGTCAAACCTTCTATCCAACTGATTCACCGGTTCGTTAACCGCAAGCCGTTCCCGGTCTGGCGGGTCACCCCCGGTAATGGTCTCCTCGGCATACTGGGCAAGGCCCTCGGTCAGCCAGCGGGTGTAGTTGCCGCCGGTCTTGTAGTCCACCAGGAGGTGGGTGTATTCGTGAGCCACCGGCCCCTGGGACTGGAATACCTGCTGCTGCTGGCTAACCGGTATATCCCCCATCCAGGCCCGGGGTGACAGCACCCGGATCACCCCGGCCCAGTAGACCCCCATGGCGCTCTCATCGCTGCCCCAGCCGAAGGTCCGGTTCAAAGAGACGCGGTCTGGATAGACCAGGATGGGGACTCTCTGGTCGGGAAAGTAGCCGAAGTAGCTGCCCAGCGGCTGGTAGACCCTTTCCGCCTCCGCCAGCACCATCCGGGCGCTGGCCTCGTCTCCGCGCTGGTACTTGACGATAAAATGCCTATCTTCGATACTTGGCCAGTTGGCCGTTTGGATACTGACAATCAGGCGCTGGCAGCTCCTGAACACCTCGGAACCGTACATCCGCACCGGGTTCCGCAGACATAGGGTCAAAGCCAGGATCACGGCCAGGCCAACCAGGATGCATGCACCCAGCAGGCGGTCCATCTCCGCTCCTCCTCTCTCCTCTCCGAATTATACTAAAAGAAAGAGGATTTTCGACAAACCAATAAAAGCCATTATGGTGGTTTGTGGTTAGTGGTTGGAGGGATAAAAACGGTGGTTGGAGGCCTTTTTGGAAGGCCGCCCCTTTCGCCCTGCTGGCGTAAGCAAAATAAGGCACCGGCTCGGCCGATGCCTACAAGTCCAACTTCTCACATCCTAAAATTCTATTGCTGGGACGTGTCCGGAGCGCTCTGCTGCTGGGTCTTGGGTGGCTGGGGCGCCTGGGGCGCCGGCGATATGCTGCCCATACCCCCGAACCAGGCGAGCATTCCGATGCTGATCATGACTATCAGGACCCACAGCACGAACTTTGCGAAAGCACGCCGCCTGCGTAAGACATTCAACAATGGATATCCCCTCCGGATTCTATTAGATCAGGCGCCTCACATCAGAGGTTGAGGAGCAGGCCGAGGACGCCGGCGATCAGGAGGATCCAGAAGGGATTGGGGCGACGCCAGGCCATGACCGCCACGGTCAGGCCGGCGATGACCAGCAACTGCCAGGTCAAGGGACTGTTGGCGGCCAGGAAGAAGGCCGCGCTGGCCAGCAGGGCCACCAGGACCGGGTAGAAGGCCCTGGCCAGCCTGTTGACCAGGCCTCGCTCTGAGAGCCAGCGGTAGTAGTAGGTTAACACCAGCATCAGGGTGAAGGTGGGCAGCACCACCCCCAGCACCCCCAGGAGCGCCCCCGCCAGGCCCGCCGTGCGGTACCCGACCAGGGTGGCGATATTCACCATGACCGGGCCCGGGGTCATCTGGGCGAGGGCGAGCAGGTCCGCGAACTGGGTGGCTGTCAGCCAATGATACTGCTGGACCACATCCGCAGTGATCACGGGGATGACCGCATAGCCGCCTCCGAAGCTGAACAACCCCACCTTCAGGAAGACCAGGAACACATCCAGCGGCGTCGCGCTCATGGTTTGCTCATCCTTTCCGCCTCCAATTACCGCCGCCGGACAGGAGCAAGTAGCCACACAGGCCACCGGCCACGATCACTGCAATCGGATTCCACTTTAACAGCAGCAGGGCAACCAGGGCCAGGGCGGCCAGGGTCAGGGACTTCGGGTCCCGCAGCAGGGGGCGCGCCCATTCCAGGGCGTAAAATATCAGCAGGCCGATGATGCCCGCCCGCAACCCGCCAAAGATGTGGGCCACCACCGGGTGTTCCAGGAACTGGAAGAGCACCAGGCCGAGCAGGACGATGATGCTGACCGCGGGCAGGATGCAGGCGATGACGGCCGCCGCCGCCCCCGCCAGGCCGGCCAGCCTGTAGCCGACAAAAACGGCCAGGTTGACGGCGTTGGCCCCGGGAGCAGCCTGTGACAGAGCGGTGCCCGCCATGAAGGTGTCCCGGTCCAGCCAGCAGCGCCGCTCCACCACCTCCGCGTAGATCAGGGGCAAGGCGGCATTGCCTCCCCCCACCATCAGGGACCCGATCTTCAAAAAAGCCCGGAAGATCTCCAAGCAGGGGTTCGGCGCCCCCGGGCCCGGGTTGTCCCCGGCCGTCGCCTTCGGGCCATGGGTCTCAGCGATGCCCGGTTGCAAAGGTGGTCGGTGCTGGTCAGGCGGCAGGTTCCGTCCCCTCCCTCCGGAGGGGTCTGCCGAGGGCGAGGTAGTACAGAGCCCCTTCCAAGCGTGCCTGGACCAGTTTGCAGGCCAGGGAGTACGGCCTCCCCAGGCCGCCGCCCTGCCGGGCGGCACTGCCCGGCAGGGCTGCCTGGGCATGGCAGCCGCCGCCGCATAGAAAGCGCGCCCAGCAGGAGCGGCAGGCGGGTTTGGTAAAGACGTGCGCCTGCCGGAACTGGTCCTGGATGTCCGGGCGGGTGATCCCCCGGTCCAGGTCTCCCAGGCGGTATTCCGGATGTCCTACAAACTGGTGGCAGGGATAGAGAGCCCCATCCGGCGTCACCGCCAGGTACTGGTAGCCGGCGCCGCAGCCGGTAAGGCGCTTGGCGGCGCAGGGGCCGCCCGGCAGATCCAGCTGAAAGTGGTAAAAGGAGATCCGGCAACCGGCCCGCTCCTGGTCCCGCAAGAAGCGCGCCAACCGGAAATACTCCTCCCTGATCCCGGGGACGTCCTCCTCGTGAATGGCAAAGGGCTGCTCCGGGTCCGCCACCACCGGTTCCAGGGAAATACTCCGCGCCCCCAGGGCGGCCAGGTAGCGGACATCATCGGTAAAATCCAGGTTCCGGCGGGTGTAAGTGCCGCGCACGTAGTGCTCCTGGCCTGCGGCCCGCTGTAAATAATCCTGCAGGCGCCGGGCCACCACAGCGGCGGTACCCCTACCGCCGCCCGTAAGTCGAAATGTGTCGTGAACCTCCGGGCGCCCGTCGCAGCTCAGCACCAGGCAGAAGTTGTGGTCAAGCGTGAAAGTAAGGATATCCTGATCGAACAGCAGGGTGTTGGTGGTCAGGGTGAACTTCCAGTCCCTGTCTGGACCGCGGTCCAGGGCGTAAGCCACCCCATCCCTGATCCCTGCCCAATTGAGCAGCGGCTCGCCCCCGAAGAAATCAACCGCCAGACGCCGGTGGCTGGAGGATTTCAAGAGAAAGTCCAGGGCGGTCCGGATCACCGTCCCGGGCATGATCTCCCGCCCGGTGCGCACCTGGCCCGGAACAAAGCAGTAGCCGCAGGACATGTTGCAGTCGTGGGAGACATTGAGGCAGAGGGCTTTCAGATCAGGCCCGGGGCCCGGGGCATAGCGCTCCCAGCCGGGATCCGGCGTGAAGAGGTGGCCGGCCTCATGCAGGGCCTCCACCTCTGTTGCAGCAGCGTATACCTTCTCCCGTCCGTAAAGCCGGGCTGACTCCTGACGGCTCTGCCGCCAGTCGCCACTGCCCTGAAAGCGGCGCAGCAGGTCCCAGGCCACGGCGTCCAGTTCGTGGAGCGACCCGCTGTTGACGTCGAAGGCCAGGCAGCGGTCCTCAGCCTGGATCAGCTTTACTTCTTCAGTGTTCCACAAGTCTGGTTACCTACGGTGCAGGAAGTCTTGCAGGCAGACTGGCAGGATGTCTGGCAGGCGCCGCACTCCGGCGTCAGCAGCGGCTTCCTCAGGCTGCCCGCCACGATAGTTCTGATGTGCCCGGTCTTCTTCATGTTTTTGCCTCCTTACAGCATGATAATGTCTGCCAACATTACCATCATTACTGCTCGTTTGTCTCTATTTTAAACCTCCCCTCCTCATTTTTCAACCAGGAGGGATTTTCTGCCCGGGCTTCCCGCCTCGCACGTAGGCGTTGATCAGCCGGTCGAGCCGCTCTGAGATTCGCAGCAGTTCCTTGCTGTTCAAGGGCTCGATCCGGCCGCGGCGCTCCATTTCCTTCCTCAGTTGCTCGATCTCCTCCAAAAGTTTGTTCTCATTCATCCAAGCACCCCGAAAGTTTCAGCCATTGTGCGTGAAATCTATCTCAATCTATGGCCAGGAACTTGCTTTCATTACGGACAAATTATCCGATATTTTGTGTTTTCGGAATCTTTTTCACCTCATCCCTCTCCCGCAGCCATCGACCCGCTACGACCTATGCCATTCAGGCAAGTTTTTCCATACCCTGTTCCCGTTTTGTGGTATAATTTGTTGCAAATAGATCGAGGGAGAGGACATCGATGAAAGAAGACGAGGGCCACCACGAAGGCGGCGCCATGCCCAGAGGGTGAGGCGAAGCCTCAAATCCGGCCTTCAGGCATCAGACCTCTGTTTCAAATGGCGACAATTGTTAATTGCTGTGCAGAACAAAATCAGTTAAATTAGTAAAGGCGAATTCAAAACTTGCTTCAGGCAAACACCTTCTCACATCGCAGAAGGCAGCCATCAGGCCAGATGCTCTCTCCTCTTCAAGCGGAAATCGCTCTCGCTTCTCCTAAAAAAAATCTTCTCCAGACCGTTGTACCAAGGAACTTTTTCCGCAGAAAGAGTGTCTAATAATATTGAGGGGAGCCCGGCAACCGGGAGTGAAACCTCCTTGAATTCAAAACCACAACTGAACAATCCAGGCCTCGGGTCGATAGACTCCAGGCTGCTCATCCGCCAGGCACAGGCTGGGGATCTCAGGGCATTTGAAGAGTTGGTAGTCATCTATCAGGATAAGATAGTGACCCTGAGTTACTACCTGACCGGAAACCAGGCGGATGCCCAGGACCTGGCGCAGGAAGTGCTTGTGCAGGCATACACCAAGCTCAGGAGCTTCCGCCGGGAAGCCGACTTGGGTACGTGGCTGCACCGGATCACCGTGAACCTGTGGTCAAATATGCAGCGGCGCCAGAAGTTCCCCAACCTGTTGTCCCTGGACGACCCGGTACAGACCGGGGAAGGGGAGTTTAGCCGTACCGTGGCCTCGGATGACCCGGAAGGGGATCCGGAAGAGGCGTTTGAGGGCAAGGAACTGCAGGAATCGGTGCGGCAGGCCCTCCGGAGCCTGTCCGAGGAGTACCGCATCGTCCTGGTGCTGCGGGAGATAGAGGGATACAGCTACGAAGAGATTGCCAAGATCACCGGGTGTTCGCTGGGAACGGTGAAGTCCCGGATGAACCGGGCACGGCAGGCCTTGAGGGAGAAAATCGAGGTTCGAGGTTAGATTAAAGAGGGAATGGCTAAAGGCCGATACCTATAAAAATCGGACATCGAGCTTCAAACATCCTCCGCATCCGGGCTAACGCCCGGCCTGAACGCCGGCTCGAGGCTGGCGCCTCGGCTGAAAGCCCGCCGGCACACCGGGAATGCGGAGCACAGGGAACTTTGAGAAGGCCGCAGGGAGGTGAACGTGATGGGGCGCAAGAATGAACAGGCCGCCGGGCAACCCGGCGAAATCAGTTGCAAGCGGGCTTGTGAGCATTTTTACGGCTTTGCTGCCTGCGAGTTGAGCAGCGAAGACAGGCGCGACCTCTCCCATCACGAGGCGTCATGCCCGGCCTGCGGTCCTGAATTTAAGGAGTGGCGCAGTCTGCGCAGCGCCCTGCAGAGCAGCGGGAAAAATGCGGCCGCAGATTTCAAGGCCGGGGTGATGGCGAGCATCCGGGAAACCGGGCAGGAGCCGGCAACCAGGCGCTCCGTGGTCTGGGGCATGGTCCGGCAGCATGGCTGGGCCAGGGGCCTGGCTGCAGCAGCCGTAATCCTGATCATGCTGACCGGCGCGGCGAAACTGCCGGCGGTGGAGGGCGTGATCGCTCAACTGACCAGGCAGGCCACCGTCGCCTTCAATCCCAATCCTGCCACCAGCCTGAGCCAGCCGGTCACGCCGGCCACACAACAACCGGGTACCACCAGCCCTGGCAGCGCCATATCTCCAACCAAGACAAATACACCTGGAACATCTACGTCCGATAACGGAGTTCCGAAGACGCGGCCTGTGCAGCCGCAGGCGCAGCCAACGACAGGCGGCAAGGGCCAGGGCGGCCAGGGTGCGGGCGGGTTCACCGTCAGCAACAAATTGATGGTAATCAGCACCACCACGCTCAAGGTCGCCGTGGACGACCTGGCTCAGGCCCGCAGCGCCGCTCTGGATATTGCCGCCAACTGCGGGGCCGGTCTGACCTCGGAGCAGTCAGCCCAGGATGGACATTCCAACCTGTTGTTCCTCCACTTCACCGTCGATCCCGGAAAGGCAGGCGCCTTTCTCGGGCGTCTGAGCAGCCTGGGCGGTGTGGTCAGCGAGGACAAGACAAACAATGATGTCACCGGTGATTACAACCGCACGCTGGACGCTTACAACGCCCTGCTGGCCCAGCAAGCAGCGGCGGATGACAGCGAAAAGGACCAGTATACCAGCCAGATCAACTTTTTGGAGAACGAGCTTCAGAACTGGAGTGACGCCTCCGGAAAACAGGTGGTCATGCTCTGGCTGATGCAGTAACCTGTGATGCGGGAAGTGAGATGCGGGAAAGGAAATAGCTAAAAAAGCAGGGAGGCCAAAAACGCCTCCCTGCTTTTTTCTGATCCCATTTAAGCCTGCCGGAAAACTTCCAGGAGGCGGTTGACGGCGGCGGCGGCCTCACCGCGTGTCAGGAAGACCAACGGCGCAAACTCTTGCGGAGTTTCCCCTTTAAGTATTCCCGCATCGTACAAATTCGACACCGGCGCCTGCGCCCAGGCGGGGATCTGTGCCCAGTCATCCCATGATGGCGCCAGGTCAGAGGTATTATCAGATCCAGGGGCGAAGATCCGCAGGGCCTGGTCCAGGAGCACTGCGGCCTCGGCCCTGGTGATCAGGGCATCCGGCTGAAAAGTATTGTCCGGATAGCCTACAACTAAACCTTGATGCGCAGCGCACTCGACCGCCCGCCTCGCCCACTCGGGGATGGCGCCGGCATCGGAAAAGCGCACCGGCCTGCCGGTGTTGTCTGACCAGCCCAGCGCCCCGGCCAGCAGCACCACAAACTCCGCCCTGGTAATCGGGGCATCCGGCCTGAATGTATTGTCCGGATAGCCCACAACCAGGTGCTGGACGAGCAGGGCCTCCACATCGGCCTCTGCCCAGTTGCCCTTCAGATCGCTCAGACTGGCGCCGGTCCGGGCGGGAATGGTGACAGACTCGCCGCTCACCCCGCCGGTGCCGGAATTGACAGCCACCATCCGGGCGACCAGGCTGCTCTGCTGGCCGGCCTGGCCTGCGGAGGCGCCGGCAATGTCCGAGTCCGGCGCGGAACCCTGGGCCGCATCGCTCTCCAACTGGAAACGGTAGAGGAAGCTCTTTCCCGGTGTCACCGGCACTGTCTGCCGGCTCTCGCCAGGCAGGTAGAGATAGAGCCGGTCGGCGGAAGTGATACCGGAGAGAATCACGTAATCGTCTCGCCAGGGAGCGGCCACCTCCAGGGTCGGGGGTGTCGCCCAGGGTCTCGTCCGGGCAGACACGGCGGCCAGCAGCGGCTGGCCGTTCTCGTCGGCCTGCAGGGGTGTCAGCGTAACCTCCTCGCCGATCGCCAGGTCTTCAGGAGCGACCAGGTAACCGTTCTTGGTCACCATGGTCCGGTCCGTCACCTGGTAAGTTCCTTTGTCTGTCGTCATCTTCTGCTGGGAGGAGTTGTAGCTTCTAAATGTTTCCGTCTTTTCCGGAGCGGCTTCCGCTAGGTCGAGGCGCCAGACCTGGCCCGATCCGGGGTCGAGGTAGAGGCGCGCCCAACTTCCCGGCTCCACTGCATTCACCCCGGCAGGCAGACCCCAGCGGAAAATCTGGGTATCTTTGGAGAATTGGAGGTCGTGGAACTCCTTGCTGTCATCGATCAGGTCGAGCGAGCACTGATCGGCGCTGACGCTGACCACCTGGCCATAGAGTACCTGGCTGTACGCAGACAGGGCCAGGACTTGCCGGGTTTCAGGCAACAGCACTGCAATGGCATGCTGTCCGGGGCGGAGATCCGACAGTTCCACCGCCTGATCATCGAGCTGCACCGATATTCCCCGGCCTACCTCATAGGTACTGCCGCTGCTCAGGGTAATCGTCCCGGCAGCCGCATCGACACCGGTGACAGTGCCCACCGCCAACTGGCGGCATGCCCCCACGTACATGACCGCGCCGTTTTCCGGAGACAGCATCAGTTTCAGCTTGAGGCCCGGGAGCAGCTTGTCCCAGGCCGGGCTGGCCCCGGCCCCAAAAGGAATGTCCGCCGGATCGGCGTCGACGATCTCGTCAAGGTAGACCAGGGATACATCGGGAGCAAGCGTTAGGGGCTGATTGGCGCCGACCAGATACACCTCCTGCTGCTCCTGGTCGACCCGGTCGAGGAAGCCATCCACCTCCTTGCAGACCACATCTGCGCTCCAGACGGTTTGGGTGCTGGGGTTGATCACCGCCCGGACCTCGCCCCCCGGAGGCAGCTTCCCCGGGTCATTCAACATCGACCCGTTGACCGAGAGCCGGTTGCTCGCCCCGGGAGCGAGCAGATATCCACCTGAACGGTCAGCGGGATTGATCTCGGTAAACATGAAGCTACCGCCCACATTGACCAGTTGTACCCCCTGGGCCTGCCAGATGCGCCCGGCCAGATAGGCATAGGACGGGCTAGCGGTTGTTGCCGGCGGCAGATAGATGTCCGCCCCGAAGATGCTATTCTCCCCCGCCGGCTGGCTCTGTGAGCCACCGGTGGCAGCCGCGGGAGAACCCTGGGGCGACCAGTTCACGAGCTGGCCGTCCTGTTCGAAACTGATCCGGGCGTTGTCGAGGCTGATCTCGCTTCCCGAGGCCAGGGTCACTGTCTTGGAAACTGACTGCACCACGTCCCGGACCAGGGGCTGACCGTAGACCAGCGCATAATCCTGAGACGTGCGGAAGGCGCCCGGTACCGTGTTCCGGACGATGCTCGTCCCTTTCACGTAGATGGTGTAGGTCCCCGCCTCCGGCTGTGGGATGTAGACCTCCTCCACATTATTGACGTCATCCGGTTTGCCAGACGTCAGAAAGGAGTTGCCCAGCCATAACTTGCCGTCCGGGTCCTTGACCACCAGGTCCAGGTTGTTCACCAGCGGGTGGACGGCGCCCGGCGCTACCGAGGGATC